>JBAXXX010000071.1:0-20084 GCA_037127695.1 Verrucomicrobiia bacterium | reverse complement strand
TGTTCCTCGGTTTTTTTCAAGCCGCAGGCTTGGCAAAGTCCGACAGGCTGCTAGGCACCACCAACGGGGGGGGGGTCTCTTGCATTCAGACCGCCGACCGTGTGGCCGTAACGTTCCAGGCAGTTAAGACCTACAGCACCCTGGCGAGCAGCAGCTTCCAGATCGAGATGTTCTTCAGCGGGATCATCCGCATCACCTGGCTCTCCGCTGATGGCTTTGGCACCGTCGTTGGGCTTTCCAATGCCGGCGGGCAACCCTCGACGTATGTCTCGCCGGGCTCCGATCTCTCCGGCTATCCCTTGCCGGTTTCGGGCGTGCCCGCGCAGCCTGGAACGCCGGTCCTCACCCCGCTGACAAGCAGCACGATGCGCGTGCAGTGGACGGACAACAGCACGATTGAGCTCGGCTACCGGGTCGAACGCTCGGCGAACGGCTCCAGCGGCTGGGCCGCCGTGGCCAGCACGGGTGAAAATGCCGTCGAGTGCACGGATACCGGGCTCACGGCCTCGACAACGTATTATTACCGCGTCGTCGGGTTCAGCGCGAACGGCGACGGCGCCGCGTCCGCATCCGCATCGGCGACCGCGCTCGCCCTGCCGCAGCCGCCGGCAGCTCCATCGGCGCTTGTCGCTGTCGCCACCGGCACGACGACCGTGGCGCTTGGCTGGGCAGACAACTCATCGAACGAGACCGGGTTTCGCATCCAGCGCTCGACCGACAACTCGACATGGTCCGCCTTGCTTTCTCCGGCAGCAAACGCCACCTCGGCCGAGGATACCTCCGCCTCCCGCAACTCGACGTATTTCTATCGGGCCTGCGCCACCAACGACGGCGGCAATTCGTCCTGGTCCAATTCCGCCACCGCGACCACGCCGGCAACCGGCGAGTTTACGGCTCCCGCCTATGCGGTTTGGAAGCTCAACGAAACCTCGGGAACAACCGCCGTCGACTCGTCGGGAAACGCCCGTAGTGCCACCACGGCCAACGCCACCTGGAGCCAGGGCGATTCGGGCCACGACGGGCTCGCCTTCAACGGCAGCACCTCCCGCCTGAGTGTCGGCACGCTCGCGGGCCTGCCGGGGCCGGATTTCACGATTTCGTTCTGGTTCAAGGCGAACGCGTTCTCGAACTGCCTGCTCTTTTCAAAAAGCGACACCGTTTTTCCGGTCCTCAGCATCGGGCTTTATAACTGGACGGGCTCGGAGTGGAACATCCAGGTCATGGGCGGAAGCTACGGGCGCACGCTGCGCGACATGACGACTCCTTCTCTCACCAATCTTGTCGCTGGGCAATGGGTTCACATCACCTGCGTCTATAACGATGCGGAGAGGAGAGTTTACACTTACAAAGATGGCGTGGCTCTCCCGACCACCGAGCTCTACAACCCGATCACATGGTCATCCATCGCCGCCTGCTTCGGGCAGAAATCCAGCGATGGCACGCAGTCGTTCAATGGCAAGCTGGACGACATCCGCATCTACAGCCGCGCGCTGACTGCTGCGGATGTTCTCGATGTCAGAGACAGCTACTCCGCCGTCGTTGCGGGCTCTCCGGCGATCACGTCGCAACCGTCTGCCGCGACGGTGAACGCTGGCGGAAATGCCACGTTCTCCGTCAGCGCCACCGGCGCGCCGGCCCCTTCCTACCAGTGGCGCAAGGGAGGCACGGACATTCCGGGCGCCACGAGCGCGATGCTCGCGCTCACCAACGTCCAGAGCTCGGACGCCGCGACCTACTCGGTCACTGTGAGCAATACTGCTGGGAGCGTCACCAGCAATGCGGCCGTGCTTACGGTTCAGACCGCGCCGGCCATCACGTCGCAGCCCTCCTCCACCACAGTTGCCGTCGGAGCGAATGCCACGTTCACGGTGGCCGCCACCGGCAACCCTGCACCGACCTGCCAATGGCGGAAGGATGGCACAAATATCTCCGGCGCCACGTCATCGAGCCTTACGATTTCAAGCGCCCAGCTTTCCCATGCGGGCATCTACTCGGCCGTTGCGACCAACGCTGCAGGCAGCGCCACCAGCAACAACGCCACGCTCACCGTCCAGCCGCCGCCGGCCGCGCCCGGAGCGCCCGTCCTTACCCCGCTCTCGATGACATCGATCCGTGTCCAATGGACGGACAACAGCAGCGACGAAACCGGCTTCAAGGTCGAGCGCTCGGCGGATGGCGCCACCGGATGGACGCTTGTCACCACGACGGCGGCGAATGCCACCAGCTTCGACGACACTGGGCTCACCGGCTCGACAACCTATTATTACCGAGTGTCGGTGACGCGCTCCGGAACTGACTCCGCGACGACGAGCGTGGTCTCGGCGCAGACCCTCGCCGAGACAATTCCGCCGACCGTTCTCTCGGCATCGAGCTCATCTGCCACACAGGTGCTCATGACATTTAGCGAAGCGGTCGCTGCCCCATCGGCCAACGTCGCGGCCAACTACGGGATCCCCGGGCTCCTTGTCACTGCGGCTGCCCGGCAGGCGAACACCTCCACCGTGGCGCTAACAGTTTCCGGCATGGTTGCGGGCAGCTACACGGTCACCGTCACAGGCGTTCGGGATGTTGCTGGCAACATGATCGCCGCATCGAATGTGGCATCGTTCAGCTACACGGCCATCCCCGGGGCTGGCATGATGCTCTGGCTCAGGGGCGATGCCGGCGTCACGCAGACGAACGGCACCGTCTCCGCATGGGCCGACCAGGCGGGCAACGGCACGATCTCCGCCACCCAGGCGACCGCCGCCAGCCAGCCGGCGTTCGTTTCCAGCGGCGTCAACGGAAAGCCGGTTGTCCGGTTCGACGGGACCGACGACAACCTTGCTTTCTCGGACGTGCCGGTGAACACGCTCACTGGCATGACGATCTTCATGGTCTCCGCGAACGCGATCAACCAGGCTCCGGCCACCCACGCGAACGCTTCGGCCATCTTCTGGTCGGAAGCGTCCTCCTGGGGCACTGTCTATCTCTCGCCCTACCAGAGCAAGGTTAACTATCGGTTCGGCACCGGGCAGGTAAATAACATCCCTACCTACACCCGCGCATCCTCCGTCGGAGGCAACTTCACCATCACGGCCGCAGTCCATAGCGGCACGAGCGAGGCGGTTTATGCGGATGGAACATCTGTCTTCACTGCGACCGGCAAGCTGGCAGCCATCGCCAACACGAACAGCAGCGGGTTCCTGGGGCGCGGAAATACGAACGCCGGCACCCCGACGTCAAACTACTACTTCCAAGGCGACATCGCCGAGGTCATCGTCTATAACCGGACACTCGGCGCGGAAGAGCTCTCGCAGGTCAACTCCTACCTCAGCATCAAATATTTCTGCGCGGCCCCGGCGATCATCACGCAGCCGGCCTCAGCGTCTGTCGCCCCCGGCGGCAACGCCACGTTCACGGTGGCGGCCACCGGCACGCCTGCGCCGACGTATCAATGGAGGAAGGATGGTGCAGACATCTCCGGGGCCATCTCGGCCAACCTCACGATCTCGAACGCGCAGGCTGCGAATGCCGGAACCTACACGGTCCTCCTGACCAACAGCGCAGGGAGCCTTGTCAGCAACCCGGCCACACTCACCGTCCAATCGCCAACGCCGAACGCCGCGACTTCGCTGGCCGCCGTGCCAACCCTCGGCTCCGGCTCGACTTCGATCACGCTCACCTGGGCCGACAACTCGACGAACGAAACCGGATTTCGAGTCGAGAAGGCGCTCAGCACGAACGGCACCTGGACGGAAGCCGTCTCTGCCAGCGCGAATGGGACTTCAGCGAATGCCACAGGGCTCTCGCCGCTGACGACGTATTTCTTCCGGGTCGTGGCATTTAACGGCGCCAACAATGCCTCGCCATCGGCCACCGACTCAGCCAAGACCTTCTTCCCGCCGGGGACGACCGCCGACGTGAACGTCAACGGCTGCTCCGACTTCCTGGAATACGCGCTCGCCATCACCGATGCCACCACGCTTTCGGCCAACCTGCCCACTGCAGATGTGGATGCTCAAAATTTCCTGACGCTGCGCTTTGTGCGCCCGGAACCCGCCCCGGCCGATGTCGAATACCAGCTCTGGGCGAGCGACGATCTTGCGACATGGACGCAGATTGCCAACCCTGCCTCAGCCATCGCCGCCAGCGGCGCCACCGCAACCGTCGACCTCAAAGATGCCGCCACGCTGACCGGAAAATCCAAACGATTTCTCAGACTTGTGGTCCTTCAAAAACTATGAGCATCCACCTGATTTTTAACGCCCATATCGACCCCATCTGGCGAGAGCGCATCTTTTCCGCTTTCGCTTTTTCCGCGGGAAGAGCGAAGCTGCACAGATGGAGAGCCGCGCTCTTTTCCTGCAGCCGCCGCTCCTTTTCGCGGATCTCACGCGGGGGATGCCGACCCGTTTCACCCTCTGGTAGCCTCACTTCACGGTGCTGTCCAGCGGCTCTCGGGTGCTTTGCAGGCGCGTGAATCCGATTCAACGCGTGCTTGCGCGCTCATCTATGCTTGCGGATTGCCGGAGAACTGATAGGTCTGTGCAAATAGCCCCCTCGCGAAGACCCGAACATCCGAACAAAGAACCATCATGCCAGAGAAAGTGGATATCAAAACAATTGCGAAGCGCGCTGGTTTCAGCGTAGGCACGGTCTCGATGGCACTCAACGATAACCAGCTAGTCAAGGCCTCGACGAGGGAAAAGGTTCGAGCGATCGCCGTTGAGATGGGCTACGTCCCCAACATTATCGCTCAGATCGTTTCCAGCCGCCATAACCGTGCGGTAGGAATCGTGCTTCCGAATGCCACGCCGGACTTTTTCGGGCGCGCGCTCTACGGGATCATGCGCCAGTTCGAGAAAGCCGACCAGCACGCCTTCTCGGTTTATGGCCAGGATCGCCCGGATAACGAGCTTTACTACCTGCGTATTTTTACCCAGCTGCGGCTTCGCGGGCTCATCATGTCCCCGTGCCCCGGCTCTCAGGCCCTGCCTCAGATCCAGCGTCTCATCGAAAATGGCACCCGCGTCGTCTTTCTGGACCGCGCCATCCCTGGGGTCGCGGCCGACTTCATTGGGATCAATTACGTTGAAGCCGCCCGCATCGCCACAGAGCGCCTCATTGAGGCCGGACACCGCCGGATCGGCGCAGTTGTCGGAGCGCCCCTCTTTTCCAGCACCACCGAGCGGATGGATGGTTTCAGGCGGGCGCTCAAGGGTGCCGACATCGCTTTCGATGAAAAGCTCGTCCTCCGACTGGATTACGAAAACGATTTCAACCACGACAGAATTGACGCTATCAATCAGGCAAGCCTCCGCAGCTTCCTGGCCGAGCATCAACCGACGGCCCTGTTTCTGGCGATGGACGGCAATGTGCCTGCGCTACAACATGTTTGCTCAGAGCTCGGTTGGCGGATTCCCGAGCACCTCAACATCGTCGGATTTGACGATCCCACCCCCCAATTTACCCGCAGGAACGATTGGATTCATGTCTCCTGCCCGATCGGGGATGTGGGCCTCCTCGCTGGAAAAACCATGATTGAGCGCCTGAAGCATCCCGAGGCTTCTCCTGTCCGCAGGCGTCTTGACGCCCAAGTCTGGCCGGATGCGACCTGCGGACCTCGCAAGCCTCCGCGCGCACGAAAATAGCCTGATATCTCCACCGCATAACGTTCTCGGAAAACCGGAGGCTCACACGAAGCCGCGAAGGCGCGAAGAAATCTCAGGACGTTGAGGTAAGAGTCGATTCCTAGAATTCGAATTGATCATGCCGGGGAGTAGAGCTCCTATTGGCGAAAGCCGGTTGGGTGCCACCCTTCGGGCGGCTGAAAAAGATTCAAATCTTTTCTTGTGTTCCGTTGATGTTTGCTGCAGATTGCGTCCATGAGATCACTTTCCCGCCTTGTTTGCCCAGCGGCCATCGGTTATTTCTCATTCTCCGCATGTCGTCCCTGCTTTTTCTCGGTCGCCTTTTTGGCTTTCTGTTTTTGTTCTGCGGCCCGCGCTCAGATATCGGTTTCTGCCGCGCAGGCAGGGAGCGGGGAATATGTTTACGAGGCGGCGAAAGATCCCAACGGTTTTGAGCAGGACGCGCAGGACTGGAACGCCGCGTTTCAGGATCTTGGTTCCAACGTCAAAGCGAACGCACTGATCAGCGATGGGGCCGCTCCCGTGTTCTATGTCGCGAACGCACTGCCGAAGGATACGGCGATGGACATGGTGATGACCTTCGACTTTTCCCAGAGCGGCCACCATGCGACGAAGGTCTCGGGCGGGCACTGGATGCAAAGCTTTTCGCCCGGCGAGGTGCAGCCATACTACCAGAGGTTCTATTCGATCAACGGCGGCAAGGAGATCCTCATCGATCAGAGCCCGTCGTGGGGGAAGTTCCCGAACTCGGGCGATGCGAAGGCGACGGGATTTTTTGGGAAGGTGGGCTTCGGCTCCGCGATGGATGCCCCTCTGAACTTTCCCGAGCCGGCCCGGACGTTCACCTATCGGATTTCCGTGAAGTTTCAGAACCGGCAAACTGGCGAGGAGAGCGAGGTGCGTCCGCTGAGCATCCAAGCCGTGCGCACGACGGGCGACCCTCGGAGCCGGCGCGAGCCGATGACGCTCAAGTTCTCGCTGGCGACCGCGCAGAAATAGTTTTTATATTATTATGAACCTCTCACTTCTCGACTGGTTGGTTGTCGGCATCCCTCTTGCGGGGATGATATTCTTTGCGCTTTGGGTCCGCCGGTATGTGAAGGGGGTTGCCGATTTCCTGGCGGCCGGGCGGGCGGCCGGGCGCTACCTGATCTGCAATGCGAAAGGCGAGGCGGCTTTCGGGGCCGTGAGCGCGGTTGCTATTTTCGAAATGATTTACAAGGCGGGTTTTGCTGTCAACTGGTGGGGGATGATCGGCGGCCCGGTCGGCCTGTTCATCGCGCTCAGCGGGTTTGTGATCTACCGGTTCCGGGAGACCCGCGCGCTGACGCTCGCCCAGTTTTTTGAGATCCGCTACAGCCGATCGTTCCGTGTGTTCGCCGGGTTTCTCGCCTTCGTTTCCGGCGTGGTGAACTACGGGATCTTTCCGGCGGTCGGAGCGCGTTTCTTCGTCTATTTTTGCGGGTTTCCCGAGTCGTTTGCTGTCGGCGGTTTCACCGTGCCGACATTCGCGGTTGTGATGGGGCTTTTCCTGACGACGGCGGTGATCCTGACGAATATCGGCGGCCAGCTCAGCATCATGATCACCGACTGCGTCGAGGGGATCCTTTCGGGGTTGCTGTATCTGGTCGTGATTTTCGGACTCTACAGCGTGTTCAGTTGGGCCGAGATCTCCACGACGATGTCCGCCAAGCCGCCGGGGCAGTCGATGCTCAACCCGTTCGACACGTCGGGAGTGAAGGACTTCAACATCTGGTTTGTGCTCATGGGAATGGCGATCAACGTTTACGGGGTGATGGCCTGGCAGGGGAACCAGGGGTTCAACTGCTCGGCCGCAAACCCACATGAGGCCAAGATGGGCGGCATCCTGGGCAGCTGGCGGGGTTTCGCGCGCGGCGTGATGATCACCCTGCTCGGGATCTGCGCGTTCACGTATATGAACCACCCGGACTTCGCCGCCGGCGCCAAGACGGTGGAGGCCACGCTGAGCACGATCGAGAACCCGCAGATCGCGAGCCAGATGCGCGTGCCGGTCGCGCTCGCGCATCTCCTTCCAGTCGGCATCAAGGGGGCGTTTTGCGCGATCATGCTCTTCGCGCTCCTAGCCTGCGACGGATCCTACCTGCATTCCTGGGGAAGCATCTTCATCCAGGACGTCGTCCTGCCGCTCAAGAAAAAGCCGCTCGAACCGCACGAGCACATCCGCTGGTTGCGGTGGTCGATCATCGGAGTCGCCGTCTTTTCGTTTTTCTTCAGCCTCCTCTTCCGACAGACCGAATACATTTTCATGTTTTTCGCGATCACGGGCGCGATTTTTCTCGGCGGCGCGGGGGCCGTGATCATCGGCGGGCTCTATTGGAAAAAAGGAACGGCGGGCGGGGCGTGGGCCGGGATGATCACCGGTTTGGTGCTCTCGCTTTCCAGCATCATCATCCGGCAGGTCAACCCGCAGTTTCCGCTCAACGGCCAGGTGCTCGCGTTCCTGTCGATGCTCGGGGCGCTCGGCGCCTACGTCGCCGCGTCGCTGGCTTCCGGCAAGGGGGACTACGACCTCGACCGCCTGCTGCACCGCGGGAAATATGCGGTCGCGGAGGATCAGGTGAGGAGGGCAAATCTGAAACCTCGAACCCTTCTCCAGAAGGCGCTGGGCTACGACGAGCACTTCACCAAGGGCGACAAATTTGTCTCCGGCGGACTCTTTGTCTGGAGCATGTTCTGGTTCCTGGTCTTCATCGTGGTGACGGCATGGAACGTCATCGGTCTGAATGCCGGGAGCCTGCCCTCGCCGCTTTCTTCGATCCGTCCCTGGACGACTCCCGAATGGGGAAGCTACTACCATTTCGCTGGCATCCTGCTTCCGCTCGCCATCGGGATTGTCACGACGATCTGGTTCACGATCGGCGGGATCACCGACATGCTGAAGCTCTTCCGCAAGCTGGACGAGCAGCACGAGGACGCTGCCGATGACGGGACCGTCGCGGAATCTCCCGAAGCCAGCAAGCCATCCCACTGAGACCCATGTCACCAAGAGATCGCGTCCTTGCCACCCTGAATAGAACCCCCGCCGACCGTGTGCCCGTGGATATGTGGTGCACGGGCGAGGTGCTCGACAGCCTCCGGGCGCATACCGGAGAAACCGATGAGCTCGCGGTCTATCAGAAGCTCGGGCTCGACAAAATTGTCTGGGTTTTCCCAGGATACGGTGGGCACAAGTATTTCGATCCGAACGAGAGCGGGGAGGTCAACCTGTGGGGGGTTCCGACCCGGCTGGTGAAGGCCGGAGCCGCGACGTATCACGAATTTGGAAAGCCGCCGCTCGGCGCATGCGAATCGCCGGACGAAATCACCTCCTATCCAGGCTGGCCGGCCCCGGAGCTTTTTGAATACGCGGCCGCGAAGGCGTCTGCCCAGAGTGCCAGGGATTTCGGATTTGCGACGATTGGCCCGTGGATTTCTCACTTTGAGATCTACTGCACGATGCGCGGGCTGGAGAACGCGCTGATGGATGTCATCGCTGAGCCAGAAATCCTGCAGGCAGGGCTTGACCAAATTGATCGCGTGCAGACTGCCATGCTGCTCCGTTTGCTCGACGAACTTGGTGACCTCCTTGACATCGTTTTCATCAGCGACGACTTGGGGACGCAGGAGAGCCAGCTTATGTCTGTGGACGCCTGGAGCGAGCATATCCAGCCGCGGATGAAGCGCTGGTGCGACATCATTCACGAGCACGGAAAGAAAGTGCTCTTTCATACCGACGGGGCCGCACGCCCGTTTATCCCTGGCCTGATCGAGGCGGGGATTGACATCCTCAATCCGATCCAGCACGTCTGCCCGGGCATGGACCGCGCCTCGCTGAAGGCAGAGTTCGGCGGGTCCGTCATTTTTCACGGGGGCGTGGAAAATCAGAAAGTCCTGCCGTTCGGCTCTCCTGAGGAGGTGCGACGCGAGACTCGCGAATGCCTCGACACGCTTGGCGCAGGCCGGGAGGGCTACATTTGCAGCTCCTGCCACAACATCCAGGCCGGCACCCCGGTCGCCAACGTGCTGGCCTATATTGACGAAGCCCTCAAGGGCTGAAAATCTTTCTTGTGCTCAGCCCCGGACTGCTTTCCATCACATTCCGAAAGCTGTCCCCCCGGGACATTGTTGCTCTGATCCGCGAGGCAGGGCTGCGGGCCATTGAGTGGGGAGGGGACGTCCATGTTCCGCCGGGCAATCCCGCCAATGCCCGCGAGGTGCGCCAGATCACCGAAGATGCCGGCCTCGCTACCGCCGCCTACGGATCCTATTACCGGCTCTGCACCGCAGGCGGGCCGGATTTCTCCGAAGTGCTCGAGGCTTCGGTCGCTTTGGGTGCTCCGCAAATCCGGGTCTGGGCGGGAAACAAAGGGACGTTCGAGTCCGATGACGCCCATTTTCACTCTATCGTCGCCGAGGCCCGCCGCCTGGCGGATCTGGCAGAAAAGGCAGGCATTCTCCTCGCGTTCGAGTTCCATGGAGGCACGGTCAACGATACGTATGCGGCCTCGAAGCGCCTTCTCGCCGCGTGCGCACATCCCGCGATCGCAACCTACTGGCAGCCGCCACTTCAAATTCCGGAACCCGAGGCGCTCGACGGGCTTGGCGCGATCCTGCCGGACGTCCGCGATATCCATGTCTTCAACTGGACGGTTGGACCTTCGGGCATTGTCCGCCATCCGCTTTCCGAAGGTGCGGCACTCTGGAACCGCGCATTCCATGTGCTCCGTGGGGCCGAACGCGATCGCTCGGTCATGCTGGAATTTGTCCGTGACGACAGCATCGAGGCATTCCGTGAGGACGCCCGGGCCTTGCTCTCACTCCTCGGCTCCTGAGGTGACATTTCGCGCCGGGTATCGAGCATCGCCAGCTCCTCGGCAAGGAGGGCTCGGAGCTTCCTCATGGCCTTGCTGATGTGCAGGCTGACGTTTTGGCGCGTGTAGCCCAGCAATGTGGCGGATTCCTCTTGAGTGCGCCCGCCGCTTCCATCGAATCCAAAGTGAAGCTCGACAATTTCCCGCTGGTTTCGCTTGAGCTTGGCGAGCGAGCGGTAGACATAGTCGTAGCTTCGGACCTCTGGGCTCTGGTCCGCGAGGATATCGTGGAGCGTGCCGCATGCCTCGTCGTGGTGGGTGACCTCCGCGTCGAGGGACTCGCAGTAGCCGATCTTCGTTGCCGGCCCGCTGAGGCTCCTGCCTGGGAGGTTGCACTTGGCTTCGTGGATCGCGGCAGACATGACGATTTTTTTGAGAAAAAAGACCCAGCTGCCGATCGATCCCTTTGTCAGGTAGGGGATGGACTTCTCGACTGCCATGGCTCCTGCGGAGAGGAGATTCCCCGGGTTCTCTCCGTATGCCGTTCCGACCTGGGTGCAGATGCCCCACAGCATCGGCATCATGGCAACGACAATCTCAGGCTTCGCGCTCGCGTCCCCGGATCTGATGCGCTCGACGAGGGGAGCTAATGGAAATGCGGCTAAATGAACGGACATTTTAAACGGTTTTCCTTGAGATCAGCTCTTGAAAGGCCCGTAGGTTCCTCTCGGCCGTCTCCATGGGTGGCCGCGTGAAGTGTTCCTGTTCGATGATGACGTCCTCCGCAGCATGAGTTTCCCCGATGGCGCCCAGGATGTCCGGCAGATCAAGAATTCCGGTTCCGAGGTCCGTGGACTTCCCTTCAGGAGTCATGTCCTTGATATGAATCAGGGTCGCCCCCATTCTCCTGATGTAATCTCCGGGAGAAATGCCGGCATGCGCGACCCAGAGGACGTCAATTTCCAGCTCCACATGACCCGGCGCACATTCTGCCAGCATCCGATCCAAGGCAAATTCTCCATCCAGCAATTTGAACTCGTCCCGGCCATGGACATGATAGGATAGCTGGACTCCCCCGGCGCGTAGCTGAGCGCCGATCCCATCCATCTCCCGCCCGGCTTCCCGGCAGCTTTCCAGCGTCTGAAAGCTGGCCGCCGGAAGAATCGGACAAACCACCCTCGACGTGCCCAAGGCCAGCGTATCCTCAAGAACCCCATCCGGCTTGGATCGCAAAAACTCAATCGGCACATGCGTGGCCAGCAGCGTCAGCCCGGCGGATTCGACGGCATCGCGCACCTCTCCGGGCGTTGCCAAATTCCCGAATCCCGCCAGCTCGACCCGGCGGTATCCCATCGCTGCGATGGCATGGAGCGTGCTCCGTGCATCCGTGTTCATTTCGTTCCTCACCGACCAGAGCTGCAGGGCTGGCGAGACGCTCCAATGCGGGGGAGAAGGCTTCATGCGGCATACGCTACCGCTTTCCATCCGATTGGCAAGGGAAAACTGAAACAGGTTCAGTCCTTGCTTGTTACGCTTCGTTTGCGGCGTGTGGTTCCTGATTGGTCTCCTGCGATAGCGGCGGCGATGGCCCGCCTGCTGCGGCGGCATCTGAGGAAGCCTTCTTGACCGTTCACGCCGCGCGCACTTGCACCCGGCGGAGGCTGGCATCCGCATGATGGCACACAAAGAGGATGCTGCCGGTCTGGTTTTCGCAGGGAAGCCCCTCTGCCTGCAGGTTCCATTCCCTCGGCTCCGGCGAGCTGGCGGGCCAGACCCGGAGGCTGTAATGGGAAGTTCGGCCCTTGCGGCTTTTGACTCGCATTCGGAAAGAGTGGGGCACTTCGGGCTTTATTTGGAGTCCGCTATGGTCCTCTGCGAGCAGCCCGCTGAGTCCTGGTGCCGAGGTGTCCCCGCCATTCATGCACAGCCGGTAGTTCCGAACGGCGTCCGCACGATCCCTTCCAAAACGATACCAGCCAAGGACCCCGCACGGCCGCCATTCGACCCTGGGTTGCAGGCCGTCATCGTGATGGCCCGCCCAACGCGTTAGGAATCCCACCCCGGGACCCATGGCATGAGGGTAGCCGGGGTGAGCCGTGTGAAATCCGTGCACGGTCACCTCCGCGAAAATTTCGTAGTCGCTCCACCTCCGGTCCCCGAAGGCCAGCAGCCGATCGTAGCCGATCCCAAGGCATCTGGCTCCGTCGGGTCCGAGCTTCCAGTCGCCATCCACAGGCTGGCCAAAATCATAGATGCACGCGCAATCGTCGGTGCAGATGTCAAGAAGCGGAGGCGGGCAAATGGCCCGTGGCTCATACGAAAAATCCAGCAGTGAGCTTCGCCGGACGCCTGCCGAGTCTTCCGCAATGACCTCGACGGTGTTGATCCCCGCAAGGAGGTGCTCGACGTCCACCTCCACATTAAAGTCCCCGTGGCCGACAAGCCTCGCCACGTCGGGCCCCAGCGAAAGCGGCGCCGGGGCGTTCCCGTTCACCCGCGACCACGCCCGCAATGGCCCCGAGCCTCCGCTGGCGTTTCCCAGGATATTCGCCCATCGCTGGGCGATGCCGCCCCGCCCAAAGTCTGGACGCGATCCGCCCCGGAACTGAATTTCCAATGCCTCAAAATTACGGCTTGCATTTTTCATACTTCGGGCAAGAATACCTGAAACAGATTCAATATGTCGAAACAAATCCGTCGGGCACATTACATTTTAAGTTCTCATTGGGATCGCGAGTGGTACCAGACGTTTCAGGATTACCGGGCTCGTCTGGTTGGGCTGATGGACCGTGTTCTTCTGCGGCTGGAGTCTGGGGTGCTGCGCGGGCCGTTTACCTGCGATGGGCAGTCGATTATTTTGGATGACTATCTGGAGATTCGTCCTGAGCGGGCGGAGTCTGTGCGGCGGCTGCTGGGGGAGGGGAAGCTGGTGGCCGGACCGTGGTATGTGATGCCCGACGAGTTTCTGGTTTCCGGCGAATCCCTGATCCGCAACCTCCGGAAAGGGAACGATGTCGTGCGGGCTTTTGGCGGGCAGCCGTCCCGGGCGGGCTTCGTCTGTGATCTGTTTGGGCACTGCTCGCAGCTGCCACAGATTTTGCGGGGTTTTGGAGTCCGTGCGGCCCTTGTTTGGCGTGGGGTGCCATTTCATGGGGATGCGCGCTTTCACTGGGAAGGGGCAGACCATGTTGCGATGCCTTCGTATCGTTTTGGCAAGAGCGGGTATTGCGATTATGCGAACAAGGTGCGGCATGCCCAGGAGCCGGCCACCGTGTTCGACCCTGCAAAGGCCAGCAAGGATCTGATGGCATTCCTTCAGGAGGAGCTGAAAGCCACAGGCCCCTCGGGTCCGGCGCTGGTGTTTGATGGCGGCGACCACCTGGAGATGGACCCGCAGCACTATCAGGTGCTCTGGGAAACCGAAGGGCCGTGTCGGATCGAGCACTCCACCCTCGACAATTTTATCGACGATTTGCTATCCACATTTGGAGAGGTGAAGCGGATCTGGTCCGGGGAGTTGCGGGAGCCCGCGCTTTGTCAGATGGATGTGGACCAGTCGTTCCTGATTCCGGGAGTCGGCTCGAGCAGGCAGTGGATCAAGCGGGATAATGCGGAGTGCCAAACCCTCCTCTGCGCTTGGGCGGAGCCCTTCTCCGCCCTCGCCACGCTGCGGGCCGGCGCGGAGTGGCCCGGGCGCTACCTGGAAGTCTCATGGGAATGGCTGCTGAAAAACCATCCGCATGATTCGATCTGCGGCTGCAGCATCGACCAGGTGCACGAGGACATGAAATACCGGTTTGGCCAGTCGAGGCAGATTGCCGCACGCCTGGCTGACTCGGCGAGAGAAGCCCTCACGGCATCGGTCGAAGGCTCTCCGGGTGATCGCGAGCTGAGGGTGTCGGTTTTCAATCCTCTTGCCGTCACGCGCACGGGACCGATGGAACTCGTGCTGGAAATTCCCGCCGATTGGCCGGAGTTTACCGACGAGTTTGGATTTGAGAATAAGCCGGCCTTCAGAATTTTCGAAAGCGCAGGACAGGAGTTGCCCTATCAGCGGATTTCCCAGAACCGGGAAGCCAATCGGATCCGGATCCGGGATATCAAGTTCCCCGAGATTGTCCCGCTCAGGGAGGTGAGGGTCGCCCTGGAGCTGGAAGTGCCAGCTCTCGGCTACACGACGCTGACCGTGCGTGGGGACGTCGCGGTTGGCGAGGGCGCAACCATCCCGATAGTGATTGCCCCAACGAGGCATCCGTCGACCCCCGGACTTGCCGTTTCAAGCACCTGCCTGGAAAACGAATTTCTGCGCGTCGAGGTTGGTGCCGGCGGCACGCTGACGCTCCTCGACAAATCGAGCGGGGAAATATACCCCGGACTTCTCGAGCTTGAGGATGCGGCCGACATCGGGGACGGGTGGTATCACCACCAGCCCGTCAACGACCAGAAATGTAGCTCAAAGTTTTGCGCTGCGGATGTCGTGCTGGTTTCCAATGGCCCGCTCGTTGCGGAGCTGAAAATCCGGACGCGCATGATGGTCCCGGAATCCTTCGACGCCCGCCGAGGCGTCCGGTCCGGGGACCTCGTCGAGCTTCTTGTCGAGACCTCCCTCAAGCTTCGTTGCGGGCAGAAATTCTTGGAAGTCTCCACGAGGGTTGTCAATCCTGCCTGCGACCACCGGTTGCGCATGCTTTTCCCGAGCGGGTCCAAAGCCAAGACATTCCTTGCGGATGCCGCATTCGATGTGGTCGAGCGTCCGGTCGCCCTTCGCGAGGATCGCCACCTCTACCGCGAGATGGAAATCGAGGCCAAGCCGCAACAGAGCTGGACGGCTGTTCACGACACGCGCCGGGGACTGGCAGTGGTCGGCGATGGAGCGCTCTTGGAAGCGGGGGTGCGCGACACTCCGGAACGTCCCATCCTTCTGACCCTCTATCGCTCCACCGGAAGGACGGTGATGACGCAAGGTCAGCCTGACGGGCAGCTTCTTGGCCATGAGATGACGTTCCGCTACCGGATCGCGCCCCTGAGAGGTGCGCCTGACCGCACCGCGCTCTTTCATCTGGCGCAGGATTTGGCAGGCGGCATCGAGGCCTGCCAGATGGCCGCCAAAGATGTGGGTTTGAAAAAAACCGGCGCCAGCTTGCCCGCGCAGGACAGCCTGATCGAGGTGACCGGCGAGGCCATCGTGACCAGCGCCAAGCTCGAGGGAAAAAGCCTCGAAGTCCGCCTCTTCAACCCCTACGGCCATGGAGTCCGTTCCGCTGTGCGCGCCGGATTCTCCTTGGACGTCCAGCGCAGCCGGATTGTGGATTTCCTCTCGCAGCCAGTGAAATTCAAAATCACCCGCCGCAGCCGGACGGTCGGATTCCTGCTCAGGCCCAAACAAATCCTGACGGTTTCTCTTCCTGTGTCCCGGCATGAACCGGTTCGCATGGAGTAATCCGCGAAGCATCTGAGGCAGGCTCGAACCAGCGGCCGCGTTCGCGGATGAGGCCAACGAGGCGGGAAACTGCCTCGGCCTCCGGGATGTTGAATTGGACCGCCGTCTTGCCGACGTAGAGGTTGACCATGCCGGGACCTCCTCCGACGTAGCCAAAATCCGCGTCGGCCATCTCTCCGGGGCCGTTCACAATGCAGCCCATGATTGCGATCTTGACGCCTTTGAGGTGGCTGGTTTCCGCCTTGATCCGGGCGGTTGTCTCCTGGAGGTTGAAGAGCGTGCGCCCGCAGCTCGGGCAGGCCACGTAGTCGGTCTTGAAGGACCTCACGCCGGCGGCTTGGAGGATGTTGTAGGCGAGCCGAAGCGGCTGGGCCTCTCCGCCTTGAACGAGCACGGCATCGCCGATGCCGTCGCAAAGCAGCGCGCCGATGTTTGTCGCCGAGGCCAGCAGGTTGATTAGCCCGGTTCCGGATAAGGATGCGTCGGCGCAGGGCCCTTGGGCATCCGGCAGGATGCCGGATGTCCGACACGCAGGATGCGTGCCCTCCCTGCTGCCCTCCGGGCGACCCTCGCTTCGCATTTCGCATTCCGCATTTCCCAATTGATCAACGAGCAGGATCGGGTGCCGCGGGTCGAGGCGGGCGGCGAGCATGCGGAACGCGGGGATGACGTTGAGGCCGCAGGAATCGGCGACCGTCACCAGGCGCGGATCGGGCAGGGCATTCGCCGCGGCGACCGCCGCATCATCGCGCGGATCGATCTCCAGAACGCCGGCGTCCTCGCAGAGGATCTCCGGCGAAAAATCGCCCGGGCCGGAGAGCTTGTCGGAGTCCGCCCGGCGGGCCGCGACGCGGACCGGCTCACCCCCGCCCGTCGGGATGCCGGCCGACAAGATTTGGTGCGAGGCGCGTCTCGCGTAGGAAAACGGATCGAAGGGAAGCGCTGCGGGCGTCCCGCCCTGTGGCGTTTGCATCACACAGGCGTCCCGCCGGCACCACCTGCTTTCCGCGAGGGCGACAAGCTCTTTTGCAACCGGGATCTCATGGATCGAGTCCTCCGTGAGCGAGACCCGGATCGTGTCGCCGATGCCGTCGGCCAGGAGGCTTCCAATGCCGATCGCGCTTTTGATCCGCCCGTCCTCGCCATCTCCGGCCTCGGTGACGCCGAGGTGGATCGGGTAGCTCCAGGAGGAAAAAGGGAGAAGGGAGGAATCCCTCACATCGCGCGGTTCGGCCGCCCCGCAATCCGCATCCCGCACATCGCATTCTTGGAGCCTTGCCACAAGCAGCCGGTAGGCCTGGATCATGACCTTCGGGTTCGAGGACTTCATCGAAAAGACGAGCTCGTGGAAGTCGAGCTCGCGGGCGAGGCGGGCAAACTCGATCGCGCTCTCGACCATCCCGAGCGGAGTGTCGCCGTAGCGGTTCATGATCCGGTCGCTGAGGCTGCCGTGGTTCGTGCCGATCCGGATCGCCACGCCACGATCCTTGCAGAGGCGGACGAGCGGGGCAAACCGATCCCGGATCCGTCCGATCTCGGCCTCGTATTCGGCATCCGAATATTCCCGGACGGAAAACTTCTTGGAATCGGCAAAATTCCCTGGATTGATCCGGACTTTTTCCACCCAGAGCGCGGCCTCGAGCGCGGCCTCCGGCTTGAAATGGATGTCGGCGACGAGCGGGACCGAGCAGCCCGCGCGGCGGAGCTCTGCGCGGATGTTCCCGAGGTTTTTTGCATCCCGGACTGCTGGCGCGGTGATGCGGACGATCTCGCATCCGACCTCGACGAGACCGAGGGTCTCCTTCACGCAGGCGGAGGTGTCCATCGTGTCGCTGGTGAGCATCGACTGGATGCGGATCGGGTTGCCGCCGCCGACGCCGCCTGCTCCAATCCTCACCTCACGGGTCGGCCGGCGTCCGGCAAACGGTCGGTAGGCCGGCTCCATGCCCCTACTTGGATTTTTCCGCAGCCGCCGGCTTCGGAAGGAAGATGTCCCCGACATCGTAGAATGTCAGGTAGAGCATAAACCCGATCAGCACGAGCGCGCAGGCGGTCTGCACGAACTCGAGCACGCGGACGTTGATCGGCTTCCGGCGGATTTTTTCGATGATCGCCAGCGTGATGTGGCCGCCGTCGAGGACCGGGAAAGGAAGGAGGTTGAGCAGCGCGAGGTTGACGTTGATCAGCACGCTGAACGCCAGCGCGATCCGCCAGCCATTTTCGTTTTCGAAGATCTGGTAGTAGAGGCGCATGATCCCGACCGGCCCGCTGAAGTGGGCGGCTTTGACGTCCGACTTGGAAGAGATGAGGGCGTCAACCATCCGGAAGATGCTGGTCGCGGCGTCCCGGACCTGCGTGAAGGGATCCGGGTAGACCAGCTTCGTCCTCCCCCATTCGATCCCGAAGTTCACGGGGGCGGATTTTGGCGAATCGGGCGCGAGCGGGAGGGCCAGCGAAACCAGCGAGGTGCCCCGCTCGACGGTGACGGCGAGCGACTTGCCGCGATTCGCATTCACGAACTTTCCGATCTCATCGATATTGTAGATCGGCTCCCCGTTGATCTCGGTGATCAGGTCGCCCGACTGGAATCCGGACCTGTCGGCCAGGCCGCCCCGGACGACAAACCCGATGCCCGGCAGGAGGCGCGGCCCGATCTGGACCTCGCGGAGCGCCGGGCGCCTCCAGCTGGACGTCTCGGGCTTTGTCCATCCGGTTGGGATCGTGATTTCCTGGCCGTCCCGCTTCACGGTGAACGCGATCGTCTCGCCCTCGCTGCGGATGATCCGCCACTTCACGCTGTCGGTTCCGCCGCTCAGAAAATGTTTCACCGGCTGGCCGTCCACAGCAAGGATCTGGTCGCCCACGCGGAGCCCGGCTTTTCCTGCGGGCCCGCCCTCTTTCACGTAGCCGATCGTCGTGGAGTCGAATTCGCTCTGCGGCTTGCCGACGAACCAGACGATGCAGGCCATGGCGAACGCCAGGCCGAAGCTGAACAGCGGGCCGGCCGCAGCAACAATGATCTTGTCGAGCGGCTTGACCGGCGGAAGCTGGTCGCGCGACTGCTCGACCTTCCCCTCCAGCGCCTCCATCGGCGCAAGCTGAGGAATCGCCACGAACCCGCCCGCCGGAATCGAGCCCAGCCGGTACTCCACTCCGCCAATCGTTTTGCTCCAGATCGGCTTCCCAAACCAAATCGCAAACTTTTCGACGACGAGACCGCGCCACTTTGCTGCGAGGAAGTGCCCGAGCTCGTGGACGACGATGAGCAGGTTGAAGATCAGAACGACCTCGAGGCAGATGAAGAGGAATATGAAGAAAAAAGTCATGAACGTCCCGGGATTCTATTCCGCTCTGGGGAGCAACGCAAGTTCAGGGATTCGACAGTCCAGGGATTCGATGGCGCGATTTCCATTGGCCTTGATACAATCCAACTGTCGAAGGGCTCACAGGTTTTTGCGCTCAAGGTGCGTGGCGATTCCATGGTCAATGCTGGAATTTACGAAAACGACACCGTGATTTTGGAGTGGAAAGACCCGCAGCACAGGGACGATGTTGCGGCCCTGATCCGCCTCAAACAACCCCCGCAGGAAGCCGGATTGCAAGGGATCACCGACTACCTCAGCTATCTCGCTCTGGAGCGCAACGTCTCAGCGGCCACCCAGAAGCAGGCGCTCAATGCGATGGTCTTCCTCACCCGCAAAGTCTTTGGCCAAACCGAATTCACCCTCGAAAAACCGATCGCAGGCCACACCCAACGCAGACCTCCCACCGTGATGACCCGCGAAGAGGTTCACATGCCGGAAGCCCTGATGAGAAAATACCCCAATGCGTGCCGCGAATGGCCCTGGCAGTTTCTTTTGGCATTTCGACGTTTTGAATGGCTGGAAAGAACCGGTTTGATGGGGGCTGTGCGCCCCCAAACCCCGCACCGCTCGCCGCGGCAGGCGTTCGGGGGGAATCTGGAAGAGACGGTCCTGGGGAGAGAGCAGGAAGTGCTGGCGCACTTGGTTGGAGATGTGCTCAATGTTGAGATATGGATGCGAATACACTTTTTGGGATGGCTCTTGGACTCGGAAGCGGATGGAAGGTCATGAAGAGCGAGATGAACGTGGAAGGCCAGCAACGGCATTTCGACGTTTTGAATGGCTGGAAAGAACCGGTTTGATGGGGGCTGTGCGC
>JBAXXX010000070.1:0-20379 GCA_037127695.1 Verrucomicrobiia bacterium | reverse complement strand
AAATCACAAAACGGCGGCTTTTGCCGCTCGGTTTTCAGTCCGACAGGCTGCTAGGGGCAAGATTCTCAAGACGGATATCGCCACGGCAAAAAACTACCTGAAATCGTCCGAGATCAAGACGCTGAACCACATCGTGGACATGTATCTGGATCACGCGGAGTTTCAGGCCAGCCGTGGGCGGCTGATGAAGATGGCGGATTGGGAGGTGCGGCTGGATGCCTTCCTCCGGTTCAACGAGCAGGAAATCCTGCAAGACAAGGGCAGGGTGTCCCATGCGGTAGCGCTTGCACTGGCAAAGAAGGAATACACTGCCTTCCGCGTGGAGCAGGATCGTCGCTACGAATCGGACTTTGACCACGCGATGAAACAACTGCCCAAATTCCCGGCCAAAGGAAAAAAGAAGACGCCCTGACCCATGCCCAAAGGAAAAAAACAACCGAAGCAGAAACCCCCGAAGACCATCGCCGGGACGCGTTCGCTGTCGTCGTTCGTCAAATCGATCTGCGACATCATGCGGCGCTCGAATTGCGCGAGCGCCCTGCAATACGTGCCGGAGCTGACATGGATTCTCTTCCTGCGCATCCTCGACGCGCAGGAGAAGCGCGACCGCGAGGCCGCCGAGGCGGTGGGCGGGAGTTTCTCGCCCGCTCTGTCCAGCCCGTTCCGCTGGCAGGACTGGGCCGCGCCGTTTCCCAAAGACGAGGCCGGCAAGGCTGGGCATCCGCAAACCGACGAGGGCAAGCCCTACGGTTGGAAGCGGCAGGAACTATTTTCCAAGGGCGACGGGAAGCTCTTCGAGTTCATCAACACCGGGTTGCTGCCGCACCTGCATTCGCTGGACATTGATCCCGCGACCAAGCTGCCGAATCCCACGGCCACGCGGAAGCAGCGGGTGATCGGCCGGATCATGACCGCCGTCGAGCGGGTGCGGGTGGACAGCGAGACGAACCTCCGCGACATTCTCGACAAGGTGGATGAGATCAGCATCGACCATGTGGACGACACGCATTTCTTCACACTCTCGCAGGTGTATGAAGACCTCCTGCTCAAGATGGGTGAGAAGAATTCCGACGGCGGACAGTTCTTCACCCCGCGCGAAGTCATCCGGGCGATGGTCCATACGATCCAACCGGAGCTTGGCCACACGATCCGACCCCTGCTGCGGCACCGGCGGATTCCTGGCGATCGCCTACGAGCACATCGCCCGCAATCTCGGCCAGTCCCCCGCCAGCACGGACATCGACACGCTCAAGCACGAGACATTCTTTGGCCGGGAGAAAGAAAACCTCGTTTTCCCTATCGCGCTCGCCAACCTCGTGCTCCACGGCATCGACCAGCCGAACCTCTGGCATGGCAACACTCTGACCAAACGCGCGACCTACAGCGCGCTTTTCGACAAGGCGCCGAAGTTCTTCGACGTGATCCTCACGAATCCGCCGTTCGGTGGCAAGGAGGGCAAGGACGCACAGAAAAACTACGCCTACGCCACCGGCAGCACCCAGGTGCTCTTCGTTCAGGACATCCTCGGCGAACTCGCCTCCGACGGTCGCTGCGCGATCGTCCTTGATGACGGATTCCTCTTCCGCAAAGACGAGGACGCATTTGTGGAGACAAAACGGAAACTGGTGGACGAGTGCGACCTGTGGGCGATTATCAGCCTGCCCGGCGGGTGCTTCTCCGGCGCGGGAGCCACTGTGAAGACGAACCTGCTCTTCTTCACCAAGGGAAAGAAAACCACGAAGATTTGGTATTACGACCTCACGCATGTGAAGGTCGGCAAGAAGTCGCCGATGACGCTCTCTCAAGGAAAAGTTCAAGGCCCTCAAGTCAGCCAATCCGAAGGACAAGAAAATCAAATCGCTGGAAACGAAAATCGGAGAACGGGAGAAAGCCGCCCGCGACGCCCAGTCCAAGGCCAATGCGATCGACTCCGCCGTCTTCGACCTCAAAGCAGTGAACCCGAACGCCGTGGTAAAAGTCGACACGCGCACGCCGGAAGAAGTCATCGCAAGCATCGAAGGGCAGGGAATGATCGTGGCGTCTGGCTTGCAGGCGCTTCGCGGACTCATCTGAACGCCCTGACAAACCGGAGAAAATGTCGCGCACTGATCCGCTCGCGGATCTACGCACTCATTCTTCAACAAGCTCGTGGTATTCGACGAGGCTCACAAATATATCGAGAGTCCGGACTTGGTGGACGGCCTGAGGCACGGAGGAGAAAACTGCGGTTGTTTGATTGGTTCTTTATGAGCTTTTTCTGCCCTCTTTCCATGGTGACATTTCAGCCTGTGAGGCATGTTGGGCCCCTGCTGGTTATGCAGGATGGTCTCGACAAACGACAAATAACCACCAAGCATATTGAAACGCAGTGGCTGCGCCCCTCACTGCCAAGATGCAAATGAAACAGACTGACAAGAATCCCATCATTCGCAATGCACGCGAAGACCCGTTTTCTCCTAACGGCCTGATTTTATTCATGCGCATTCGAGTGCAGCTTTCGATCTCCTGATAATATGCCCGCATTTTATCTTGCCGCCATACTGTTTGCCTTCGCGCTCCTCGCCCTGGGAAAATTCGGGCGCATGAGCGTGCGGAAGGAGACGCCCGCTGCGGCGGCGATCCTCCTCACCGCCAGCTTCACTCTCCTTGTTTTTGCCGCATGGTTTCTTGCGACTTCCGGACGTGAGGTGGAGGGCCGGCTGCTTGCCCCGCTGATCCTACCAAGCCCCTGGGAGGTGCTTCAGGCGTTTCCGAGGCTCCACTTCCACCAGGGGCTCGTGCGGGGGGTGGCCATCTCGTTCGAGCGCATCGCCTCGGGGTTCACGCTGGCCGCCATTGCGGCGGTTCCGCTGGGGGTTCTGATGGCGTCCTACTCGAAGGTGGCGGCCTTCTTCAGGCCGCTGTCCGTGGCTGCCGGATATGTCCCGATCGTCGTGTTCATCCCGCTTTCCCTCGCATGGTTCGGGATCGGCGAGGCGCAGAAGGTCGGCTTCCTCTTCATCGGGTGCTTCGTCGCCCTGCTGCCGGCTGTCATCCGGGCCATCGCCGATGTCCCGAACGACTACGTCAATCTCGCGAGCACCAAGGGGGCGACGCAGTGGCAGATCGTCACGCAGGTCCTCGTGCCGGTCGCTGGCCCGGCGATCTGGAACAGCCTGCGAGTGGTCTACGGCATCGGGTGGGGGTGGATCATCCTTGCCGAGATTGTCAACGGAGACCGGGGGATCGGCTACCTGATCAACCTTTCGGAGAGGCGCGGCCAAACGGCTTCGATCTACGCCATCATTCTCGTCATCATCTTCATGGCGGTGGTCTGCGACCAAGTTTGGCTCAGGCTTGGGAGAAGGCTCTTCCCCTACAACGCCAAACAAAACAAAACATGAATGCCGCCGCCGCCGCTGCATCCCGCCCCGTCGTCCCCTCCCCTTACGTGGTGGAGTTTCGGGGCGTGACCAAATGCTTTGAGGAGAAGGTCATCCTGGATGACATCTCGTTCTTCGTAGAAGACATTCCCGACAAGGGGGAGCTCATCACCGTAGTCGGGCAGTCGGGGTGCGGGAAATCCACGCTTTGCAAGCTGATCGCCGGGCTGGAGCCCCACTACCCTCCGACCAGGGGGGAGGTTCTTGCCTTTGGAACCCGAGTGGAGGGCCCCTCGTCCGACCGGGGGGTTGTCGATCAGAAATACTCGCTCCTCCCCCACCTCACGGTGCTCGGCAACGTGGCGTTCGGGCTCAAGCTCCAAGGCGTCCCGCGAAGGGAGCGCGAATCGCAGGCGCTCGAATGGCTCAGAAAAATCGATCTGGGCGGGGCAGCCGCACGGTATCCCTTCGAGCTTTCTGGCGGGATGCAGCAGCGGGTCGCCATCGCCGCCACCCTGATTTTGCATCCGCGGATCATTATCATGGACGAACCGTTCGGCGCGCTGGATCCAAAAATTCGCATCCAGATGCAAGCCCTGCTCGTCTCGCTTTGGCAGGAGCAGGAGTCGACGGTATTTTTTGTGACCCATTCTGCCGAGGAGGCGGTCTACCTCGGGGATCGCGTGCTGCGGATGCGCTCGAACCCTGGCACGATCGCCGAAATCATTCCCGCCCCGCGCCCGGACCGGCCGCTGAAGGAGATGCGCAAAGAGGCCGGTTTCCGCGAGCTCTGCGACCACATCCGCGAAAAGCTTGAGCAGCCCTAGCAAGTGAACGACCCGAATTACTACAAGGAGTTTGCCGTCTCCAAAGCCCATGCCGCCATCGGCGTCGGGCTGGCGGCCGCCTTTGCTGCCGCCAGCCCGCTGGTCCTCATGCTGGCGGTTGCCGGCTATGCGCTCAGCTGGGTTTACTTCCCGACATCCCACCTCTTCGTGAAGAGGATTCATGACCGGCTCAAGCTCGCGGAGGAGCTCGCAAAAAAAGATCAGGTGGGCGGCTTTATCAAGCGGCGCGACTCCCTTCTCGAACGGCTTCAGGAGGCCAACCGCGCCCGCTACAGCAGCCTTTCAAGGACGTGCGCGGAGGTCGCAGGAAACAACCCGGGGAACTCCCTGATCAACGGGAAGCTGCAGGAGCTGCTCTGGGCCTATTTAAAGATGCTCCTCATGCAGCAGGGGATCGAAACCTACCTCTCGGAGACGGACGGGGCGGCGCTGGAGAGCAGCCTGCAAGCGGTGGAGGAGGAGATCAAAACCCTTTCCCCGGAGCAGCAGCGCCTGCGCGCGTCGAAAGAAAGCCTTCGCAACACGCTGGTCCAGCACAGGAAATCCCTCGCGGATGCCCAGGAAAACCTCCAGGTCCTCAACAGCGAGCTCAGCCGGCTCGAGCACGAGATCCAGCTCCTCCGGGCGGATGCCATCGCCAACCGCAACAGCGACTTCCTCTCGGCTAAGGTCAATGCCAGCGTGGAGAGCCTCCAGGAAAGCAAGGCGATCCTCCAGAGCATGAGCAACGCGGAGGAGCTGTCGCTGGACCTGCCCGCCCAAGCCTCCGAGATGGGGTTTGAAACGCCCGCCACTGATGAGGCGGGCGCCACGGCTCACCGATCAGCGGGGCGGGAGGCCGCAAAATCATGATTTCTCCGGCCTGGACAAAAGATCTTGCGCGGGCGTGGAACGCTGGCACCCACGGGGTCTTCATCCTCCATGGCAACATCTTCGACCTCTTCCCCATCGCCGAGCCTGACGGGCTCCCCCTCTTCGTCAACCTCAAGTCCCTGCTGGCTCAGCGCATTTTCCCCAACCGGCGCATGCTGCTGTTTTTTGACGTTGCGGACGGGCTGACCTTCGCCACCAAGGACATGCAGGCGGAGTTCATGAAGTGGATGGAATCCTACGCGGAGGCCGCCGGAATCCCCTGCAAGGCGCCCGCCAAATTTGTGGAGGCGCTGAAGGCTGTCCGCGCCTACACGTCCCAGCACCGCGACGAAAAGGGGGCGGGAGCCGGCACGACGCTCGTCGTGGACTTCGCTGAGAAAATCATCCCCGCGCCCAGCAGCTCCCTCAGCGAGGGCGAGCGCATGGCGGAGGTCTCGCTGCTCAAATTCGCAGCCTGCCAAGCGCAGGAGGATGCCGGCATCTTTCTGATCACGGAAACCCCCGCGAACCTCAGCGAAAGCCTGGCGAACAACCCGTATGTGGCCCAGGTCCGCCTCGAGATGCCGGATGAGGCCGAGCGCGCCCAGTTTCTTGATTCAGGAACGATCGCCGCAACACTGGGGGGGCAGGACGCGAGCGCATGGTGCGGGATGTCGCCGCAAGACGTTGCCAAGCGGACCGCCGGGCTAAACCTGCGCCGGCTGCAGAATCTCGTGGCATGGGCATTCCAGTCGAAAATCCCGTTTGACCTAGCCTACATCGCCCAGGGAAAAAAGCGGCTGATCGAGGAGTTCTGCCAGGGGCTGGTCACGTTCAAAGAGGTTGATCCTAAAAAAAACCTTGATTCCGTTGCCAACCATGCCGCAGCGAAGGCCAAGCTGCGCCAGATCGCCCGGCTCGTCCGCGAGGGCAAGCTCCATGTCATCGAGAAGGGGATCTTGCTGCCCGGCCGGATCGGCGTCGGGAAAAGCTATCTCGTTTCCTGCTTTGCGAGCGAGTGCGGGATGCCGATGCTGGAGCTCGGAAACTTCCGCTCCCAGTGGGTTGGGGAGACCGAGAAGCAGCTCGCAAAAATCCTCATGATCATCCGGGCGCTCGGCCCGGTCATCGTGGTCATTGACGAGGCGGATGCCGTGCTCGGCAATTCGCGCGAGGGCGGCGCCAGCGATAGCGGGATCGGGAACCGGATCTTCGCGGCCCTCGCCGCGCACATCGGCGACGATAAAATGCGCGGGCGGGAAATCTGGATTGCCATGACCTCCCGCCCCGACCTCCTCGCTATCGATATGAAGCGCCAGGGCAGGTTCGGGCTCTGCATCCCGCTGTTCCCCTCCCAGAGCCCGGATGAGACGAAGTCCCTCTTCCAGACCGTGGCAAAAACCCGGGCGATCCCGCTGGATGACGAGGCGCTCGCCGCAGCCTGCCGCGCGTTCGAGGGCCATCCGATTACCGGCAGCGATGCCGAGGCCATGCTCGTTCGCGCCCAGGAGGCCGCCGAGCTCCAGGGAAAATCAGTCCCTTCCAAGCAAGATGTCGAGGAGGCGATCGGCAGCTTCATCGACCCGCTCGACCCCGCGCTCCTCCGCCTGCAGGAGCTGGCTGCCGTCCTGGCCTGCTCGGATAAACGGTTTCTGCCGGCAAGCTATGTCGGCGCCGACCGCAGCAGCCTCCGCACGGAAATGCAAAGGCTCCTGGATCGGCCGTAGCTCCCAGACTTTCAGCGGGTCTCAAGGTGCACGTCGTCGAGCAGTCCAATGAAATGTCCGAGGACCAGGGCCTTAGGCGCTTTCTCATAGAAACCCTTTGCGGGAGTCATCCGGGCAGCTTCTTTTCGGTCAACCGTGACGGTGGCTGTCCCGGCGCTGAACTCAATTTCTAGGAAGTGCCAGTCGCCGAGGGTCAGAATTGGAGCGAGCTTTTCGGTGGGGATGGCGGTTTCGTTTCCGATGCGGATTCTCGGGCGGGAGACCCCTCCGGGGTAGAGCACCCATTTGTCCTGAACGAGTCCGTAGGTATTGTCGCGCCCCTCTTCGATCGCGAGGAGGGTGGGAGAAGCGGTCTGTGCATTTCCGTAGGGAACCTTTCGGATCTTGATCCATGCCGAAAGTTTGAAGCCGGTCGTGATGCTGTCCGGGAAATGGATTTTGACCCTGTCGTTGAAGCTGGTGAGTTTGAGTGCCGCGCCCGAGGGGGATTCCATCCAGAGCAGATCTTTGTCGCTTGTGGTCGGGCTCCCCGCGATTTCGGCCTCAAAGCCGGCGGCCGCCTTGATCGTATCCGCAGTGAGCGGCTTGTCGAAGTCGAGCAGCACGAGGGTCGAGGGCTGGCGCAAGGCCGGCTTTCCGCCTTCGCCCTGGTGCACCCGGCCGCCGATCGCGGCAAACACGCGGCGTCCGTCAGGCAGTAGCGCGTCGGCCTCGATGAGGAAATCGCCGGCATTTTTCGGGGTGAAGACGAACTCCGCTCCCTCGAAAATCTCGTGCCCACTCGCCTCCCAGATGATCCGGGCTTTCGAGAGATCGACCGGGGATTGGATTTTGAGGGTTATCGGGGTTCCGGGCTGCGGTTTTTTCGGCATCCCCTCGATCGTCGCATCGACCGGCTTCCACGGTTGATCCGGCCCCATTGCCATGAGCATGGCGGATGCCGCCATGCCGCGGGCCTGGTTGAAGTTGACGAACTCGATGAGGGTGTTGAAGGAATCGCCCCACCGGTCGTAGAGCGCGTAGGCGTCCTTCCCGCCGTCGGGCGGCCACGAGAGCTGGCCGAGCTCGCGCTGGTATTGGTGGATCCACATGAACCCGCCCTGGAGCGCGCCGAGCGGAATCCCCGGAACAGGGAGTTCACGCCAGTCGTTTTGAGAATGCTGGTGGGTGATGTCGCGCTGTTGATACGCGCCAATGCCGGTCATGCGGGGCATGTTGATCGGGTTCGCGCCGGATTCGAAGCCGAGGTTGCTCGCGATCGCGCGGAGGTATTCCGGCTTCGGTGCGAGCGCCTGGCCGACAGCCAGGTCCAGGCAGCGGTCGCCCGCAAAAAACCATCCGGCATTCATGAACGCCTTGGATTGGCCAGGAAAGCTTAGCCCGTAGGCGCTCTCATCCGCCCGGCGCATCTCGTCTTCCGCACCGGCGACCAGCTCGGCCTTGCACTTCTCAAGATAAGCCGCGTCGAATTTCTCCGCAGGCAGGAGCCCGTTGCGCGCGCCAAAGACGTAGCTGCGAAGGGCGTTTCCGTAGGACTCGGGGAGCCGCCACCAGCCCCACCGCTTCACGTCGCGGCTCTCCGGATCAAAGGTGGCGATCAGCTCCCCCTGGATCTTTGCGTCGCCGGTCGCCAGGAACATCTGGACCGCCGCCCAAGCGAGCTCGTCGTCGTGCATGAAGAGATCCCCGTAGTGGGTGATCTTCTGGTAGGCTCCATCCCGGCCGTGCTTGGCGATCGCGTCCCGCAGGAATTTCCACCCCTTCTTTGCGGCCTCAAGATATTTAGCGGCCTCCTGCGGATACGCTTTCTTGAATGCCGGCGACGTCCCCGCCTGGGCGAGCGCGGCGACGGCGGCGGCCGTGCCTGCCGTGTTCTTCGGATACACGACCTGCCGGTCGCCATCGTCGGGGGTCACGTCGTCCTCGTATTTCCGCTTCTCCGGATAGACGATGAAAAAGAACCCTCCGTCGTCATCCTGCATCTTCACAAGAAAATCCGCCTCCCATTTGGCGAGCTGAATGACATCGCTGATCCCGTCCCCGCTTTCTGGAGTCCCGAGGTTATCGAGTCCGGCAACCCCTGGCAGAGCATCTGCTGCGAAGACGAGCGAGTGGATGAAGCTCGCCGAGTTGATCGTGTATTTGCTGTAGTCGCCCGCATCGTGGTGCCCTCCGCTCACGTCCACCTCGCCCGACTTGACGTATGGATACAGGCTGTCGGCGATCGACTTCATGATGGGCGCGGTGTGGCGCGGGTTTTTCACTGCGTCGGCGCTGGTGCCAGAGATGGATTTGTTGTGCTCGTCCTCTGCGGTCATCACCCGCGCTGGTGCCGCATGCGCCGGCCCGTGCGTGTGCCGGGTGTAGGGTAGCAGATTCCCCGGTGCCCCGTCGCGCTGGCCGTAGATCCCAAGCGCGTAGCTGCGTGCCATCAGGCCTGCGCCAGAGGGATCAATCCAAAACGGCAGCGAGGCGCCGAGCCCCGCGACGCTCAGCACATAATGCCCGGGCTTGGTGAACGCGGAAAAGTCCGCCGCCAGCACGTTCTGATAGGACGGCGTGCCAAAACCGCTGTCAAGGCGCGGCGCGAGATCTCCCTCAAACGCCTTCTCCCCGGTCGCCAGATCCACCAGCGCAAACTTGCGCTCCGCGATCACCAGCTCCCCCGGGCTCCCAAGATAAAACCCCGCATATCCCATCTTTGTCCCCTCGGCCGGATAGGCATCCTGGTTCACATGCAGGGCCGGACTATAACGCCATGGCTCGGCTTTCACCGACCAGGTCTCGCCGGGAAAAATCACATCGCCGCGCCTGGTCGTCACCTTGACTTCCGCGCCTTCCGGCACCGGCGACGTCAGCTTAAGGTAAAGCCAGTTCCCGACCCGCAGGTCACGGACTTTCAGCGGAGCATAGAGAACCCGGCGTTTGAATCCCACCTCGGCAACCGCAACAGGCTTGCCACCGACGGTCACCTCAAAATCCCCCGGAACCGGGCGCTTCGCATCGTCCGTAAAATCCCACATTTTCGGTGGCAGTTCCTTCTCCACCTTCTGATACACCCGGGTCAGCTCGAGCCACTCGGGCGAAAGCACACGAACCCCGTGGTCGCCGTCTCGAGGCATCCGCAGCGCCTGCACCTCCGTCCTCACCGCAGCCTCACCCCATGCGCTCTGGTTCGCAATAGCGAACTCACCACCGGCCAACAGGCACCCGGCCGCAAGACCAATAGATAAAAACGATTTCATAAAACATCAAAATGACAGATCTTATACAGATGTCTAGATCCTGTTTTTGGAATCGCCGACGGATCCTCGTCATCTGAAATACCTCACCCGTCAGGCATGGATTTCACGATAACAGAAAATTCCGTTGGCACCCAACATTCAGGCGTGCGCCTGATTTTACTTCCAGCCAGAATACAGTGTTGACAGACTCTTTTACGGAGTTTAGAACGACATCTATATCTCAGAACGTCTCGGCTCCCGCTGCATCAAATGAACGACGTCCCTAACGATCCTCCCGAAGAATACCACAGCGACCTCGGTCCCAATGGCGAGGTGCCATTGCGCGAGAAGCTCGCCTACGGGCTGGGGAGTCCGCTCGACGGGTTTGCCGGCGGCGCAGTGGGGGCCATGACGATGCCGATCTTCGTCATGATGTTCGGGGTTTCCCCGAGCGTGCTGAGCCTTGTGGGAATTCTTTACAAGGTGTGGGATGCCATGACCGATGTGGCTGCGGGTTGGCTTTCGGACAATGCGCGAACCCGGTGGGGGCGGCGTCGTCCATTTCTTTTTGTCGGAGCGATCATGACCGGGCTGTGGATGCCAGTGATCTGGTTTTTCCCGCAGGGCTGGCCGACCGGCTTGCTGGTGACGTGGATGGTCGGGTGCTGGATGGTCCGGGATATCTTCGCCTCGATGTATAACATCCCGATGTCGTGTCTTCTCGTGGAGATGACGCCCAGCTCGAAGGAGCGGACAAATATTTCGGCCATCCGGTCCTACTTCGGAAATGCGTCGGGACTGCTCATTGGATGGTTCTGGTTTTTCACACAGCTCTCGGTATTCAATGATGCCAGTGGGAAGCCGGATGTCATCCTCGGCACGCGCTGGGTCACGACGATATTCGCAGTCATCGTCATCATTGCAGGGATCGTCCCTGCGTTTTTTGTCAAGGAGCGGTTTTACCATCAGGCGGAGAAACAGCCGAAGATTTCGCTCAAGGAGAATTTCAAATTCACGTTCACCAACAAGCCGTTCCTCCTCCTCGTCTGCTTTACCTTGATTTTCACGATCGGGACGAGCTCCAAGAACGGCCTCGCGTTCTTCGCCAAGATGTATTACGTCTTCGGTGGCGACCAGAAACTGGCGGCGACCGTGACCGGATTTGAATCCACGCTGACGCTTTTTGTTGGGCTTCTGGGCATCCCGATCTTCCAGTATCTCGCCAACAGATACGGCAACCGGAACGCGCTGATGTCGGCGATGGCGATTGTTTCCACGGCGAGCTTCAGCACGATCTTCACCTACACGCCGACGATGCCGTATCTGACGATCCTCACCGGTGTGCTGCTGGCCCCGGCGACAGCAGGCATGTGGGTCGTCATCCCCCCGATGCTGGGCGATATCATGGATTACGATGAACTGCGCACCGGCGAGCGGCGGGAGGGATCCTTTTCCGCGATCTATTCCTGGCAGCTCAAGATGGCGTTTGCCATAGGCGGCGGGCTTTCCGGTCCCCTTGTCGAGCTGGTCGGGTTCCGGATCTCAAATGGAATTCACCAGCCGGAGCATGTGATCAATATGATGCGCATCCTTCTTGCCACGATCCCATTTGTCCTTGTGGCCATCTCGATGCTCCTGCTGTGGAGGTTTCCGCTCAACCGCAAGCGCATGGCAGAGATCAACGAAGAGCTCGTCCGGCGCCGGGGCGCAATCTGAGCGGTCGTCCGGCTTTTCCAACAAACCAAACCCAACTTTCAATAACCAACCGCCAACACATCATGAAATCCATCCTTCTCGTTTTGCTCTCCGCATTCCTTGTATCCGCCCCGCTTGTCCAGGCCGCCGCAGATTCCGGCGACCGGCTTTTTCCGACACCGGTCTCGCTTCCCAAGGCGGGCGAGTGGGATGCCAGGATGCTAGCGCCGGATCTCGTCCAGGTCCGGATTGTCGGGACCACGGAAAAAATGGGCGACCCGCTGAGGCACCTCAAGCAGTTTTTCGGGGCAGACGGGGCGGTCAAGATCCCCGCAGCCTCGGAATTTGCCGTCACATCGTCGGGCTCGCCGCTTCAGGTCGCGGAGACCGGATACCTTCAGCTCCTGGATTTCGCCGCATTCAAAACCTTTGACGTCCGGGTCATCGGCTCGTTGTTTCTGAAGCTGAGCCGTCCGCTCGCGGTCGGGGAAAGCGTCGAAATCCGCTCGAAGGGGGCCGCGTTTTGGCCGGGCAACGAGGCGCTGAAAGCGACGTGGACCGGCACCGATTTCAGCCCGGTGATCCATGTGAACCAGATCGGCTATGCCCCCGCGCTGCCAAAGATCGCCCGCGCCGGACTGTATCTCGGGAGCCTCGGCGAGATGGATAATCCGGCCACGGACTTCTCACTGGTGACCTCGAGCGGAGAAAAGGCATGGTCCGGGAAGCTGGCTCCCGGCAAGGAGGAAGGCTGGGGGGACGAGGTTTATCAGAAAGTTCTTGTCGCGGATTTCAGCGAGTTCAAGACCCCCGGAGAATACCGGATCGAGATCCCCGGCCTCGGGCGTTCGGCACCATTCCGGATCCATGACGACGCGATGGCCTACGCGGCCCGGGCATATGCGCTGGGGAGCTACCACCAGATTTGCGGTGCATCAAACGACCTGCCGTTCACGCGGTTCACCCATCCGCCATGCCACACCGCGCCCGCGCAGATCCCGACGATGAATCCCGAGTTCAAGGAGGTGAACAACCACATCCAGGGGATGTCCGAGCGCAAGATGGCCAATGTCGATGCCAGCCTGTTCCCCTTTGTGCGCAAGGGGACGGTTGATGTGAGCGGCGGCTACCACGATGCCGGCGACTACAGCAAATACATGAACAGCGTGTGCGTTTACATCAACCACCTCGCGTTTGCAACCGATTGCCTGCCGGGAGAAAAGCCCGACAACCTCGGGATTCCAGAGAGCGGGGACGGAATTCCGGATTCCCTGCAGCTCGCGAAGTGGGAGTCCGACTTTGTCCTGAAAATGCAGGACGACGACGGCGGGTTCTTTTTCCTGGTTTATCCGAAGGACCGGAAATACGAGGACAACGTGCTGCCGGAAAATGGCGACCCGCAGGTCGTGTTCCCAAAAAATATGATCTCCACCGCCGAGGCGGTCGGCGCGCTCGCCGAGATGGGTAGCTCGCCGACGTTCAAGAAATTTTACCCGAAGGATGCCGAGCGCTACATGGCGGCGGCAAAAAAAGGCTACGACTTCCTCCGCAAGGCGGTGGCGGCGCACGGGTTCGAGGGCTCGCACCAGCCGGTGAGCCATTACGGAGCGCTATTCGATCATCGCGACGAGATGGCCTACGCCGCCGCCGCGATGTTTGCCGCCACGGGCGACAAATCCTATGAGGAGGATCTTAAAAACTGGTGGCCGGATCCCACCAGCCCGGAATCAAGGCGCTGGGGCTGGTGGCATCTGATCGAGTCCTACGGAAATGCCGCGCGCGTCTATGCGCTCTCGCAGTTGGCCGGGCGTCCCGGCGGCGGCAAGGAAGATCCCGAGTATCTGCAAAAGATGCGCCAGGCGGTCATTGATGCCGGAAATGCCCAGATTTCGCGGGCGGAAGCCTGCGCCTACGGGATCCCGATCCCGATCGAGAGCAAGCGGTTTCGTGCGATGGGCTGGTTCTGGGGGATGGAGGCGGCCTTCGATGTCGTTCCCGCCGTGCTGCTCGATGAATCCCTCCGCACGAAGGCGATCCAAACCCTCAGCGACGCCTCCGCCTACGAGTTCGGAAACAACCCCTCGAACCGCGCGTTCGTCACCGGCACCGGGAACCGGTGGATGCGCGAAATCGTCCACCAATACGCGATGAACGACGACCGCGTCCTCCCGCCGACCGGAATCCCCTACGGCAACGTCTTCGGCGGACCGCACAATATCCACCGCTACAAACTCGGCGAGCGCAATGGGTTGAACAGCTTCTTCTATCCTGAACTGGGCGCAAACTTTCCGTTCTACGACCGCGCGGGCACAGACGCCTATAACGTGACTGCGGAGTTTACGATCGACAAGCTGGGACGCCACCTCGCAGGCTACATGTATCTGATGGGCCAGACGGGAACCCCGCTCAAACCCTGGAAGTCATCGGTCGGAAAAATCACCGGCGCCCCGGAAAAAATCCGTTCGGGCGAGAAGTTCACCGCCGCGCTCGAAGCGCCGGGCATGCCGCCGCTCGAGGAGGCGCAGATCGTCTGGGAGGCGAGCGGCAGCGAGCCATCGTTCGGCCCGAAGTTCGAGGGTGCCCTCGGAGATGCGCACCCTGGCTACCTCGAGGTTGAAGCGGTCTGGCCGGATGGCCGCCGCATCTTTGCCCGGCACGACATGCTGGTCTCGCAAAGCAACTCGGCAGCACCCTCCGCCGCCTCCGATAAAACCATCGCGCTCGTCCCGTTCGACGAGCTGCCGGAAGGCCGGCTACCGGTTGGGGCCTCGGAGAAAATCCCCACGCTCACCGTCATCGGATCGGTTGACAGCACGTCTGGCAACGTCGCATGGAACCGCGAGCTCACCGGACGCGGCGTGCGCTTTAATGACATCAAATCGTTTGTCGAAGTGGCACTCGGCTCGCCCGACCTTTCGGGCGGTCTTACGCTCTCGTTCTGGCTCTACGGAGACAAATTCTCCTACGGAATCGATCAGGCCGAGATTGCAGCGATCCTCCAAGGCGGCCAGCGGGTTCTCACGTTCCGCACCAACAAGTGGCCGAACCCGCGCGCCCCGGATGTGGCCGACGCGAAGGGCCATGTCCTGATCGGCTGGGAGCAGCTCAAGAATGCGCTCACCCCGCTCCACTGGCACTTCTACCAGCTCAGCCTCGGCGTCGATGGTGCCGTCCAACTCCGGGAGGACGGACGCGTCCTCGGCACCGCATCCGTGCCGCCGCCTCTGGGCGATGAGATGTCGGTCCGCCTCGGCGGCTACCTCGGCTACCTCGATGACCTCCATGTGCAAAAAGGCATCCCGCCCGAATAGCCGGTCGCGGCTGCCGCCTCCAACACTCTTGCCATTGATACGGGAAGAATCACCGGAACCAACACCATTACGGTTCTGAACTCCGGAAATGGAACCGGCTTCGTGCAACTTTCTGGAGCCAACAATTATCGGACATCGTTTACCGGATCCATCATCGTTGAAACCGGCGCAAGGCTTAATGGTGGTAACAACGGCGGGCGGTGGATGTTTCCGGAGCAGATGTCACCGTCTCGAACGGCGGACTATTCACTTTCAATGAAGGCGCCACGGTGGGCGGCCTGAACGGGGTCGCCGGTGCGATCACAGATGCAAATGGCACGACACAGAGATCCATCACCTTAGGCGGGGCAAACACCTATTCATACGCTGGCAACCTCACCAACTCTGGATCCGGCACGCTCTCTCTCACTGTCCGAATGAATTATGGCGGGGGCAAGGGAGTGCAGACGTTCTCAGGGAACAGCACACTGAAAGGCGGAACGGAAATCGCCGCAGGCACGCTGATCCTTGTCAGCGAGGCGATGACCTACACCGGCACTAACGGCGGCATGACCTATACGTTCACACTCGACAACGGCATCCTCGCTGTCGTCCCCGAGCCTGCAGCCTGGTTGCTTCTGTCCTTCGCCGGGACGTTCTTCATCGCGCTGCGCCGCCGCCGCCGATTACCGTAAGTATTTTTCCTACACAGGGACTCAGGGTTTCTTTTGAGCAAACAGCCAGTCGAGAACCTCGTCGTTGGCATAAGTTTGCGTCCAGGAATTATGGCCGACTCCCGGATACTCCGTATATTTGATGAGTGAGCCACCGGCCTGTTTGATGGCCTGTGACATATCGCGGGATCTCTGGGTTTTTACGGTCGTATCCTGATCTCCGTGGAAAGCCCAGATGGGTGTGCTGATCAGCTTCGCGGCCTCAGCGGTGTCGCCTCCACCGCAGATCGGGATGCCGGCGGCGAAAAGCTCAGGATCCCTCTGCAGATAATCCCATGTCCCGAATCCGCCCATCGAAATCCCGCTGATGTAAATGCGGGACCGATCCACCGGCAGCTCGGCGAGGGTTTGCGCCAGAAGCGCACGGACCGCCTGCAGGGGCTGTGATGGGGAGGATGGCATGATATGCGCATCGCCGCTCCAAGGGACGTTCACCCATTGCATTCCGATCGGGCATTGCGGCACGATGACGATCGCAGAAATGCTCTTTTTTTTGAGGTAGGCTAGCAGGGCGGGGATGCCGTGACGAAGCTGGTTGGAGTTGTCGCTCCCCCGCTCTCCGGCACCGTGAAGAATCAGAATGAGGGGAACCTTTTCGTCCGGCTTCAGATTCGATGGGATGTGTATCCGATAGTTTAGCTGAAAATCGCCGTCCTGAAACGTTTTGGCTTCAAGCGGCTGCCCGATGCCCTGAGCGGGCAGGAGCGGGATAAAGGAAAATACGGACAAAATGAGCAGGGCGAATTTCATAGATGCAGCATGGAAGGGATCTGGAATCGTGACCACAAAAAAGCGCAATACAAACATGCGATCGATACATTTCCGCGCGGCGCGAGGTTGCGACGATACGGAGGTGCAGATGGCAGCGCATGTCCCCCCGGCCTGGCCGTTTCGGAAAAACCTGCACGCCCGCTTTGAGCCGACCCATTCAAATGTGGATGAGCGGACGCTGTAAGCTTTCTCTTGCAGCCCCCCATTCGACCGTCGGCTCTGTATGTACACGACTGTGCCAACTTTTGTTTTCGGGATTAGTGAAGCGCGGCCAGGCCGGCCTGATACTGCTGCCAAGCAATCTGTTGGATGCGCGCGGCCTCTCCAGCGTTCATGATCTCGCCGCCCAAATGGGGGAAGGTGTAGGTCAGACCTTGGCTGTTGCCACAACGCGACCATCTGCCAGTTGGCGCACGTTGAGGACGAGGCTCGCCCAGCACGCACTTCGCCCCGACGCCATCCCGCAGGGTGATCGTGATCTTCACGTTGCGCGCAACAGCACTTTTTACCGTCCCCAGCTCGTCGCGGAATACCCCGGGCAGCTTCTCGGCATCTTTCACATAGTAATAGTTCGCATGGCTTGCCTCAGCGAGCGCAGTCATCAGGTCCTCGCTATAGTCATCGCCGAGCCCCACGGTCGAAACCTCGAAACCTCGAACCCTCGCCCCGCAGCTCCTTGCCGAGCTTCGCCAGCGCCGATGCCGAGGACGAGCCGGCCCAGCCGGCTTGGGAGACCAGTCCAGAGCAGCGCGCGAGTGACCTGCCCACACAGGTTCTGCCAAGGAATAGCGGGACTCCGGGCAAAAAGGTGCAGAAGACGAACTCCACGCCAAACACCAAATTGACAGCCTGCAAAACGCCAGGCTGATTTTTCCTGGCTGTTTTTTCCTGGCTGTTTTTTCCTTGCACCCGGCGAAGGTTCGGACATATTAACGCCCGTTAAGATGATGGTAGAGAAATTGAACTTTTGTCGACCTACAAGCGGTTTCCTTTTTTAAGGATATCGCGCAGCTCCGATTGTGCTTATGTAGTCGCGACCGGATGAACTTACCGCATATCAAATCAGATTTTCTATTCCGAATCATCTTAACTCATTGATTAACATAAGGAAGGGTGGCTGAGTCCGGTTCAAGGCACTCGACTCGAAATCGAGCGTAGGGTTAAACCTACCGTGGGTTCGAATCCCACCCCTTCCGCGTTGATTATCAGCAGATTGCAAGATATTCCAGACGATCCAAATCAACAATTACGGAATGCATCTTAACCCCATCTTAACCCTTTCGGAATGCGCTTGAACTTTTTTGTTCCTCGCACGCCGCTAAACCCGAACTCCGAAGTTGGAGATAAAAATCGGGGTTAAAACGCCCCTAACACGCCTGCGGCACTGGTAGGGGGATCCAACTTCGGCGAAGTTGGAATGACCCATCGCAATATCGTTTCTATGAGCGGGTTATGCTTTTCGAATCCGCCCCAGGCATCGGAAAGGTGAAGCACTGGCTTGCGAGCGGCACGACCGAGGATGGCCCGGCCGAGAAAGACGGTCATGCGCAGCGTGGCAGGCTGCCGGTACGGGGCGCTCGGGTGAAGTGCCTTTTGGTAAAGGCTCAAGAGGTTGAAGGTGAAGAGCACGGAGAGAAAGGCGGATTCGGTCGCGTAGAAGTTCTTCATGCAAAACCCATCGACGTTGAGCTCGGCTTTGAGCTCTTCGATGATGGCGCGCTGGTTATAATCGCGCCAGAGCGTGAGTGCATCCTCGCTACGATTGGTCACGAAGATGCGAAAGGTGTAGCCGGGCACATCGATGAGCTTGCGACCTAAGGGAGATTTGCCTTCGCGCACACGTTCGCGTACGACGATAAAACGGCGGGCCACTTTCCAGCCCATGAGCTGGGTGGTAAATTCGCCCGCCGCGTAGATCTCGTCGATGGGAGTCCAGCGGCAAAGTGCCGTGGCGTGGCGTTTGATGTTTGCGCTCATGCGTGGAGTATGCACTGCGCCTCAGCAAGCACGGCAAGTAGGGGATGGTGACTTTTCCGCCCAGGGCGATGGGGGTTGTAGCCTTTGGCGGCCCCTTCTTGATGTCCGCTGCGCTGGAAGATTGTCGAATCCAGATCCAGAGCGGGCCCCAGAACGCCTGGATCTTTCCTTGGCTGAAGCGGGCAAAGAGGTTGCCAAGACGGTGAATCCCCACACGGCAGTGCGGAGGGGGGGAGGCCCTGCATGGCCTCTTCGACGCAGAAACCGGCGTAGCCTTGGGGTCATGACCGGCAAACCCACTCCCCACGAGAAGTTGCACTACAGGAAACTTGTTGCCAGGAAGATCCTCGGGATCCACTGGGAGGACTTCGAGGGACAGGCGCTGCCGGTGCTCGTCCTCAGCGGGAAGGACCGGGAGGGACACCCGGCCACCATTGCGGTGCTCTGCGACCCCGAGGGCAATGGCCCCGGCCACCTGGAGCACTCGCTATGAGCGCGAACTACCCGCGCATCCGCAGCCTGCACTTCGACCGCCACGAGCGCCCTGTGCGTGCTGTGGTCGTCACCCAATACGGGATCGTGCGAGCGGAATGGCTGGAGGTTGCAGGCGACCGATGCTGGTTTGCCAGCGGTACCGGTGATGCCAAGCGGGAGGCCGTTCTCGCCATTGAGCACATCGAGCAGATGTGCCAGTCCATGCGGTGACGCATGGGCGGGAAAAGCCTGCCAGCGTGGCGGGCTTTTTTTACCTATCAGTGGAACGGCTTTATTATCCGTTGATATCGCCGGAGTGATTTTGTGCTGAGTAGTAGGGGAGGAGTGAACTGACCGGAAGGAACTGTGGGGCTGCACCGTGCGGCTCACATTCCGGCCAATCGCGATGCGACAGCTTGGACACGCTCATCGATTGTCCATTCCAGACCGCATTCCCCGGCAAGTTGCGCGTAGGGTTGTTGCCATGATTCGGGCGGTTCTGGAAATGTGGTCGGGACTGCATGCGTGCCGCGCTGCTCGAACGTCACCTGAATCGCCTCCTTCAGCTTCGGGCTTTCCAGCATACCCATTTTCACGAGCAACGCCATGTCCACCAAATCTTTGACCCGGCTGTTTGCCTTTTCCCGCTGGCGTGTGTAGGCGTGAAGTTTCTCGGCGAACTGTTGCTCCCTCGAAATCGCGACGTAAGGGACGAGCGGGATGCCTGCAAATTGCCACCCTTGAGCAGCCAGGGCGCGTTTGGTTCGGAAAACAATCGCGCCAGCAGTCGGTCAAACGACACCTGTCGGCGCAGGCGTTGGAGGTCGATACCCTCGGCCTGGGCGAGCGATTTCAGCCGCGCCTACAAGGCGATCCGAAATGCGGTGGCCGTCGCGTAGCGCATGGGCGGCATGAATCAACATAAATAGCGTATTATCTACGCTATTTATGAAGACTCAAGATTAATGGTGCCGAGGGAGATCATCGGCGAACTCCAAGCCCTGGTTGCCCGACACAACGCCGGAGCAGCCCTCAGCGCGAAGATGAGCACCGCAGAGATTTTACGGCCGGCAGGAGAGCGGAGAGGGCAGATTCTCGCCCAGCAGCGGCCATTATCGAGGCCTTGGAAATCCGCTTTGACCGCGTGCCCGAGGGGCTCCTGGAGGAAATCGGGCACATCGTTGATTCTGCCCGCCTGCATGTCCTCCTCCGCTCGGCGATCCGGTGTGCGGATTTGGAATCCTTCGCCAAGGAAATCTAGCGCGCGGCGGAGAAAACTTCTTTCCAATCCCAGGCTACCCCCAAACGAGAGCTGCCGGGACTCTTCTTGTCACAATTGGACGGCGCGCTAGTGGTTGATCCGACGAGTTCTAACCCAAGTTTCTTACGGATGGGCTGGAACCAGCATAAAACCTAGGGACGGGC
>JBAXXX010000069.1:0-20665 GCA_037127695.1 Verrucomicrobiia bacterium | reverse complement strand
GCCTCGCGAGGGGGTCACCGGCATCCGGTTTATCCCGATGACCAATCAAAAGAACTTAAATGATTGGGGCTGGGGTCCAAGCGCATTCTACGAGTGGACCGATGCCAGCTACACCTACGCCCGCGCGGTAGTGGACATGAAGGTCTGGAAGCTGCGCGGGTTCCTGCGGCTCAAGGTCGAGGTCGTGCCATGATCCGCCTCGCCGCCATAGCCTGCCTGCTCCTCGCCGGATGCGTCACGCGCCCGCCAGTGCCCGAGAGCCTAGCCAGCGGCCTCTACCGCAATGCCTGTCTGCCCGAGTCCGCGATGATGGCACAAGGCCTGCGGGAGAAGGGGATCCCCGCCAAGGTGCTCGCGATAAAGACTCAGCAGTGGGGGCATGCGCTCTGCATCTACACCTACCCGCCCGGAAAAAACCAGATGTGGGCGTGGGACCAGGTTTGGAAATCCCTCCGGCTCCGCGCGTTTTTCTCCGACGCGCCCGGCATCGCCCGCGCGTGGCTCATCGCCACCAACCGGGGCAGCACATCCATCACCTCAGCGGAATTTCTAGAATGACCACTCTACCCGACTCCGAACGCACGCGCTGCGAAGTCTGGACCCGCGTCATGGGCTACCATCGCCCGGTCTCCCAATGGAACCTCGGCAAGCAGGCTGAGCACGCCGAGCGCAAACCATATCTCGAACCCACCCTCACCAATAAACCAAACACCAACTCATGAAAACATACGGCAGCATCAAATATAGCACCGTGGACGCCCCGCAGCCGATCGCGGGGATCTGCGAATCGTTCACCTACAAATCGGCAGATCAGATCTTCGAGATCATGGGGGAGGCGGATCTGGAAGGCCTCGTCTTCCACGGCCGCAAGGGAGACATCTCCTTTTCCTCCACCCCTGCGGGCAGCGTCACCGCCCTCGGCGTGCGCGCCGGGGCCGAGCTCACGATCACAGGAGTCACCGGCGGCAAGGTGCTTGTCATGACGAGCTCCGCCAAGTGGAGCCGTGGACAAGCGATGGTCATGGATGCGCAGGCGAACCACTACCCCGATATCCCGACGCTCGAAGTGGCCGTGGGATCCATCACCCCGGCAACGCTCGATCTCGCGCAGGGATCGTTGATCCCTCTCATTCTCCCGACCGGGAAAGTCTGGTTCGGCACGGCGGGACTCGCGAGCCCGACAGCGGGTGGCATCGTCCAATCGTGCTCCGTCTCGGAAAGCGTTCAGTCGCAGGATGAGGAAGACGGAGAAGGGAAAATCGTGGCTGTCGCCCTCTACGGCTACAAGGCCACCGCCAGCATGGAAATCCTCACGGCAGATGCCATCCCGGATATCGGCTCCGAGCTCGAAGCCTTCGGGACCTTCCGCATCACCAGCGCCGAGGAAAAATGGAGCAAGGGCGCGATGCGCTCGATCTCTGTCGAGGGCCTGCTCATTCCGGGGATTGTCTGAAGATCCGACCGATCTGACTGATCCGACAAATCCGACCGATCTCTCATGACCCTCGACGAGCTCGAAGCCTCTGCCGATGCGATCGCTGCCCGGCGTGCGGATCCCCGCACCTCGGAGCTCGTGCGTCGTGCGTTCCTGACACCAGGGGCGCTGACGCTGCGGAAATACCTTGCCCTGGAGGAAGAGGGCTCGCCGCTCCTCTCCGGGAATTGGCCATGGGAGGATCCAGAAGCCATGGCGCATGCGTTTTGCACGGCGTATGCAATCCTGTTTCCGGAGAGGGAAATCCCGCCAGCAAATCTGGTCGGTGCCGCCATTGCGGAGATGGTGGCAGAGGTCACCCGAGGGTTCTCGACCGTGATGCCGATGAAGTTCCCTCGCCCGCCCGGTGCAGCGCCAGCGCACGAATACCCCGATGGCATCGGCTGGATCGCCCGCCTCGTGGCCCGGCTCATCGCCACTGGCTTCAGAGATCCCCTGGACATGCCCCTGGATCGGCTGTTCATCCTCTCGGCTGCCATGGCCGCCAACGAGGGCGCAGAGTGCGCAGGGGAGGATTACCGGGATCGGTCAGCGGGTGGCAATCCACACCGTGACCCCGATCCAAAAGAGGGTGGGGCCAAAAACGATCAGGAGACAAAGGATCAGTAGCACGCCTGAAAGGTAAATCTATGGCTGGAAATAGCAATACAATTGAGATCAAGCTAAAGTTTCTCACGGAGAAGATTGACGCGATCCAGGGCAGCGTTAAGGAGCTGGAGGGGCTGAAGCGCCAGGCATTGAGCACAGCCTCGGCATTGAAGGGAGCCGCGCTGATCGGGGGGATCACCGTGGCAGCGCGGGAGGTCATTCAAGTCTTTGGAGAGGTCAAGAAAGCGATCGATCTGGGTGGCGAGCTCAGCGACCTGTCCGCCCGCACCGGGCAGAGCGTCTCAGATCGGCAATGCACGCGGTGGGCGGAGCGCGCGGCGAGGTTGCCAACGCGCAAAACGCCGTGCTTTCCGAGGCGCGGAAGACGAATGGCCTTCTTGAAAAGATCGTCAATAAACCAGCGGTGGTCGTGGATCCGATAGGGAGATACTCATGATTTTCAACAACACAGGCGGGGAACCGGTATCGATCGAGGGCGGGGTGGACGAGCGCGGCCTGGTAGTCTTGGAGGTGGTATGGGTGGCCTCCAGCTTCGCAGAAGTTTGGAGTGCAACGTCTCCAGAGTTTGAGGGAATCAAGCGAACGAAATCGAAGTTCAGTAAGATTCCCGGCGGAGGCTACAACGTGACGGGGATCTACGAGGGGAAAGCGCCCGATGCAGGAGGTTCGGGCGAATCCACTCCGTCTTTCCAGGTGGATCCCGAGTCGCTGATCACCTACGAGCTGGACTTCACCCAGGCGCAGAATCCCATAGAGGTTCACCCGAGGTTCAAGGCCCTCAAGGAGAAGTATGGCTGGGCGGAGCGCAAGGATGGTTCCTGGGGATTCCCGGAGAAGGTCTCTTCAGCAAAGTCCACTGGCAGCGAACAATCGGTCGGGGAATCTCGTGATGGAATTTCGGCTCTCTTCGGCGTGACCGATTGGCTCGATGTGGGCGCGGTATGGCGCAAAAACTGGATCTCGGGTGACTCGGAGATTCCCATTGAGATTTTCACAAACCTCGGACGGGTCGACCGGCCCGATGGTCCGATCCCCGTGATCGGGCAGGGCCGGAACTGGATCAAGGGGCCGGTGAAGGCGCGCGGGCGCGGGAAAAGCTGGGAGCTCACGGTCGAGTGGATGCTCTCGGGTCGTGGGGGCTGGGAACCGGAGATCTACAAAACCCAGAAATGAAAAGCCTGCTGGAAATGAAGGTGCGAAAGGGGGAGCCCGTGAAGGCGGAGAATTGGAACTCCCTGCTCGATTGGATGCGGGCGACGCAGGTCGTGGGCGGATCCAACGTGCGGGTGAACCGCACGCCCAATGGCACCTACGTGACGGCTCTGCCTGGTGCGCTGCCCGTCTCGGGTGCCTTCGCGGTCTCGCTGGGCACGGCAGAAAACGGGCAGGCGGCAACCGTCTCGCGCGGGCTCATCGAGGGGATCGAACCCACGGTCGGCACGCCTGATAAAAAGATCGGTGGCGATGCCGAGGATCCGAATGCTCCGCTTCCATTCCTGAAACTTCCGGCTCCCGAAAAATCCGAAGGGTATATCTATCTCCGCTGCGATCTTTCTCCGGAGATCTGGCGCATCTCGGCTGCCGAGGTCATCTTCGAAGCCGAGGCTCCCGCTCCGAAAGAGTGGACGGCTTACAAGCTGCTGGCGATCCTTCGCAAAAGTGGCGAAGCGTGGGAAGTCGCCCACCAGGCGGTGCATTTCAATCTCGGGCATTACGCCTACGGCCGCAAATCCTCGGGCATGGCCCGGCATCTCTTCTTCGCCCGATGATTTCCCCGCTGCCGCTCCCGCCGAAAGTCTCTGCCGGGCAACCGATCCGCGCGGAGCATTGGAATGCGGCGCTGGATGCCGCACAGAGCCTGCGTGTGCAGCTCTCGGTGGCGGATCCCGTTGGCTCTCCCTCTCACCCTTGGAAAGTTTCGGTCTCGCAGACGGATGGCGAAACCCTGCGGATCGACGTGCGCGCCGGGTGCATCAATGACACGGCGGCGACGATCGCGTGGAAGGTGAAGGAAGACCCACGCGGCGAGGTGCCGGAGTCTTCCCGTGAAGCCCAGGCGGCCGCACGACTGGCGGACAAAGAGTATTTCGACCGGCCTCTGCATGAGGAGGATCCTCCCTTTCTCACGCTTCCTCTGGCCTGCGATGCCTCGCAGTGGACGGCGAGCGTGCGGCCTCCGATCGCCTTGCGCGAGTCGGCATCCAAGGGCGCGAAGTTCTATGTGGCAGCAGTCGTTCTGGCGGCCTTCCCTTTCAATATCCTCATGTCCCGTCCTCTGCCAAAGCGGTTCCGTGTCTATGCGGGCCGGGCCAACCCATCGGCGATCCGGCAGGCGCGCGTGGGGGAGCTCCTGCAGCTCGCACAGATCTGGCAGGTCCGCTCCACCGGGGGCGACCTGGAGACGGTGAGCGCCACACAGAAGGTCTTCTGGAATCTCGGCTGCATGGCCGTGGAACCCAGCCTGCAGCGGGTGGGCGAGGTGGAAACTCCCTTGGTCGGCCTGCCGCTCGCGGACATGTGGTCGATCCAAAACACGGCGGCCAGCAATGCGCTGGTGAGCGCGGCCAATGATGCGATCGCGATGTTGGAAAGCGACCTCTCAAGCACGGAGTTCTGGACAACATGAACTGGCCTTTTCTTCCCGTCGCCTTCCCCGCTGCGACCGTGCTCCGTGAGGATAAAACCTCTGACTTACCCGAACCCGCTCCCGTTGAGGGGGCCTTGGAATAATTATGAAACTCGACCTATACATTGATCTCGAACAACGCAAGCTGGTGGCAGGGCCAGACAACAGCGCGGCACCAAAGCTCCCTCCGCATGTGCAGGGCGACACCTACGACGTGTCCCTGCATTTCTTGGAAACGACAGGCGGGGTGGGAGCGCGGACCATGCGCGAGGTGCGTCCGGCTTTCGACGCGCTCAAGATCGGGCTCGGGTGGATCGACAAGGCTCCGGCCAGCGGCACCTGGCGCGTGAAGTGCGGGGCCGACCAGACGGCTGACCTCGGGTTCTCGATATCGAAACAGGCCTTTGCAACGGCTCTGAATGCGCTTGGCACAGTGACTGCACTGGGCGGCGTGGCAGTAGAAACCGTGGGTGCGGCGAATATCTTCCAGATCCGCTGGAACGATCCAAACGTCGACTCGGGCGATGCCGTGCTGGAGGTGGTCGAGAACCGGCTGGCCCCAAAGTGCTTCTCGCGGGTGTCCCGCTACGAGACCGATCGCGGGTGGCTGCACATCGTCAAGATCTTCCAGGCACCGATCGCATTCACCGATCAGTTCCTCTTTCCCACGCCTCCGGCCTCGACCTGCGCCATCGCCCGCACGGGCACGGGCGCACGCAATGCCGTGGCCGCGCTCACCGTGCCCGATGGGGCCGTGGGCTCGCTCGATCTCGTGTGGGGAGGATTCGCCACGGTCATCCTGCCGGTGGAAACTCTCACGTCTCAGGCGATCGAGACAGCTCTCAACAATCTCTATACCGACGGGGTGCAAAGATTCGATGTGACGAATCCCCGGCGCGGGGTCTTCTACATCGAGCTCATGGGGCCGCTGGGCCTCGCCGAGCAGGTCGCTCCAGGGGTGAACCTCCACGACCAGGAAAGCTTGCCCTCGCCCGTGGGCGTCCTCTCGCTCGATGTGCCGGGCGCGGAGCTCGCGCTCGACGGGGCGACCTCAATAAAGGGGCTCACGCTCGAAGGTACCATGACGCTCGACGGCGAGGCGGTCACTCTCTTCCAGCAGGCGATCACGCTCTACAATGACATGATCGATACGGATATGGCGATCGCTGCGGATCCCGACTGGCTCGCTGAGATCCGTAAGCCCACGGCCACGGTGGACTACGATCCCGCGCAGGCGGTGATCGGCATGCTGGGGTATCAAGATTTCGCGGGCGATGCGGTGGCCGAGGCTTGGACCTACACGCACAACCTCGGCACGCTCAATATCCACATCACCGTGCGCGATAATGTCTCGGGACTGCGCGTGCCCGACAACCTCTACACGGCAGAGATCCTCAACCAGAATCAGGTGCGGATCACGTTCCCCACGCCTCCCGCTGCCGACCAGTATGTCGTGATCATTTCCTCGGCAAATGCGGACGCTCACTACAGCCCCCACACGCATCCCATCGCGGAGGTCGAGGGGCTGGAGGCTGCGCTCGAAGCGCTCTCGGCTGCCGGGAATCCTCTCGAACTCTGGCCGGTGATCCCGCTCGATAAGCTGCCAACCATACCGGCAGCGAAGATCTCAGGCCCGCTGCCCGATGCGCTCATCCCCTCGAATATCCCGCGCCTCGACGGGGACGGCTTTGTCCCGCTCTCCGTGATCCCGCCGGAAGTGCCGCGCATCCTTTCCGATGGGTCGCTCGCATTCCGTGAGAGAACAAGCGACATCTGGAAAACGATCATCGGACCGGACGGGTTCCTTGATACCACGATATTCGGAGAGCTGGCACGGGTGCCGGGCTTCGAAGACAGCGTCAAGAAAGTGCTCTCGGGCAGCGGGGCAAGCGCTGCGGCGATCTCCTTTGCCCTGCCTTCCTACAGCGAACTTTATCCCGGTCGAGCGGTGGCCCCCGCGACGCCCGAAGCTCTGGATGCGGCCGCACTGCCCCGCCCAGGCGGCCTGCTCCCGGCAATCCACGATGCCACGATCACGAACCTGACCATCCCCCTGCCAACTCCGGGTTCTCCCTACACCGGCAATGTCTATCTCAATAACACCGGGGCGGATGTCTCGCTGCCGAGCGGAATGGGGCGCAAGGGCACCGTGCTCAAAGCGGGCGAGCATGCAGCCTGCGACGGGCGGCTCTGGTATCGCGTGGCCCAGCAGGGCTCGACGACAAGCTGGCACCCGACCGACTTCGAACGCGAGCTGCTCCTCCTCGATGTCAACGAAGCCATGTTTCCCGTGTCCTCCATATTCACTCTCCTGCTGGACTTCGAGGCGCAGATCCTGCGCAGCGAGACCCGCGCCCAGTGGGTCGTCATTGTGGAAATCGGCACCTTCGCGAGCGTGGCAAACCCGGCCGGAACGAACATCTCAGGCATCACCTGGGGAGCCACGCCAGTCATCACCTGCCCACTGCACCTCACGGCCATCCGCACCCCGCACACCTTCGGGGTCCGGTTCACGCGCGGAGCATCCGCGATCACGGCCGAGACGAAGCTCTACCGTGGCGCATGGACAACGTCCGCCACCGCGCCCGCCGCCGCAGGCTTCGCCGTGCGAGCCCGGCTCGCCAGATTCGACACAGAGGACAGCCTCTCGGATCCGCGCGGATACGTCTTCCTTGCCATGAACCCAAACAAGAAATCGCTCGCCACCATCGTCTAATCCTATGTCCGCACCCGTCATCAATACCACTACCAGCGTCCTCGGCTACAAACAGTGGGAGTCGTGGGAATACCAGCCCTACGCGACCAACACGCCCACCTCGTGGGCCTGCCCGAACCTCCCGGCCGGGCTCTCGATCGATACGAGCACGGGCAAGGTCAGCGGGGCCGCGTCGGTCGCTGGCGTCTTCGTCTGCGGTCTCACGGCGACAAATGCCGACGGCACCAGCTCGCCTCTCGTGCTCACGATCGGGATAGAGTCTGCCAATGCCGCGCTCACAAGCTCGGGCTACGAGGTGAATATCGATGTGGCGACACGGGAGATTTCATTTACTGCGGCGGCTGCTTCGACCACGGCTGCGGCCCCGGCAGCTGCTGCCCCAAACCTCTACGCGAAGGAGGGCGATAGCCTCTTGCTTTGGATCTCGTTTGTGAAGAATGGCCAGGCGCTCGACCTCGACATCCAGACGCTCGCGATCGCGGTCAAGGAGTTCGAGCCGGAAGCGCGGCTTGTGCTGGGCGATGCCTGGAAGAAATATGGCACAGGCACCGGGGCCTACTACGGGCTCTATGCTGCGATCTCCGGCGTGGATCTGGCGAGTGCGCTCGGGAACTATGAGGCGGATGGCGGCACCGCATTCGACGGCCTCGCCGAGATCGAGTGGCAGGAGGCGAACGCTGACCATGCCGACGCATTCGGCCCGGAAAACTTCCGCTTCACGACGCGCGACTTCAAGCTCACGATCGCCCGCGACATGGCCGAGGAGGCGTAAAGATGTTTCGCTACGGCTTGTCATGGCCGGAGGCACGGTCTCTTCTTTCTGCTGGGGCGTATGTGCGGCGGGAGCTCTGGACCGACAAGCGCCTGTTCCTCACTCCTGGCGGTCTGGTTTGGGTCGATGCATCGCCCGCGCGTGTGGTGCAGGCAGAGGATTTTGGGCGGGGGGAGTTTTTGGCTCGGGACTGGACGGATATGGGATTTGACCAAGGCGGATGTATCGACAATCCGGGGTGGACAGAGATCGCGATCGATGAGACGGGGAACGTGATTTACCGGGAGTATGTCCCTGCTTCGAGCGTTCAGAATCCTCCTTCGTGGGGTCGTTTTTTCAATGGGCGCGCGTATGAATCTCGGAGGATTGTGGATCGCGCGACGGGGGGCATGCTTTGGGTCCACCCAATCACGGGCGCGACGGAGCCTGTGACCTATACGGTGACGCCTGAGGTGCCTGCGAGCGGCACTGGCCCGACGGTGATCCTTTCCCGCTCGATCGTGAACCCCTTTGCGGCGGCTTGCAGGGTATCGATCTCGGGTGCGGCTGTGGATGCGCTGATGGTAGCTGGGGTGGCTGTCGCGTTGCCAACATCGTTCTCTCTTGCGGCCGGGGCGGCTTTCGCTCTCGCGGTATTGGTGCGCAACCCGCGTGTGCAGCCCCGCGCCAGCCTGGATATCGTTGTGACTTTTTCTATATGAGCTCCTATCTGACATGGCCTGAGGCTCGGGCGCTGGCGCTGGCGGGCACGCCCGTGCGCCGTGACGGCTGGCCGACTCTCGGGACCGAGACGCCGCCTGCGTGGCTGGAGCGCAGGACGGGGCTGTGGGTGCTTACCGGCTCGCGCCATGCGGTGATGCGTGTGGCGGATGCGGGGTGGTTCGGGAGCGAGGAGTTCTTTGCGAAGGATTGGACAACGGATGCTCCGGGGACTGAGCGGGACGTGTGCCTGGTCGCACCGCCTCGCGCTGCTGTGCTGCGGTTCGTTCCTCCGGGGATCGGGCTCACGGGGGCCTTGGTGGGTGCCACGCTGACATTGTCTGCGGACATCGGGCAGATGTCGCCCGCTGGCGTGTGCGGCTTGGAGTTTCTCGTCAATGGGGTGTCGGTGGGATTTGCCGAGGCGGCCACGGCGGGGCGATACTCTGTCTCGGTGCCTGTGGAGGGCTTGGCTGGCTCGGGCTTGGTCCTCTCCGCCATGCTGCGCGTGCGCACCTCCCTGCCCCTGCCTGCGTGGGAGGGGATCGCTCGATGGGAGATGCGGCTGATCGTCGCTGATTTCTTTGCAGGCTACTTGGACAGCGGGACGCTTTTCGCCAGATACGCCATCTACGATTACGATTCCAACTGTTTTGGATGGGGAGTTGATGAGGGGGTCGGCTGGACGGTAGATGGGCATTTCGTCTTTGAGGCAACCGGAGGTGGGCAGTGCGTGATTGTGGAGTCCACGGGCAGCTACGCGACCAATGCAGGGAACACGGTAGGGACGGTGTGGAAAATCTCGGATGTGGATCGGATGGCTGGTGCTGTGATTTCGAACGTTCGGAGGAATAGCGACATCATCAACCCGACGTTCAACAATCCGGATGGCTCGGCGATATTCGGAGTTCTCTCGAACCAAGTGCGCTAAAACCCCTTGTGCATGCCCCCTGAAACTGCCATACAGCGGCACTGAAAACGCCCTGTATCATCAACTGACCTGTTCGCATATATGAGCATAGACATACTGATTCAACAGCTCGAACGGCTGAAAATGACTGGCATCCGCACCGTAGATTTTGTGTGGGATGATGGATTTGACCGTGATTCTGGCTGCTGGCTCTCAGCAGTCTGCGACGAAAAAGGCAAACAAACTGAAAATGCTGAGATTGTGCTGGGCTGCTGGGGTGAGCGCATGCGCGAAAAGCACGGCGCCGAGCCGAGGAGACCCTGTTAAGCGAACATGCAGCGTCACGGAAAACGCCCTGCACCGCCCCTGCCAGGATTCGAATTTTCCTCAAATCATTGATAAAATTCCGCAAATCGGGCGCGGTCATACACGGGCCGTCATTTTTTCTGATCTCCGACGGGGGAAAGCCGGCCGTGAGCGAAGGCGGCATGCGCGAGCTGCGCTCCCTTGTCCCGCTGATCGCGGCGCCCAACAAAACCCTCGTTGTGGCAAGGCACGGCATGGAGTGGTGGACGGCGTGGGCGCTGCATACGCGTATCGCCCAGGCCCCCGCGTTGAGGAGCGCTGACTGGCAGGATTTCGAGGCCATATATTTTCTGCGGTCCAAAATCGATAGCCGTCCGACGCGGCGAGGAAATCCAGGGGATTCCACCCTGCGGAGGCTGCTTGGCGGTGGCTTTCCGCCTCCGGGAAGCCCGCCACCGGGAGGTCCGGCGCACACCATGAATCCCATGGCCGAACCGGAGATTCCGCGGGATGCCGAGATCGTTCATGATGGGGAACAATTCCTTTTCGCCCGCGTCATCGCGCCGCCGGAATTTGTTTCCGGGCACCGGTGACCCAGGAAACGATTTTCTCGAAAAACTTTCACTCCTTCACGTTCCCTTAAGGTTCGTTCCTGTAATCTGCCGTTGTGAAAAGCGAAAAACGAAAGGCACCATGAATACACAAACATCTATTACAATCGCGCTGGCGCTGGCCGCGCTAACAATCCATGCGTACGCGCAGCAGGGCGGTCGTCCCGGACAGCCGCCCGCCGGAGAGGGCGGGCGCGGAAAAACCGAGGCGCTTACAGCCGCGCAGGTGAAGCAGGTAGGCACCATCCTCGCCGCATACAACGCGCAGTCGCTCACCGCCCAACAGGCGAAGGCCATCCACGATGCCTTTCGCCAGGCAGGCCTCCCGGGCGGCCCCGCGATCAACGAGGCGGTCGCGGCGGTCGGCTTCAGCCCCGACAAGCTGCGCGACCTCGACCCGCCGCCCTCGTCACCCGGAGGGAAAAACGATCAGCGCGCGCCGAAAAGCGGGGAGGGCAATGCTCCGCAGGGCGGCAAGGGGCAGTCCGATGGGGACAAGGCGGGCGGGCCGCAGCAGTATTCTATCGAGCAGGCGGCCTCGGACAATGCGCAGCTCCACACGATCGCGTTCAACGGGCTGGCGTTTGTCACCGGAGACTTCGGCGCCGACACGTTCCTGCCACCGGGCAAGGTGTGCGATTTTTTCGGTTTCCAATATATGCGGGATATCGATGCCGCGCACAAGGGCCACAACCCGATGTTTCTCGATCGCGTCGCAGGAAACGTGCTGCAGATCCTCACTGACGAGCAGCGCGCCCTGTTTGAAAAAGCGGCACAGCAGGAGGCGGCGCAGTTGCGCGCGCTCGCCGAGAAGCGCTTTCCGCTCATCAAGGCGTTCTGCCGGCAGCTCGACGGTGACATTCCCGCCGGAAGCCAGGGGCTGAACGAGGCCGCTGTGATAAAATACGCGGGCGACATCTTTGCCGCCGACGCGGAAGTGAGCTGGCGGCGCGCCCAGATCTTCGGCCAGGTGGCGTCCGCCCTTTCCATGCAGCAGAAAGAATACCTCGCCAAAATGACATTCGGAGATTTCAACACGTGGCCCGCCGTGGACATGGAGAAATACAAGCTCCCCCGGGGCACGGAAAAGATGGTCAACGTCGCCTACATGACCTTTGCCAGCGAGTTCTTCAGCTGGTATGCGGGGTCGGTCAAGGCGGACACCTATTTCTGCCCGGAGCGCCACGGCACCTACTTCGGCGGATTTTACATGAAGGACATGCCGGCGATGGGCAAGCGCGACTTCGACATCAGCACGTCCGTGACCGGCGACAGCGGCAAGGAGTTCCTCAACATCCTGACCGTGGACCAGCGCAAGAATATCACCGCCATCCCCGACCTGCAGCGGAAGGCGCTCCAGGAAATCATCACGGTGCGCGCCGCCATCTCGAAGGAGCTGCGCAAGTTTCTCAGCGGCGGCCAGGCTGACCAGCAGACGGTGGTTGCGCTCGGGCGGCGCTACGGCGAACTCGACGGCGAGATGTCCTGCTACTATGCGGTGGCCTTCGCGAAGGCGAACCGGACATTGACCGCCGACCAGCGCAAGGCGCTCGTCAAGCTGCGCAACCTCGACGGCTATACCAGCGCCCCAGCCTACATCTACTCAGATCCTGTCCCCGGGGCCGTCAATCTTCCCGCGACGGATTCCTTCTTTTTCCCCCCAACAACATGATGGCCGTGTGAATTTACAAAAACCCTTCACGTTCCCTTAAGGTTCCTCCGCTTAAAGTGGCGCAACAAACCTCGGAGCAACAGATGATAAAGATTTTCTTGGTAACCGCTTCGCTCGCCGGGCTGCTGGCCGGCTTGATGCCGGCGCAGGACTCCGGGGAGCCCCGGTTTGTGCTCCGTAGTTCCGAAGTGGCCGAGGGGCGGAATGCTGCCCGTGGAGTTCGCCGGCGACGGCAGCGGCGCGACCCTCCCTTTGGCGTGGGCCCGGGTGCCGGAGGGAACCGCAAGCTTCGCGGTTATCATGCATCACGTGGATCCGCAGGGGAAGACGAAGTGGTATTGGGTGCTCTACAACATTCCGGCCGATGTCCGCAGCCTTCCAAAAAATGTTAGTGCCGTCGGGGTGCTCGGCAACAATAGCGTCAATGGCCGGGCCGAATACGCGCCGCCGCATTCCAAGGGACCGGGAGAGAAGACCTATATCTACACCATCTATGCGCTGTCCGCGCCGCCACAGCTCAGCGTCGTGCCGGCACAAGTCAGCCGCGATGTTCTGCTCTCCGCCATCAAGGGCAGCATACTCGGCCGCGCGGAGCTGAAGGTTGTTTACACGCGGCGGGGCGACATCGGTTCGGCCGGCGACAGGGGCACGCAGCCCCCTCCCCCGCCCATCCCCACGAATTCCTATTAATTAGCGCACCCGGAGCCATCACATCATGAAAACAAAAGCGATTCTCCTCGCGCTGTCGCTCGCCGCGCAGACCGGCAACGGCACAACCTCGCCAGCCTTCACGATGTCGCAGACGGTTTCCGACACCGCCCAGCGGACGACGCTCGCGTTTTCCGGGCTTGCGATGATGACCGGGAACCTCGAATCCCAGTCGTTCTTCCCTCCGGGCAAGGTGGCCGACTATACGGGTTTCCAATACCTGCGCGACAACGATCCCGATGGCATGGGGCACAACACCAGCTTCCTGACAAGGATCGCCAACAATGTCATCTTCATCCTGAACGACAGCCAGCTCGACCAATTAAAAGCGCTGGCCTCCGCCCAGATGGACCAGATCAACCTCTATGGCTACAAAAGGTTTGCCCTGATGAAGGCGTTCCGCGAGCAGCTCGAGGGGGACATTCCGGAAAATTCTCCCGGGCTGGATGAATCTGCCGTGAAGCTGGCGTCCCGGGAGCTTTACCTGCTCGATGGGCAAATCAGCTTCGACCGCGCGATGCTCTACGCCGCGATCTTCAGCTCGCTGACCGCTGAGCAGAAGGCTTACCTGGACTCCATGAAAGGCTATGGCTTCAACTCGTGGCCGGACATTTCCAACGAGCAGATTAAAACCAAGATGCAGGCGCTGCCCCAGGGAACAGCCGTCGCGGTGATGACCTATGCGGGCGACCTGTTCAGCTGGTATGCCGGCTCGCTGGATGCGGATGTCTATTTTTGCCCCGAGCGGCATGGAACCTACTTCGGTTCATTCTACATCAAGGATGCCCCGGCCATCGGCCACGAGGGGTATAGCATTAACGAGCAGCTCACCGCCACGGCCGGAGCCGCGCTCTGCGACAGCTCGAAGGGCTACGTGACGGCGGGCCAGGCCTCCCTCATGTCCAGCCTAGTAGACCTCCAGAGGAACAACCTCTATGCGGGCACTTCCAACATCGTTGCCGTGCGGACTCAAATCGCCACATTGCTTCGCAGTCTGCTCGTTTCCACCGATTCGAGCGCGAGCATCAATGCCCAAGTGCTCACGCTGTCGGGCATCTACGGCGACCTTGACGGCGAGAACAACTACCATTACGCGACGGTTATCGCGAAGGTTTACAGCATGCTGACAGACACGCAGAAGACCATGATGGTCGCTTTGCGCCACGATATCATGTCCGGAACCTACGCGGACGGGACCGCCTTTGACTTTACCATCTGCACGACGCCATTCCTCTACTCCGGCATGATCTCGGACGTGACCTTGCTCGACCCTTATATCGCCGACACTGACTATCTTTTCTCCGCCGATACCGGGACGATCGCGAGCTGGCGGCTGCTCTACTTCAACACAGCCGAATCCGCCGGCACGGCCGCCGATGAAAGCGATCCCGACGGCGACGGGCTCACCAACGCCCAGGAATACCTGTTCGGCACGAACCCCACAGAATCCAACCAGGGCGGGCTCCTCGGCCTGACGTCCGATGGCAATCGCCTCGTGCTCACCTTTGCCGCCACCCATGCAACGGGGGACGGCTACGCCGGCCTTGCCCGCCACTACAGCGTGCAAAGCACTACAGATTTGGCCACATCCTCGTCGTGGGCGGCCATCGAGGGGTATTCGGACGTTGTCGGCGGCGGACAGGCCGTCACGATCACCCGCCCACTCGGTACCAAAAACTGCTTTTTCCGCCTGATGATATGGCTGGAATGATCGCCTTGACGGCATGCACGGAAAATGCGCCTTTTCCATTTCGGACGGCGGAGGCTGGTGCCAGGTGCTGCTGCGTGCAACAAAGCCGTGTAATGCGCAAAAAGGCATTTGATGCATTTCCCATAAAGCTCAATGATTTATCCATGTTATGTGCGTCTCCGGCCAAACAGAAACGAAAACCCAGATCCTCCAAATCGGTATGGGCTTCTTAAACCGGGCGACCTCTCTGCTTTTTGTGACCGGGTGCCACCGATCTGGCACCTCACTTCTCTATGCGTGCCTGAACCAGCATCCGGATATCGGCATCATGTATGAGACCGAGATGTTGAGCGTAAACCTCCCGCCGAAGCTCCGCTTCCGTCATCGCTGGCTCGAAAATGCAAATGCCTGGGGGAAATTTCTTGGCCGCCACCAGCTGCCTTCGCAGCCCTCCGAGGCTGCGTTGCTGTTCAAGAGACCGGACGATATCTACCGCCATTTTGCGGCGAGAAAGCAGGCGCGCTATGGAGGGGAAAAAAGCCCGACTCTCATGACGAGGCTCGGAACGCTTTTTGCGTCCTATCCCGAATGCAAGCTCATCACGATTTTCCGGCATCCGGCAGATGTTCAGGCGAGCGTGCTTCAGGCGGGCAAGGGGGAAGCGTTCTTTGCGAAGCGAGGGTGGCTGGAGCGGCAGATTTATTCGCAGGAGACGATGTTTCAAAATGCGTTTGCCCTCCGCCAGAAAGGCCTGGAGATCCTCCATATCACTTACGAGGAGCTCACCAAAGACCCAGAGGCGACGAGCCGGAGGATCTGCGGCTACCTGCTCCTGCCGTTTGACCGGCGGATGACAACCATCGAAGGGGCCGACCTTTCGGCGGTTTACAACACCGAGCACCACCGCAAAGTCCGGTCCGGGAAAATTGCTGTGGGCGAACCGCGTCGCGTCGCGGGCACCCCCTCCGAGCACGACGCGATGCTGGAAATGCTGTGGCAGCGGTGGTGCCGCATGCACGAGGCTTTGGCGGCCGACGAGCATTCCAAGGTCTTTTCCGAACCGCTGCCTCCGGGGGCTGCGCGCTTGATGGAGCGCGGACGCCGGATCATCCGCATGCGTGCTCTGAAAAGATGCATCTACCACATGCTGCCCGCCGAGGCGATCCGCCTGTTCCGCGCCGTTAAGCTGATGGTCAATGAATCGAGGGAAGCTGACGGGGAGATTTTCACTCCAGCCCAATTGCGGAAGAACAGGATCGCAGCGCTCCTCGCCGTGGTCGTGCTGGTTGCGCTCGGGGCCGAGACATTGATCCTTTGGGGAGGGGCGATGTCTCCGCTGGTTTTTTTCATGCTGGCACCGATTTCTGTCGGCTGGCTGGCCGGAATCGGGTGCGCCATCCTCTCCGCAGCATCGACGGCTGTTGTCTGGACGGTTTCGACATCCCTTGTCATGCCAGAAACCTCCCTTGGGATCATGGCGTGGAACCTCCTGGCGCGATTCGTCCTTCTTTTTCTTCTCGGGTTTTTCTCCAGGCACCTGAAATCCGTTCTCCTCCGCTTCCAAAAAAACCCGTATTGATAGAGCCATGAAACGATTTATTGCTATGGCTGCCCTGTCTGGAGGCATGACGATCGCCGGCGATGTCCCGTATGCCATCGTCAGAACCGGCCAGGCCAAATGCTACGACGACCGGAGCGAAATCCCTCCGCCGCAGCCCGGGCAGGCGTTCTACGGGCAGGATGCCCAACAGCAGAGCCGGCGCTCTTCCTACAGCCTCGGGGCCGATGGGCTGACTGTTCATGACAACATCACCGGACTCACCTGGCAGCGAAGCCCGGATACCAACCATGACGGAAAGCTCGACCGGGGCGACAAGCTGACGTTGGCGCAGGCCCGCGCGCTTCCCGCGAAGCTCAGCGCCGCGAAGTTCGGCGGGTTCGACGACTGGCGGCTGCCGGCGATCAAGGAACTGTATTCGCTGTTCGACGCGCGAGGCAACGATCCCAGCGGGCCCTCCAACGCCGATACTTCCACGCTCACGCCGTTCATCGACACGAAGTTTTTCCAGTTCGCCTATGGGGACACGGGCAAGGGCGAGCGCGTCATCGATTCCCAATACGCCTCGTCCACAAAGTATGTCGGCAAGGGAGCACGCGGGTTCGACAAGCTCTTCGGCGTGAATTTTGCGGACGGGCGGATCAAAGGATACGACCTGATGATGCCGGGCGGACGCGAGGAAAAGACGTTCTTCGTGCAGTGCGTGCGCGGGAATCCGGCCTACGGAGGAAACGACTTTCGCGACAACGGCGATGGCACGGTCACCGACCGGGCGACCGGCCTGATGTGGTCGCAGGCCGACAGCGGCACCGGTATGGACTGGCGCGACGCGCTCGCACGGGTGCAGAAAATGAACGCCGAGAAATTTCTCGGCCACGACGACTGGCGGCTCCCGGACGTGAAGGAATTGCAGAGCATCGTGGACTACACGCGATCGCCCGACACGACACATTCCCCAGCCATGGACCCGGTCTTCCGCTGCACGGCGATCACCAACGAGGATGGCAAGGCGGACTTCCCGTTCTACTGGTCGGCGACGACGCATGCCGGGCTTCATGGCGGCGGGGCCGCGATGTATGTCGCCTTCGGGCAGGCAGCGGGATGGATGTCGCCGCGCGCGCAGGCAGGCGGCCCGCCACCGGAGCGGCCCGTCGGCCCAGGCCGTCCCCCCGGCCCGCCGCCGCAGCAGGGAAACGATGCCGGCCCGTATCACTTTGTCGATGTCCATGGGGCCGGCTCGCAGCGCAGCGATCCGAAATCCGGCGATCCCGCGATGTTCCCGCATGGCCGCGGCCCGCAGGGCGATGTCATCCGCATCAACAATTTCGTCCGCGTCGTCCGAAACATGTCCGATCCCTTATGACCATGATGAGAATTTCACGAGTTGGCTGCGCCACCTTCATCGCCGCCGGCCTGCCCCTCGCGGCGAAACAGCCGAACTTTGTCGTCGTCCTCGGCGAGGGCCACGGCTGGAGCAGCACGTCCGTGCAGATGGACGATGCCGTGCCCGGATCGAAGAGCGCGGACGTCCGCACGCCGAATCTGGAGGCCCTCGCGCAGGCCGGCATGCGGTTTGCCAGCTTCTACGCGGCATCCCCGCGCTGCACCCCATCGCGGGCCGCCCTCCTCACTGGAAAAAGTCCGGCGGCCCTGCGCATGACGTTTGTCGGCGAAGGCAAAGCGGATAGCAAGGGAGCCGCAAACGGCCGCCTCCTCGCGCCCGCCTGCTCGGTCGAGCTCCCCGCCGGAGAGACCACGATCGCGGAGCTCCTCAAGGCCGACGGCTATGCGACCGCCCACTTCGGGAAATGGCACCTCGGGCGGGTGGATCCGGGCCAGCACGGATTTGACGAGAGCGACGGGCCGACCAACAACGGCGGGCCGGATAACGTTCCTCGCCCCCATCCCAAACAGCTCTTCGGAATGACCGAGCGCGGGATGGATTTCATGGCCCGCGAGGTCAAGGCCGACAAGCCGTTCTACCTCCAGCTGTCGCACTACGCATTCCGGCACGCGGAGGGAGGGAAGCAGGAGGCAGCATGGGGCCAGGGAGATGCGGGATCGCAGGATCCCGCACAGGCAGAAGCCGACCTCGATGCCGCCCTCGGAATGCTCCTGAAAAAAATTGATGAGCTGGGGATCGCCAAGGATACCTATGTCATCTTCACCACCGACCACGGCACGCCAGGAAGAAACCCTCCGCTGGCCGGCGGCAAGGGGACGGTTCTTGAGGGCGGCTTGCGCGTGCCGCTTATCGTTCGGGGGCCGGGGGTCGCGCCGGGGACCTGCTCGCATGTCCGCGCGGAAGGCGAAGACCTCTTCCCTACGATTGCCGCGCTCGCTGGAGACGCCCATCCGCTGCCCCAGGGGATCGAAGGCGGCAGCCTCGCGCCTGTCCTGCACAGCGGCGGCAAGGGCGCCGTCAGCCGTCCGAGAGAAGAGTTTGTCGTCCACTTCCCCCACTATGACAAGGATCCCTCCGGCCCGGCATCGGCGATCCTGGCCGGCGACTTCAAGCTCATCCGCATCTACGAGACCGGCGCGCTCAGGCTGTTTAACATCGCGCAGGATCCCGGCGAGCGCCGCGACCTCGCCGCCGAGTTTCCCGACAAAGTCAAAGACCTGGATCGGCAGCTCTCCGGGTACCTCGCCTCGGTCAGCGCCCAGATGCCGGCCCCCAATCCGAACTACGACCCCGCGAAGCCGACCGATGCTCCGCGCGGCGGAAAAGGAAAGGCGCAGCGATGAGGGCCTTGCGCGTCGCTTTGCCCATCGCCTTGCTGGCTGCCGGGCTTGTGGCTCGGGCCGAGGATCGCCCGCCCGCCGGGTCGCGCCAGCCGACCCAGGCCTCGAAATGCAACGACGTGCCGGCGCATCCGTTCGATATCATCCTCGGCCGGCCGGAGGCGGATTCCATCACTGCCAGCGTCGTGTGCTACGAGGATGCGGAGGGGTTTATCGCTTACGGGACCGCGCCCGGAAACCTCCCGTCGAAGTCCCCCTCGAGAGCATTTAAGAATGGCGAGCCCGGCGAGATCGTGCTGCCGGCGCTCAAGCCGGATACCCGGTATTTTTATGAGCTCCGCCTCGGAGGGAAGCACAGCCCGGAAGCGACATTCCAGACCGCCCGCCCGCCGGGCAGCACCTTCACGTTCACGATCACGTCAGACTCGCACCTCGATGCCAACACCGACCCTGCCACCTACCAGAAAACCCTTGCGAACGCGCTCGCGGACAAGCCAGATTTCCACATCGATCTCGGAGACACATTCATGACCGAGAAGCATGAAAGCCGCGAGGCCGCCGCCAGGCAATACCTCGCCCAGCGCTACTACCTCGGCCAGCTCTGCCAATCCGCCCCCCTGTTCTTTGTCCTCGGGAACCACGACGGGGAAAGCCCGCGCGGGCGAGGCGACGGCGGCCTTGCGGCCTGGTCCAACCTCACGCGCAAGCGCTACTTTCCGAATCCCGTGCCCGACAAGTTCTACTCGGGCGACGGGTTCCAGCACCCTGAGGCAGGCCTGCTGCAGGACTACTATGCATGGGAATGGGGCGGCGCCCTCTTTGTCGTGCTCGATCCCTACTGGTTCATGCAGCAGCGGCGCGGGCGGGGCGATTGCTGGAAGCAGTCGCTAGGGCTCGAACAGTACCAATGGCTCAGGCGCACGCTCGAAAGCAGCCGCGCAAAATTCAAGTTCGTCTTCATCCACCATCTGGTTGGCGGAGCGAACGACCAAGCCCGCGGGGGCGCGGAGGCGGCGCCGCTCTACGAATGGGGAGGGAAGAATCCCGACGGCACCGATGGCTTCGCGCAGAACCGTCCGGGCTGGCCCGCGCCGATCCATGAGCTTCTTGTAAATAACAATGTCTCCATCGTGTTCCACGGCCACGACCATCTCTACGCAAGACAGGACCTGGATGGCATCGTTTACCAGGAGGTCCCGCAGCCCGGCTACCCCGGCGACGGAAAGGTTCCGCGCTCCGCCGAAGAATACGGCTACCTGACCGGCACGATCCTCGGCAGCTCCGGGCACCTGCGCGTCAAGGTCTCCCCGGATTCCACCGTGGTGGACTATGTCCGATCATCCCTCGATGACGCCGGCCCGCCGCCGGTCGCCCATAGCTTCGCGGTCAAACCACTCCAGTAAAGGAGCCGTCAAGAGATCGGGAGCGTACCTGCTCAGGAGGCATCCTAAAGCAGGAAGCCCCTGAGAGAATATGGGCAGCCCATTTCTTTGGCCTAGCAGCCTGTCGGACTGAAAACCGAGCGGCAAAAGCCGCCGTTTTGTGATT
>JBAXXX010000068.1:0-20793 GCA_037127695.1 Verrucomicrobiia bacterium | reverse complement strand
CCAGCCCCCTCCGCTCCGCCGGCTGCCGAACCGGAAGTCCGCAGGGCTGAAAGCGTCAGACCGCTGGATTCCCCGCTCGACAAGCCGGTCATCCAGCTCGCCCCGCCAGCAGCGCTGGACTTCTAGACCCGCAAACAAACTTGGAACAGAAGAGAGCCCAGAGAATGATGGATGTCCAATCAGCCGGGGGAGGGAGTCGGAATGCCGCACAGCGCGCCACCGCATCCACGTTAATCATCAATAATCGGCGCTCCTCATCCTCGCCGGCCCGGCTGGTTTTTTCAGGTGTCCTCGCGCGGGCGCTCTTGCTGGGTTTCCTCTCGGCCAGCCTCTCGGCCGCCGAGCCGGAGCAGACGCTCTCGCTCAACCTCGAAAATGCGGTCCGCATGGCTCTCGGGAAAAATTTCCAGATCCGCGCCGAGCGGTTCACCCCGCAGATTGCGCGGGCGCGCCAGCTTTCGGCTTCAGGGAAGTTCGACCCGGTGGCCGGGGTGTCGGTGACCTACGATGCGAACAACCAGGAGCTTCGCACGCTCAACAATGAGCTCGTCCCCCCGGTGGCCACGCCCGGGGGAGAAACCCCCGACCTCTTTGCGCGCACATCCGGGCTCGTCGTGGATTCCAGCATCTCCGGCCTCAGCCCGTGGGGGCTCACCTACGACATCGGAGGCTCGACCACCCAGACCACCGACAACCGGATCGCAAACGACCGGTTCAACTCGTTCTTCGGAATCTCCATCACCCAGCCGATCCTGAAAAATTTCGGGACCGGAGCGAACCTTGCGCAGCTGAGGATTGCGCGCGCCGACCGGGCGATCTCGGAATGGACGCTTCGCGAGAAGATCATCCAGGTCGTCACGGATACGGTGAACACGTATTGCGAGCTGTATTTTGCGAAGGAAAACCTCGGCGTCGAGGAGCGCTCGCGGGCGCTCGCCGCGCAGCTCCTGAGCGACAACCTCAAGCGTGCGGAAATCGGCGTCATGTCTCCGCTCGACGTCATGCAGGCGCGCGCTGACCTCGCAGCCCGCGAAGAAAAAGTTCTCGTCGCCCAGCGCGCGATGCTCGACAATGAGAATTTCCTCAAGCAGCTGGTGACCGACGAGGTCTTCCGCGTTTTGCAAACCCGCCTGAAAATCTCCTCCCTGCCCGAGCTGCCGGGAGCAAAAGCCGACAAGGAGAAGGACTTCCCCCTGGCCTTCCAGATGCGCCCGGATTACCGGCAGGCCCTCCTTGAGCTCCAGAAGCGGCAGATCAACGTCGTCTTTGCCAGGAGCCAGAACCTCCCCCGCCTCGACCTTGTGGCCAGCTTCGGGCTCAACGGAATTGATACTTCGCTCGCCGAGAGTTTCCAGCGGGTGACCGGCCAGAAGACCAACAACCTCGCCTGGACGATGGGCTTCGTCGGAAGCCTGCCCGTTCCGAACCGCACGGCGCGCGGAGAGCTGCAGGCGAACCAGCTAGAGACCGCCCGCGCGCTCGTCGAGCTCAAGCGCCTCGAACAGGCGATCCTTGTCGAGGCCGACAACGCGGCCGGCCAGATCGAAACCACCCGCGAGCGCATCTCCGCCACGGCCGCCGCGCTCGACTTCGCCGGCAAGACGCTCGAAGCCGCTCAGGCCCGCCTCGCCAGCGGGACCACCACCACATTCGAAGTCCTCCAGTTCCAGCGCGACCTCGCCGCCGCAGAAATCAATGCCGTCCGCGCCCGCGCCGACCACATCCGAGCGATCGCCTCCTATGCCAGAGTCACCGGGCTCACCCTTGCAAAGAATCACATCGCCATCGACTAGCCCGGAGAAATCCTCCGGCCACAAGGAAATCCGTTGACATTTTCCCTCATCTTCTCATGATCTGGCCGAAATGAGCTGCCAGAAAAACGAGACAACCGATCTCGTAAAGAACTCCGTCCTCTACAAGGAATTCCTCGCGGAGCGAGAGGAAATCCTACGCCATAAGTGGATTGAAAGCGAAAAATCCGGGTATGACATCGGGTTCGAACGGGCGCTCTTGGATTGGATTGTCAAATACCGTTCCGCGTGGCGGTTTGACCGCGCGAAGCTGGCCAAATCGAGCCAGAACAACTGATTTCCCCAGACATTTCCGTGCTCCCGTGAGGGCACGCCCCATGCCACAAGAACACGAACGCACCGAGATGGACGCAGACGCGATGCAGAAGGCGATCTGCAGGATAGCCCACGAGATGATTGAGCGGCAGGGCGACCTGAAGGCTTTGGTGCTGGCAGGGATCCCCACCCGGGGAGTCGAGGTCGCCCGGAGATTGGCCGACCTCATCGAACAAGCGCGCGGGCAGCGCCCGTTTCTTGGCACCTTGGACATCTCGATGCACCGCGACGACCTCGCCACGAGAGGCCGGGTGACCACTCCGGCCCCCACGCACCTCCCCGTGGATCTGGACGGACGACCGGTCGTGCTCGTGGACGATGTTTTTTTTACCGGGCGGAGCTGCCGGGCAGCGCTGGACGCACTGGCATCGTTTGGGCGCCCGTCAAGCATCCAGCTTGCCGTGCTCGTGGACCGTGGGCACCCCGAGCTGCCGATCCGGGCGGACTACGTGGGAAAAAAGCTGGCCACCTCGCGCGATGAGAGGATCCGAGTGCGATTTCAAACCCTTGATGGGGTCGCCGACTCGGTGCGGGTGGTGACGCCATGAAGACCTGGACGCGCAAAGATCTGATCGGGCTCGCCGGGCTCAGCGCGGAGGAGATCACCTTCCTTCTCGACACGGCAACCGCGTTCAAAGGCGTCGGGGAACGCAGCCTGAAAAAAGTTCCCGCCCTGCGGGGGAAGACCCTCGTGAACCTTTTTGTCGAGCCGAGCACGCGGACCCGGACGTCATTCGAGATTGCGGCGATGCGGCTGAGCGCGGACGTCGTGAACATCACCGCATCGGCATCGAGCCTGCAAAAGGGCGAGACCTTGAAGGACACGGCCCTGAACCTTCAGGCGCTCCAGGCCGACATGATCGTGCTGAGACACAGCTCGGCGGGTTCTCCAGGGTTTCTTGCCGACCGGCTGAAAGCCTGCGTGATCAATGCGGGGGACGGCTCGCACGAGCACCCGACGCAGGGTCTCCTCGACATCTTCACGATGCGGCAGAAGCACGGGAGGATCGCCGGGCTGAATGTCGCGATCGTCGGGGACATCCTCTTCAGCCGCGTTGCCAGGTCGAATATCCACGGGCTCGTCAAGCTCGGCGCACGCGTCACGCTCGTCGGCCCGACCACCCTCGTTCCCGCAGGCTTCGAGAAGCTGGGAGTGCGGGTCGTCCACCGGCTGGACGACGTGCTCGAGGAGGCGGATGTCATCAACCTCCTCCGCATCCAGCACGAGCGGCAGAGAAAAGAATATTTTCCTGGGCTCGGCGAATACATCTCGCTCTTCGGGCTCACGAAGGCCCGCGCCGAGCGCCTCAAGCCGGAGTGCCTGATCATGCACCCGGGCCCGATCAACCGCGGGGTCGAAATTGACAGCGATGTCGCAGATGGCGCGCGCAGCGTCATCCTGGAGCAGGTCTCGAACGGCATCGCCGTGCGCATGGCGGTGCTCTACCTCTGCGCCGGAGGCGCCGGACTCCCCCCCCCATGAACAATCTTCTCATCAAAAACGGGCGGATCGTTGACCCCGCGAATGGCCGCGACGAAATGGGCGATCTTTTTCTCGAGGGCGGGAGGATCTCAGACGGCCCGGCAAAGGGAGATTTCGAGACGTTCGATGCGGCCGGGCTTGTGGTCGCTCCGGGCCTCATCGACATCCATGTCCACCTCCGCGAGCCAGGCCAATCGCACAAGGAGACGATTGCCAGCGGCACGCGGGCGGCGGCAGCCGGCGGGTTCACAAGCATCGTCGCCATGCCGAACACCACCCCGACAGCCGACAGCTCCGCCACGATCGCCTGGATCCGCGAGCGGGCGTCGCAGCAGGCCGTCGTCAATGTTTTTTGCACCGGAGCGATCACCAAGGGATTGAAGGGGGAGGAGCTCGCGCCATTTGGATCGCTCGTGGCGGCGGGGGTGGTCGCGCTGACCGACGACGGCCGCTGCGTCCAGAACCACGAGGTCATGCGCAGGGCTGTTGAATACGCCCGGATGTTTGGGCTGACCGTCATGGACCACTGCCAGGACTACTCGCTGGTCGGCGACGGGGTGATGCACGAGGGCGAGTGGAGCCTTCGCCTCGGGCTGCCCGGCTGGCCGCGCATGGGCGAGGAAATGATCGTGGCTCGCAACATCATGCTGGCCGACCTCTGCCGCTCGCCGATCCACTGCCAGCACATCAGCTCGGGCGGGAGCGTCCGCCTGCTCCGCGAGGCCCGCTCGCGGGGGATCCCAATCTCCGGCGAGGTCTGCCCGCACCATATCGCGCTGACCGATGCGGCGCTCCAAGGGTTTGACACGAGCTTCAAAATGAATCCGCCGCTCCGCGCGGACGAGGATGTCGAGGCGATCATCGAGGGGATTGCCGATGGAACGCTGAACATCCTTTGCAGCGACCACGCGCCGCATGCCGCCTACGAAAAGGAGGTCGAGTTCGACCGGGCCCCGTTCGGCATCACCGGGCTCGAAACCGAGTTTTCCACGTTCTGCGACATCCTGGTCCACAAGCGGAAAGCGATTTCCCTCGAGCGCCTGATCGGGCTTTACACTGCCGAGCCAGCAAAGCTTCTGCGCCTGGATCGCGGCACGCTCTCGCCCGGAGCGCCGGCCGACGTCACGCTGATCGCCCCGGATCTCGAGTGGACATTCGACAAGTCCCGCTCGCTCTCCCTCTCCCACAACACGCCGTTCGACCAGCACTCCTGGAAAGGGAGGGCCGTGGCAACCGTCGTCTCCGGAAAGCTCGTCTGGCAGGTGGGGAAGTGAGCTGGGCGTGGGCGATCCCGGTGCGGGCAGCGCTTGCGCTCGCGGTCGCCTACCTTGGAATTTGCCTTTGGGTTTTCCTCAGGCAGAGAGCCATGCTTTACTGTCCGGAGCCTCTTCCAGAAGTGCGGATGCTCGATTCCGCGCGAACGCAGGGCCTCTCTCGCTGGGCGGATCAATCCGGCCGCGCCCTCGGATGGATGACCGACAGCGGATCTGCTATCCGGCCGGTGCTGATCCTGCAAGGCAATGCCGGAAATGCCCTCGACAGAGGAGAGCTCCTCGCGAAGCTCCAAGAGGCGGGCTCGAAATCCAAGATTTATCTGGTGGACTACCCAGGGTATGGGTCCGCACCAGGACGCCCGGATCAACAGAGCCTGACATCTGCGGCGATAGCGGCGCTCGATGCCCTGCCGGAACCGGCAATCGTCGTCGGAGAATCCCTCGGGACCGGCGTCGCCGCGCAAACGGCTGCCAGGCGGCCGGAAAAGATCCGCGGGCTGATTCTCATCACGCCGTTTGATTCCATGGCTTCCGCCGCCTCGCACCACTATCCATGGCTTCCGGTCGGATGGCTTTTGCTCGACCGGTTCAACTCCATCAAAGCGCTCAAAGCCTTCCCTCGCCCGGTGGCCATCGTCCTCGGGGAAAACGATACGACGACCCCACCCGAGGGCGGCCAACGGTTGTTTGAGAGCCTTGCCTGCCCCAAAATGCTATGGGTTGTCCGTGGCGCAAATCACAACGATGCAGCCCTCTGCCTCCCTGCCCCGGCATGGAAGGATCTCTGGGCGTTCGCCACCGCTGCGGAAAACTAGCAGGCCTGAGAAATTTGGGGTATGGGTTTTGAATCAACGCATGGACAGTCACACTGACCCTCGGCATCCCTGCATCGGGATCACATCCGGCGATCCGGCCGGCATCGGCCCCGAAGTGATTCGAGCGGCGCTCGCCTCTGGCAAGCTGCCGCCCGGGTTCCGGTACGATGTCATCGGTGAGATGTCCGGCCATGCCGCCGGGCGCCCGACAGCCGCCGGCGCGCGCGCGGCGGCTGCAGCATTGGAATCCGCCGCCGGAAAGCTCCTCTCCGGCGAATGGCGCGCGGTCGTCACCGGACCGGTCTCGAAAAATGCTTTGCATGCGGTCGGATACGAATTCCCCGGGCAGACGGAATTTTTTGCGGCGCGCGCCGGGGCGGCTGATTTTGCGATGTGCCTGACCGGCGGCGGGCTCACGGTGGGGCTGGTGACGGCGCATGTGCCGATGCGCGACGTCCCTGCGCTCCTTCGCCAGAGCGAGATCGTGCGCGTTGGCAACCTGCTGGCCGGGTTCCTCTCCAAGGCCGCCCGGAACAATCCCCGCATCGCCGTCGCCGGGCTCAACCCGCACGCCGGAGAGGGCGGCGACCTGGGCAGCGAGGAAATCGAAACCATCGGGCCGGCGGTCAGGGAATTGCAAATGGGCAGCCTCGCCGAGTTCTCTGGCCCCTACCCGCCGGACACGGTCTTCCGACGTGCGGTTGACGGTGAGTTCGATGGCGTGCTCTGCATGTATCACGACCAGGGGCTCATCCCGCTCAAGCTGCATGCGTTCGATGAGGGCGTGAATGTCACGCTCGGGCTCCCCTTCGTGCGCACGAGCCCGGACCACGGCACAGCGTTCCCCATCGCAGGGAAAGGCCTCGCGCGCCCGGACAGCATGATCGCCGCAATCTGCCTTGCCGCGCGGATGCTTTCCGCTCAGCTCTGAGCCCCGCAGACGGCTTGATTGATGGGGATAACTGCCGGTGGATCCCTGGAGTCGAGTTGTGGCAGTTCCATGATTTTCCGAAAAGGAACTTCGAAAAACGCCATTTGTAACGGTAGAGGCTTGCGGTCTTGGGAAGTTTGGTCCATCCTCTCTCCTTCAATGTTCGAAACTCACCAGATTCAGGTTTCGTTAAATTCTTCATGCGTGTGCAACTTGCTCTCAAGAGGAGGTTGTAACAGTAATTGTGCGGATCGCCCGTCCTTCCCAAAGAATCATCGCAACTCGTTGACGGGCAGCGTAATGCCGAAGTAGCACAGCGGTAGTGCAATCGATTCGTAATCGATAGGTCGCGGGTTCGATTCCCGCCTTCGGCTCCCCTCTCCTACGCTGATCAATGCTTGATCTGCGAGCTTTTCTTGCTTCTCTTTGCTTGTCTTTGTCCAATTGAGTTTATTCTTGCTTTCCCTAGGTAAGTGGAGGACAATTGGACAACGCTGGACAATCGGACAATATGAACCCATCCACCACAGAAAGAGCCTTCATCGTCTCCCCCTATCCCGCCTGCCCGACCGCGCCTTGGAAGCTGGAAATCCGTGCGAGGTTTGCTGGGAAAAAGATCCGGCGCTTCTTCAAAACCGAGGCGGAAGCGTTTTTTTCCGGTGAGGAGTTGACCGGCCAGATCCGCGAGCGTGGGGTTTCCTCCCTCGCAGCGGATGGGATGACGGTCGTGGGGGCGGTGCGGCGGTTCGAGATGGCGAGGAAGTTTACTGGACAACACGGACAACACATGGCGCGGATCCTGCGGCTTTTTCTTGAGAGTTTCCGGAGCCGGGGGCTCGGATCGCTCACGCCGGGGGATCTGCATCGGTTCTGGGATCGCCCGGAGTGGCCGGATGGGAATGCGACCCGGCGCCAGGCGTATGCCTACCTGCGGATTTTCTTCAACTGGTGCGAGCGGAATGACCTGGTCGAGCGGAACGTGATCCGGCGGGTGGATCCTCCCAAGACGCCGGAACCGCTGAAAGGGATCCTCTCGCCGGACGAGATGCGGGCCGCTCTGAAAAAGGCGAGCCCGGAGGTGCGGGCGTTCCTCTCGCTCGGGGGGTTCGCCGGCCTGCGGTCCGCGGAGATCATCGAGCTTTCTCCGGAAGATCTGGAATGGAAAGAGGGGGAGATTCACATCTGCCGGGGGAAGACGGGGGAGCGCTACGTTCACATGGAGGAGGCGTTCATCCGGCATTGCCCGCGCGACTGGCGGATGGCGAACGTCCGCAACTGGTATAAGCGGCTGCGCGCGGCTGCCAAGATCCCTCGCAACGGTCTACGGCACTCGTTCGCGACCTACCATCTCGCCCGGGGCCGGGATGCCGGCAAGACGGCGCACGAAATGGGGCATTCGTCGCCTCGCATGGTGTCGAGGGTCTACGCGCTGGCGGCTCGACGGGCGGATGCTGATGCCTGGTGGGGGATCTGACCATGCCGTATGCTGCTCATGGAGATTGGCAGGCGCACCATGCGGAGTGGTATCGCGCCCGCTACCGGGTGGATGGCGAATTCCGGCAGGTCGAGGCCAAGCGCAAGGCGACCTGGTATGCCATGCGGGCGAGCGATCCGGCATGGCTGGCAGCGCAGGCTGCGAAAAAACGATTGCAACGCGCGGCGGCAAAGAAGAAAAAAACTGATACCAAATGAACGCTGTTGACGAAATCGGCTATCTGTTGGATTGTCAGGCTATGGGTGACTGCTTAAAACAAATCATTCTTGGGATCGGTTCAATCCTTCTTGCTCCGGCGAACGCGATTCCGCAGCCAGGTCTTCGCATCACGATCCCGCCGCAGGATTCCATGGCGGCGATCGCTCATGATTTTTCATCTGTGAGTCGGGGGTTGGATCGAGAAATCAAGAATCGAGGGAAGAATACGAAATGAACTCCTCTCTAAAAAAGGCTTTTCGATTCTATCTGGAAAACCAGAAGGATCTTGTGAAGCGATATAACGGCAAGTTTTTGGTAATCAAGGGGCATGAGTTTCTTGGCGCATTCGATGACGAGATCACCGCAATCAAGGAGACTTCAAAAAACCACGAAATGGGGACATTTCTTGTGCAGTTGGCCGAGCCGGGCGAGGAAGCCTACACGCAGATTTATCATTCGAGGGTAGCCTTCGCATAGGGTGACATGATCACCAAGGCGCACAGTTTCACTGTCAATGCACAGCACCGTTTGGCCGTGCTTACTACGGCAGCAGAGGTGCGCGCAGCAATTTTTTCTCCTGGAGGGAAGATTTTCAAGGGGAAAGCGATATGGGACACAGGGGCTACGGGGACGGTGATCACGCAGGAAATAGTCAACGCTTGCGGAATGAAGCCGACAGGAATGGCGAAGTCCATCACTGCCAATGGGGAAAGATTAAGCGAGGTGTTTCTTGTTTCTGTGCGCCTGCCTAACGGTGTTGTTTTCAACAGTCTTCGCGTGACCGTTGCCGACATGGGGGAAAGCGGCCCGGACATGCTGATCGGAATGGATATCATCGGGCACGGAGATTTTGCAGTAACAAATTTGGGAGGGAAAACGGCATTTTCCTTCCGACTCCCTTCAATGGAAAAGATCGATTTCCTGAAATCCGCAAAAAAAGAAATCGGAAGAAATGACCCTTGCCCGTGCGGTTCTGGGAAAAAATCGAAAGCTTGTTGCAATACAGTCAACGCCTAGCCCGCCTGATGAAAACAAAACTTGCAGCTCTGGCATTGGCCGCCGCTCTCTCGCTCGCGGGGTGCGTTTCAAATCGAACTCTTGAAACAACGATCCAAGGGCGTGTGCCTATGGGGAAACCGATTTCCGTTGCCATTCCTATCGATGGGGAATTCTCGGGGGAAAAGTATCCGCAGTCAGGTTATGGGGTTGCAAGAAGATTGGTTTCCTCACTTTTGCCGTATTTCCCTGGCTCTGCCGTGGGCGTGTCGAACAGCGAATACCATATCATCCCGGAACTTCTCCATTGGGAAAACCGGGCAACCGAGTGGTCCGGAAAGCCTGACCGTGTGAAGGTTTCTCTTCCCCTGTATCGTGGGCAGCAACTTATCGGATCAGCTCTCGTAAAGGCAAAAAGCAGTTGGTGGACCCTTGGAGGCGATCGGCCAGAGGATCTTATCGAATTGCCTTTTGATGTTTACGCGGCAGGGCTGGCCGGAATCAAGAAACCAAATCGGCTCGTGATTGAAAAATGAAAACGCTTGGATTTCTGTTTAATCTGTCCGTAGTCCTCGCTCTTGTAGGACCAACTCTTTTTATCGTTTCCTTGGTCGCGTTCAAGGGGATCTCGTCAGGATCCATATTCGGGATTTCCATAGCAGTGTGGATGGTCACGTTTTGTTTGTCCTCGATTCTTGTCGAGCGTTACGATTGGGTTGGAAGAGTGGCGCGTTTTTCTTGGTTTGCCTGCATGACTGTCTTCTCTGTATGTCTGGCATGGTTCACCTGCAAATCGATCGCATCCTGATAAATAGAGGCTCAGCGGGAGTTTGAAAAAAGTTAAAAATATTTGTTGACGGGTGGTTATACACCTGCAAGTATTGCAGGTATGCCAAGCAAAAGGAAAGCCGGAAAAAGACAAGTCGCCGTGTGGTTGACGCCGGAAGAAAAGGCTGTTCTGAAGGAACTGGCCCGCTTGTCTGGAAAATCCATGTCCGAAGTTTTAAAGGAGAGAATCAATGAGCGCATCCATAAAGACAAATAAACTCGTATCAGTCGGCCTCTATTTGGACGCCGAAGAACTCCGCACCTTGAAGGAAGCGGCGAAAAATGAAGGACGCTCCCTGTCCTCATATGTTCGCCGCCTTTTTTTTGGCGATGGGTGTATAACCACCCCCGCAAAGAAAGCTCCCAGGAAATGACTCTAGCCGAAGCATCGAAGCGGAGCGGCTATGCCGTCTGGACGCTTCAGAAGCTGGCGCGCGAGGGGAAATTCCTCGCCTGCAAGCCTCGGGGGAACCGGGGCGGCTGGGAAGTTAACCGGGCGACCTTCGAGGAGTGGATCAAGTCACGGATCCTTGGAAGCGCGAACGGGTTCAAGCGATGAAGAAGCCGCCCACCTGCCTGATGTGCGGGAAGGTTTTCAAACCGACCAACCGCAATCTCATCACCTGCGCGAAATGCGCAAAGACACTCTGCCTCAAGGACGGGCGACCATGACAAGGGACATCGAACTTATCAAGGCGGCGGCTTCCATCTGGCCGCTGTGGATCATTGTTGCTGCCTGCCTATATCGGGCTGCCTATGTCGCAATCCTCCTGTGGAGGGGTCGCAAGTGAGGATCCTCCAAACAGCTGACTGCGAGGTCGTGGGCGCGGACATGTTCGCGCAGACAACCGAGGAGACCGCCGTGGAAGTCACGCAAGGCTGGCTGAAAATCGCCATGAACTCGCTCAATGAAGATTTGCCGAAATACGATGCCAATAAGGAATATGAGGGTCTGAAGGATTCCCTCCCTGAGACGGTCGGCACGATGTTCATCATGTCGCTCTTCGGCACGGGCGTTGCCACGTTTACGGATATCCGCCAGGGCGAGCGGTTCCTTGACGATACCAAGGTACTGCGGCAGGCGGGAATCATTGATTCCGATGCGGTGGCGGTGGTCGCCGAGGTGACCCCGGAGGCGCGCGCGGCGAAACTGCGGGAAGTATGGCAGAACCGCACACCGGAGAGCATCGCTGCCGGCGTGGAGGAGCAAAAGAAGGCGGCGGCGATGGCGAAGTCTCAACAGGAATCTTCCGCAACCCCGACTTGGGAGACAAAACCGCAGGCGGACGGGAGCATGGTGCACACGATCAAGGGGGCTGACGGGCGCACGATCATCAGCACGCGCGATCAAGAGGAGGCTGGCATGGCGTACGAGGAGGAGCGGAAGGCGTTCGCCTCCATTTCTGCAACCGGCATCCAAGAGGCGGTGGATTTCTATCAGGGCGTGCAAGATGCGCTTGCGTGAACAGCTCGACAGCATGAAGGCGATCAAGGGATATGAGAACCTGATCACCGATACGGATACGGCGGTTATCGAGGCGTTCTCGGACGTCGCCGTAAACGTGTTTCTTGGCCGCACAAAAGATGCGGAGGTTCCCGCCGGGCTCCGGGCGTTCCTGCGGCAGCTCAAGGTGCTTGGCCGGGAGATCATTTACCAGGTGTTCCACCTCAAGCGGGCGATCGCTGACGGTCAGGTGGATAAGAACTGGCATGAGTTCCTTGCACGGTCGGTCGGGCTCGATCTCGACAGGCAGATTGCCATCGAGGGAGCAAAATCCGTTCGGCAGATGGAAAGCGATGCGCTGGGCGAGCTGCGAAGCGGGGATTATGCGCAGGGGGATGAGATCCTCGATGTCCTGCGGAACGCTCCGGGGAACGGCAAACTTCCCTCCAAGGGCTCGAAGTATTGGGATTCCTGGTCGGGCGAGCTGCAATCCCTGCAAGATGCCGTGAAGGCGCTTGGCCGGGGAAACTACAAGGATCAGAAAGGGATGCTCATCTCGGATATCTTCTCCAAGGATGCGATGGATCCCGACATGCTCTTGACCGCTTTCAATGAAAACGGGTTCGATTTCTTCACCGTGGATGACATGTTCCAGGCGCTGCAAGAACGGTTCTCATCCGGAAAGCCGATGCACGGATACAAGAGCAACGATGCCATGCAGGGGGAGCATTATTCGGTTGGGAAGGCTTTACTTGCTCCGAACGGGAAGCCGAGCAATCTCACGCCAGAATTGCACGCTCTGTTCCGCACTCCCGCATTCAAGGCGGGGTTCGGGGATTGGGAAGGATTGGCCATCCAAAAGCATTTTTCCGATTTTGTAGATAAGGCGCTTGATGACCCTTTGAGCAAAGAGGGGTTCCGCTACAGGGATTTTGACCGGCAGGAAATAGAGGCCGCCCGGAAGCTTGTGGGGATGGATGCGACGGGTCTTTTTCACGAAATCTCACAGCAGGAATTGCGGCACGCTTTGAACAGGCATTCCGATGTGCTCACGAAAGAGGATCTGAAACGGATACCTGAAGTTCTTGATTCATGGGACTTCATCGAAGCAGGGACACCGAAAAAGGGGTTCAAGTCATTGCGCTATGGAAAAGACATTGGTGACGGAACATTGGTTTATGTGGAACGTCTTTTCCCGACATCAAGGAAAAAATCTCCGCGCGCAACAACCATCACGGCATGGAAAGAAAATAGGCAGTCGATCCGCTCTGCTGCCGGTAGCCGCATGAGATACGCCCGAAGCGCGGAGACTGCCCAAACACAACATGCGCTTTCCAATGGAAAAGTCAACCCCGATTCCGTCTCAAAAGCGGTGGACGAAAACGGCGAGCCGCTTCCGATTTACCACGGAAGCCCGGATATTCGCGGAATCGTCGAGGACGGATTTAAGGGATCCTCTCGGGGAGAAGTGTTCTTTGGGTCGGATTCCTTCGCAGTTGCCGATACCTATGCGGACGATAAACGGGCATTGGATTATCAGAACGCTGAACCGCAGACACTTCCGCTTGCCGTTCGCATCTTGAACCCGATGATTGTTGACGCCGGTGGAAAGCATTGGCGCGAAACCGAGAAGTATGTTTCGGAGGCAAAAGAAAAGGGCCATGACGGGATCATCATCAAAAACTCGCTGGATGAGTATTCCAACAAGGCAGGTGGAAAAATATCAACGGTCTTCGCTTGGTTCGAAAGCAACCAGGCGAAATCCATTATTTCCGGGCAACTGAACTCGCGCGTTGACGGAAAGCCGATAAAGGGTGCGACCGCGAACCGTGGCACTTTTGATCCGGCAGACCCTCGCATCAACTATTCGGTCATCAAGGCCGAATCGGCCCGGTATCTCGACCTCGCCAAGAACCCGGAGAAGAACCGCGATGAGCTGCAACGCATGGTGAATGACGCGGCGCAGAAATCCGCCTACGCAGTCGGCCCAGTCGGGCATGGATCGGGGGCGCGTTTCGATACTTTCAAGAGGGAGTTTGCAGGGTCAACAACTGAAGCCAAGAGCGCGGCGGAAGCGTTCTTTTTTAGCGATGGCGAACGGACCCCAAAGGCATACGCCGTTTATGCGGCGGAAGAGGGGCCGATAAAAGACTTGATGCGGCGGGCAGACCATGCGGAAAAGCGCGGAGACTGGGACGAATACGAGCGGCTTATCATTCAGGCTGAAGAAATGAGCTTTGGTGAGGCCGGGTATGATGCCACGTTGAAACGCCGGGAAAATGCGGTCGTTTACAATGTCTTCCTGCGCGGCCGGTTCATGGAAATGGATGCCGATGGGATGACTCCTGACGAATTGAGCCGGGCAAAGCAGTTCAAGGAATTTGACGGCAGCATCACGGCGGCAATTAAAGAGGCGAAACGGCTTGGCTACGATGGGCTGAAAATCACAAACTTCGATGATGCTCCCAATGTTGTGGAACCTTCAACCCATTACGCGGTTTTTAACTCGAACCAGATCAAGCTTTCCGATCCCGTCACCTACGATGCGAATGGCAAAGTGATCCCGCTCGAGCAGCGGTTCAATCCAGATTCCGAGAACATCAACTACTCCACGATCCGCAAGGAAGCGCTCGAACCGGAAACCGTCCAGAAAGAGCTTGATGCACGGATGCGCAACCCCACCGTCAGGCTCGCGGTTTACGAGCGCGCCAAGGCGATGTTTGAGGCCGAGCGCGCCCGCCGTGGCGATGCCATCGATCCCAACCGGAAGTTTGAAAGCCTGCGGCAAAGCATGGCGGAACTGAACGCGATCCTCTCTGTCCTCCCTCCCGAGATCCGGGGGAAGGTCGGCGGGATGATGACGCTTGCCAACCTCGGAAATCCGCATCCGCTTGCCAAGATCGTCCGCGATCTCGTCATTCGTGATCGCGCGGATGAACCCCTCAAAAGCTTTATGGTCGAGGTCGTAGGCATTCGCAGCTTCGAGGAACTTTTTCAGAGAGCCTTTTTTAGCCCAGCGTCCGGTATCGGTTGCCGCGCCGAGCGAATCAACCCACTTCTCGACAAACGCCCGATGCCTGTCAACCCGTGCCTGTTCCTTGACCCCCCATGCCTCGCGGCCCGACTTGAGCGTGGACTTGAGGAGGTCATGGGCGGACGCGAGGGATTCCGCATCCAGAGAGTAGAGATCACCGAACGAGTTCAATGCGCCCCATTCCTGAGCGAGCTTAGAGGCATCTTCCGCCCCGGCCGTCTTGAGAGCGTCTTCGATTGCTGCCATGCGGGCCGCTGTCGCATCAGCATCAAGAAGGGTCGCCCGCCGGACGGAGTCTGCGAATGCCTGGGTTTCCGCACCGAGTGTTGACCGCTTGACCCCGTTGTCTCCCGCCTTGGGGCGGGATTTTGCGACAAGCTGCAAGATCGCCTCCCGGTATTCCGAAGAAAGCGCACGATCAAGCTCGCTGTCGATCATCCCGATCCGCTTGACGATGAACTTGTCAATCGTCTCCACCCGGTTCCCGGCAACGGTGTCCTTGCCGACAATGCCGCGCAGGACATGGAGATCAGTCACCGCGAGGGGCTGATGCAGGCGATCAGGGATGCAGCCAAGGCATCCGGAATGAGCGCAGGCAGGGCAATCCTTCACCTGATGGATCCGCAAAAGAATGCCGTGGATTACCTTTCTGGCAGGATGGTGACGAACGAGCGCCTGACCATCGAACAGGCCGAGAAGATCGTGCGTGGGGAGATCGATCCCGGGAAACTCAATTCGGCAGATATCGCAAACCTTCGCGACGAACTGGACGCGCTCCCTGCCGACACGCGCAAGGAATATGTGACCGTCCAGAGGGTGATATCCAACGGGAAAACAATCAGCCTCGAAATGAGCCGGGATCAGGCGATCCAAGTGCTCCTCACATGGAACCAGCCGGACGCACGCGAGAAACTGCGGCGGGAGGGGTGGATGGAATCGAGCATCACACAACTGATGAAGTTGACGAACGATCCTGTTTCGCAAGCCGTCATGGCTCACCTCAAGGATTATTACGCTGCGAATGCCTCGATCATCAACCCGGTCTATGCCGGGATGTTCGGGATGAATCTCCCTCAGATAAAAAACTACGCGCCCACCAGGTTCATCAACAAGCAGGACACGAAAGATGTCGGGCCGGACGGCACCCCGCAGGTCAATGGCTCGACGCCAGGGTTCTTCAAGGGGCGCGTGACCCACTCCGCAAAGCTGGCTCCGGCTGGCGCGATGGAGGTGTTCGGCGGGCATGTCTCGCAGACCGCGCATTGGGTCAACTTCGCGGAACTCTCGCGGGATTTTCGGGCGCTCCTGGCGAACGGACAGGTGCGAGAAGCGATCAAGGAGAACCTCGGTGACGGGGTGCTGGGAACCGCCGAGGCATGGGCGGATTTGATGGAGCAACGGGGCGGGAACCGCGCCCATGAGGCGGCATGGGTTAATCTCCTCATCGGGTCGTTCATCGGCGGGCGGGCTGTCTCGTCACTTGGTTTTAACTTGAAAACGATCTTGATGCAGGCGGATTCTGCAATCCGCGCCATCGCAGCCATTGACATGCGGCAGATGGTGAATGCGATCGCTGATCCTGCTGGCCTGGCCGCCTCGATGCCCGATGTCTGGCATTCCCCTACTGTCCAGCGCCGGCTCAATGGAGGGATGAACCCGGAAGCAAAGTTCATCTTCAGCAAGTTTTCTGGCAAGCCGGGGATCGGCGCCAAGGTCGCTATGGCTGCGATGACTCCCGTTCAATTCTTCGATGCGTCCGCAACAACATTCTCCTCCGCGCTTGTTTTCCAGGCGACATACAAGGATGCGATCGCTTCCGGCATGAATGAGAAGATGGCAACCGCTGCCGCTATGGACGCGATGGACTCTGCCGTCTATCGGTTCAGCCAGCCAACCTCTTTCGGATCCAAGAGCCGGATGGAAAATTCCGGCGGGGCGATCCAGAAACTTTTCACGATTTTCATGAGCGACCCGCGGCTGAAGTCCGCGATGATCGCAGATTCCGTGCGCGGGCTGGCGACCGGCAAGGGGAACAAGGGGGATCATATCCGCAGGATCGTAGCCGTCGAGCTGATGGGGATCATGTCATGGGTTCTGGCGGCTGGGTATCGCGACCTAACGAGCGACGATCCAGACGAGGAGATTTACACGATGGGGGGATTTGCTCAAGCCGTCATGCTGGCCCCGCTGCAAGGCTACCTGTTCGCTGGAACGGTCGCAGCCAGCGCGATTTCCTACCTGTTCGGCCAGGTGTCCTACCAATCCAGCAGGGATCCGTTCCTTGATACCGTCTCACGCGGATACCGGTCAGTTAAGCACATCGAGGACGTTGCCAACTTTGGCGACCCAGATGCTTTGCTCAAGGAGTGGGACAATATCGCCCGAACGATATCCATCCACCCCGACATGGCCGTCCCTGCCGTGATCATCAACGCCATCAAGCCGCTCGTCGGGGCAAAAAAGAACCTCGAATCCGATAACTGAGGAGAAAAATATCCTTTCCAAACCAACCAAAATAATAAATAAACCGTCTTGACTGACACCCTTAAAATATGAATCCACGATACACCTCCCGAGTCGCCGTCACCCGCCCTGCAAATGATACCGCATATGCTGCGGGAGATGTGCTTGGAGCTGCGAGCGCATCCGTCATTGAGTTCACAAATCTCGCGCCAGTCGGCGGCGGTCCGGTGCTCATCACCCATGGCGCTCTCCTCGCTGAGGTTGCCGCCATCCCGTCCGGTCTGGGGATCGTCCGCCTGCACCTCTATTCTGCCGCGCCAACGGCCATCGCAGACAATGACGCGTTCGATCTTCCGGCAGGCGACCGGGCGAAATACCTTGGCTCGATCTCGCTTTCGCTCAACGCGACCTGCGACCTCGGCGCAACCGTCTTTGTCGAGGATGACTACCTTCGCAAGCAGATCATCGCATCCTCCTCCTCGATATTTGGAATCGCGCAGACGCTCGCGGCCTACACTCCAACATCTGAGGCCGTTCTGAACTGGGAACTCCACACCATCGAATCCTGATGTCAATCGTAAACCTCATCCTTCGCAACCCGTTCGACAAGGACGCGCTGGCATTCTGCACGGCGACCGGGGCAACCGACCGGCGCGCGATCAGCGACTTTGTTCGCGGGATCAAAAGGCTCAGCCTCTGGGATAGCATGGTCTGCTGGCCTCTGCGGTCGGCGCAGAATTTCGGCACGGGAACGGTTGTTCAGTCGCTTGGAGGGCTCACGCAAAACGGCACGCTGACAAACGGCCCGACATGGGGGGCTGATGGTGTGGTTTTCGACGGGACGAATGACGCGATGGTTCTTGCTGACATCGTTGGCTGGAGTGGGCCTTATACGCTGTCCTATGTCGGAAAGGCAGACGTTGGCGCGGCCAATGGTGGGATTCCTATCAGTGGTGGATGGAGTCGCGGAGCATACCTTATTACAACGACCGGAACCATGACTCTTTATGCGTGGGCTGCGGATGCTTCCGCTACCGGATCGCAAACCGCATTGGCTGACAATACCGCATTTCACGGAATCTCTGTATCTGGATCTGAGGCTGGGTTTGTGTCCTCGGCCAACGGAACAGCAACATTCGCGGATGCGTCCAAGGACTACTCAGACCGCGCTCCCGGCAACGGATCGTGGGTGCAGGTTGGCGCGCTTCGGTATTCTACTGGTGATCCCATCGACAACGCATTCGACGGGCAGATTGCATTCGCTCTTGTCGCCAAGGCCGCGCTGACTGCGGTTCAACAAGCGACTCTTTACAGCCTCTACAAGTCAACCCTCGGCATCGGCCTGAATCTCCCATGAAGCTCCCCCTCGCCATAGCCTGCCTGCTCCTCGCCGGATGCGGAACAAACCCGCCCGTGCATGCGCCCGTCTGGTCAGCGGAGCACCGCAACGCGTGCGTGCCAGAAGCGGCTGCTATGGCTCAGGGTTTGCGTGGTGCGGGGATTCAGGCGCATGTGTTGCTCATCTACACTCCCTCTACCATCTGCTCCCTCATGTGTCCCGAGCATTGCGAACACCTCAACCCTAAAAAGCCATGAGCACATTTGACGAACGGACGGAAAAGAACATAGCAACTCTGCATCCCAAGGCGCAGGAACTCGCCCGCAAGTTCATGGCGACCGCCATGCCAGCAATGAAAGAGCACGGGCTGGTTATCAAAATAATCTGCGGCAACCGGACGTATGCCGAGCAAGACGCGCTTTACGCGCAGGGGCGCACAGCTCCCGGCAACGTGGTGACAAATGCAAGAGGCGGATATAGCAATCATTGCTTCCAGGTGGCTTTCGACATCGGGCTTTTCCGCAACGGTGCCTACCTGGGCGACGAGCCGCATTATGCAGCCTGCGGGAAAATCGGGCAGTCGGTCGGTCTTGAGTGGGGGGGCGCGTGGAAATTCTGCGACGAGCCGCATTTCCAATACCCGCACGGGCTCAGCATGGCGGAACTTCGCGCGCGGGTCGCCTCTGGGCAGTCTGTTTTATGAGTGATCCAGTCCAAGATTCCATCGAAAAAATCCGCGCGCGATGCATTGCGCTTGAAGAGGCTCTAAAACGGGTCGTAAAAGCTCGGCAAGTCTCGCATTGCAAGCACATTGCACAGGCTGCTCTTGGTCAGAAATAATTTCATCTACTGGACAATACTGGACAACAGTCCGGTTTTACCATAGGGAAACGCAGATTCGTAATCGATAGGTCGCGGGTTCGATTCCCGCCTTCGGCTCCCTCTGAGGATCAGGGGGTTATGATGGAGATTAGAGCCGGAAATATTTTCTGGTTTGGTAGTGCTTGGTAGTTTTATCCCGAGGCCGCCCCCTCGAAATTCGTATTTTCCGTCCTTCTGGCCGTGGGCTCCCCGCGCCGGATTTCATCCAGGATCTGGATATTCTGCCTGTCCCAACTGCCAAACGATGGAATCGGGAATGCGAAATGCTTTCGGAGCCATTTACGCCTGCGCGTTGCATTCACGGAATGCAGAAACCTGATTGAGCGGGACTTTTTTCGCCAAGCGCCTACCGTCGAGCATCTTTATGAAAAAAACGGCGATCCTGGCTGCCGTGGGGATTCTGACTCTGGGGAGCAACGAGGCGAGGGCTGACACCTTCGGAACGGGAGGCAACAGCTTTACTGTGGATTTCACGACGATTGGAAATCCTGGGAACGCGCCGGACACGACCGGGGATCCGAATCCAGCCGGGTCGGTGGGCTACACATACCGCATCGGCACCTACGAGGTAAGCCGGGATATGGTCACGAAGGCGAATGCGGCGACCCCGCTGCTGATTCCGCTTGCGGACACCTGGCGGCGCGGCTGCCGATCGTATCCGGCAGGTGAGGCCAGAACTCGACGGTCATCTTTTCCGTCCAATCCGGCCCTTCCACCGTGCGGATGCGGCTCAGCTCCTCGCCCAGGTTCAGGAAGTAGCTGTCACGGTAGTCCGTCGCGCGCCCCGATCCCTCGGGATAAAAAACGGCTTGTTATGGAACGGCTCCCACTGCTCGCCATCCCGGCTCGTCATCATGACCTGGGTGCCGCGAGCATCCTCCGCATGGTGCTTGCCGTTCCTAAAAGCGACGAAGTAGCGGCCCTTGAACAGCGCCAATGACGTGAAGGCATTATGCATTCCGTCGGAGGCGATCTTTTTAACCCATTGAGTTTTCATGCTCCTGCTATCCGTTTTTCAGAAGCTCCAGGGTGTTCCAGCGATCGATCGAGCCCCTCCAGGCGGACATCGCCGGAGCTTGCCTCCTGCCTGTGGCCGGGTCTTTTTCGGCATGCATGCCGTGTGAGTGAGCATCATTTCGCATGAAATTGTTTCGCGTTGTTTTTGTGGGCATAGCCCAAGGGAACGCAGCAAAACTATCTCCGAGGGATCATCGTGTCAAAAGGCATCGAGAGGTCATATTTCATTACCAGCACCATTTAAAGCAGTTTAACTAAATTCGCATCCGCAGATTGCGCAGATATACGCAGATTTTCTGGGAGAAACACGATCGCCAGATGTCTGCCGAAGGAACCCGCACAAACCTGTATTCTATCTGCGTAATCTGCGGATCAACGAGAGCTGAATAACGGGCACACATTGATTGAAATTGCTCTAGCAGCCTGTCGGACTTTACCAAGCCTGCGGCTTGAAAAAAACCGAGGAAC
>JBAXXX010000067.1:0-20833 GCA_037127695.1 Verrucomicrobiia bacterium | reverse complement strand
GATGGATGGAATTTTCATGGGATGGCAGGTGAGATTTCGAGAGTTTGCTGGCCGGCTTGTCCTCGCACTGCGAGCGTGTGCCACGACCCGGTGTCGGGATTGAAGAGCTGGATGCCATTTGAGGCATCCAGACGGAACTGGGCAGGGACGATGGCGGGGGCGAAGGCGGATGCGTCTTTGAGAACGCCTGTGATTTGGCTCCCCTCTCCCTTAAGCGGTGCCGGGTCGTATAGTATGCACCATACAGGATACGGACTGACAGCCGTGCAGATCCACGATCTACTTGCCGTGCTGTGCGTTTCGTTTATGGCAGGGGCCGGATTGAATGATATAGCTTCCATAGTAAATTAAATTGCTACACAAGGAAATCCGTGCCACGGATTCGAGAATCCCAATGCTCCTGTGTGGTATTTGACGGTGAACCCGCTATGCGTAGACTCAAACACTCCCGCCCCTACATATGCGGGATCATTCCCATCGAAGGTTGCGGATTCCAGGCTGCTGCAATGAGAGAATGAGTAGTTTCCGAGGCTGCTCAAGGTTGCAGGCAAGGTGACGCTAACTAATCCGGTGCAGCCATAGAATACATTGATTCCTATGCTGGTCAGGCCAGAAGAAAACACGATGCTTGTCAGATTGCCGCTTCCGGCGAATGCGAAATCTCCAATGCTGGTCACGCTTGATGGAATCGTTATGCTGGTTAGCCCGGTAGAATTGAAGGCTGACGCCTCAATTCGCGTTACGCTGGAGGGGATCACTATGCTTGTGAGAGAGCTGCACCCAATGAAAGCAGAGTTTCCGATCATGGTCACGCTATCTGGGATTGTCAGGCTAGAAAGGCTATTGCATCCCTTAAATGCAAAATCTCCAATGCTTGTCACGCTAGAAGGAATGGACACCTCCGTTATGTGTTCGCAATCGAAAAACGCATTAGCTGCAATGGCTGTTATTCCATCTGGGATGACAAAGCTCCCATCCGTGCTATTTGGAACCGCCATTAACGTAGTTCCTCCATTTCCAATGACGATGCCCCCGGAGGTTTCATAATCGCGCGATCTCGATACCTCGACCCACGCGCCGCCATACGAAACAAACTCATGAAGCATATCGGCTGGATACCAGTTAGAGTAAATAGCTGGATCAGGAACGTATGCGGATAGCTCAAAAGAGGCTGGTCGTCTCACCCCAGCCAACCCGCTGCCGTCTCCGGTAGGCGCAAGAACTGACGATCCAATGTCAGACGTAAGAATGAAATCGCTTGCCGAGTGTCCATCAAGGGTTGATGAGGTCTGTGCGCTTCCGGCGCTATCTGCATAGGTTGCCGTACCTGCCGAGTTTGCGCTCCAAGCGTTTGCATTCCCTACATCTGTAATGGTGATATAGCCTTGATCGTTGAACAGCTCAGATATGCTGTGCCCCGTCAGGTAGTTCACGCCATCTGCACCGCTAGCGAAAGCAACACTGGCAGTTGCTAGTTCGCTCGTCTTCACATAACCGACATCATTACTTAACTCGCTGACATTATGGTCTTCGATGGACGACACATGGGCAGCTAAAGTGATCCCCGTCAAACCGCTGCCGTCTCCGTTTGGGCCAAGAAAAAGCATTCCTATGTCTGATTGCTGCACGGCTGTATCTGCGCGCAAGCCTTGCTCGGCCGTTGCAAAAGCCGATGCGTCTTGCAGTGCAGTGGATGCCGATTGGCAGGCTATGTATAGAGAGCCGCCGGCGCTAGGGTTGTCGGCTTCCCCTGCCCGCTCAGCGTAGGTGGCGCTGTCTGCCGATCTCGAGTGATTCGCCTCGCTGGCGTTCATTGCATAGACAACCGAGCCCGACCCGTCCATCAGGCTATTAACAATGCCGCCATAGTGTGATATATCTAAAGCGCATGCGGAAAGTTCTTCAATGCTTGCCGCGCCAATGGCTTCTGGAGAAAGTTCATCCGCGCCGCCTGTGGCGTGGGTGGCAGAGTGCGTTGTGGCGTTGGCATGCCAGACGGTGCCCGTCCATGTCCAAGATTTGCCGGAAGCGGTGAATGTGTCGTTGACGGTCGGTGAGGATGGGAATGTGATCGCTGCCATAGATTATGAGAGTTGAGTGCTGCCCTGGCGTTCCTTGATGCTTTCGGTCGTTGGAATCAGAATACGAGCGCGGAGGGGTAGGTGATTTTGACGTAGAGCCAATCGACATCGAGGTTGAGCGCGAAGGCTGTCGCCGCAGTGCGGAGGATCCAGTTGCCGATGCCGGTTTGCCTGCCTGGGCCAGACGGGATGTTAGTCGTGATGGTTACGAGGACGCTGAGACCGTTGGAAAATACGGCGGATGTGCCGTCCGCATTGACGGCCACTCCAAGGCTATGCCACGTCGTAGCATCGGGGCGGAACCCGCAATCCACGGCGGTTTCAATACCGTTGCTGCGCGTGACTGCGTAGAGGTTCCCGGCATCGATGAGCCGGAAAAATGCGCCGTCCGTTGATTCGCTTGAGGCACTGTCCATGAACCCGAGCCGGATCGCACCCGTATTCACTGCATCAGGCAATGCCGCGAAACGCATGTTCCACACGCAGCGCATGGCTGCCCCTTGCCCTAAATGCAATGCGGAGCCGTTCGAGCTCAATCCGGCTCTCTGATTCGCGGCGGTGGCCGTCCCGGTGGAATGCCGGAACACGCCCTGCTTTCCGTCAACGATGTAGGTGAGTCCCGTGCCGCCAGAGTCGTTCGAGCTCATTGACCATTTCGGGGCAGTCCTTCCGTTCTCGAAATGCTCGAACGTCTCGTAGCGGGTGGTGTGCGATGAAGCATCGAGAGCGGATTGCAGGCCGGTGATCGAGGAGATGGGATGAGCGTGCGACTCGGGAACAAACGTGGCGGGTTTGTCTGTTATCCCGTCCCATCTCGTCGTTCCCGCTGGGCCGGCTGCGCCCTGTGGGCCTTGTGCTCCATCGGCTCCGGCCGGACCTTGCTCTCCCTGAATGCCCTGCGGCCCATCCGCGCCTGCTGATCCCTGCGGCCCGGTTGAGGCGGTTGGAGATTCCACCCAAACCCCGTTGTAAAAGTCGTAGGGGCATAAGGAATTCGAGTCCACCCATCGCGTTCCTTCGACGGGATTTAGCGGAGGCGTTTCTGAGAAAACGGAAACGAAGTCGTCACCATCCGCGCCAGCGGGGCCGGTTTCTCCTTGGACACCCTGCGGCCCTTGTTCTCCTTGTGATCCGGAAATTCCATCCGCTCCTGCCGGGCCGCTTTCGCCGGGAATGCCTTGCGCGCCGTCCGCTCCCGCAAGGCCTTGAGGACCAGCCGCCCCGTCTGTGCCGGTGTCCCCCTTTGGCCCGGCCACGCCATCCGCTCCAGCCGAACCTTGCGGGCCAGGCACGCCGGGCAACCCGTCTGCCCCAGATGATCCCTGTGGGCCGCTTTCCCCAATATCGCCTTTATCTCCTGGAGCGCCATCCGCGCCAGTCGGTCCTTGTGGCCCGATTGGGCCGTCCGCTCCCGTGTCTCCTGTGGGGCCAGTTAATCCTTGGTCGCCTTGTGGGCCAACGGCACCATCCGCGCCGTCAACTCCAGCCGTTCCTTGTGCGCCCATTGCGCCCTCCGCACCTGGCAGACCTTGAGGCCCCATTGCACCATCAGCACCAGCCGGGCCTTGCTGACCAGTAGCCCCGGTGTCTCCTTTTGCTCCGGGAGATCCGTCCACGCCATCTGCACCCGCCGGACCGGTATCGCCTTGGATGCCTTGTTCCCCCTGCGGTCCTGTTGCGCCATCCGATCCTGCCGGGCCAACTTCGCCTTGTGGGCCTTGTGCGCCATCGTTTCCCGAAGGCCCGATTTCCCCCTGCAACCCTTGGATTCCCTGCTCGCCCGGAATACCAACTTGTCCGTCTGCGCCGGGCTCTCCGCGCTCACCTTGAATGCCCTGCGGTCCAGTTGCGCCGTCCGTTCCTGCCGGACCGATGACACCTTGCGGGCCTTGTGCGCCATCGCTGCCCGAAGGCCCCGTCTCGCCCTGCAACCCCTGGATTCCCTGCTCGCCCGGTGCTCCGGTCAAACCAGTTTCTCCCTGCGGCCCTGTTGCCGCGAGCGCAGCGATGGCCAAACTGGTTTTCAGAGGAGTCATCCAGCTCGCATCGTCGGTCCCGGCTTCGGCTTCTTGCGATGTCGCCTTGCGAGTGCTGTTCGCCGTGACCGGAGTGCCTTCGTCGCCACGCACCACATCATTTTCCAGCGTGACGGGCAGAGTGTTGGAGCTGGTGAGCAACGTCGATTCGCTCCACTCGGTTTCGAGCATGAGCGAGATCCGCTTCTTGGGAACGCCCGCAAACAGCGTGTCGATTTCCACCGTGTTGAGATTCAGCTCGAACCGGTAGAGTGCCGCATCGCCCGTTCCGGATTTCGTCCACTGGGCGGAAAACGCAGCAAACAGCCCGGAGAAATCGTTGTCCGCCTTGATCCCGAGCTGGCCGGTTGCACCGTCTTCGAGTTCGACCACATTCCCGTTTTGGACGAACTGCAAGTCGAGCGGCACGCGGTCGCGGCGTTTCATGACGATGGATTGAAGTGCGCGGCTGGAGTGCTGGAATTCGAGAAACGTGCGGGAGTCGAGATCAAGAAAGAGCTTCACGCGATGGGAGCCCGTGTCAATCGCGCCACTTGCCGAGCGGGCATCTTTCCGAGGCGAGCCAGCGCTTGAACCTCGTGCAGCCGCACTTCTTGTGGGCGCACTTCCCGAGCCCGAGGCGAGCGGAGCCGTCCCAGAACTCGCACGCCGCGCACGCCGCTGTCCGCCCGTCGTATGCCTCCCTTGAGGCGACTTGAAACCCGGCGGCAGCCCAACGCGCCACCGCCGACGCGAAGTTGGAAGCCAGCTCCAAAGCGGTCGGCTCGGCTGGGCGGGCAGGGTTCGCTGCCATGTTTCGGATAGACAGAAGTGGAGCGGATTCTCCCTCCCCATACGGGCATTGTCCGGGCGCACCGAGCGCGTTCCGCCAGCTTTCGTTGGTTCGGCAAGCGTGGCAGTGCAAGCGGCTTTTGCAGTGGATGGTTTGCGCGAAGTCCATGCTACGAGGCCGTGACGCGAGCCGTGATCCAGCCGCCATAGCCGTTGTCCCGCCCTTTGATGGTAAGCTGCCCGCCTACTTCCACCGAACCGGCGTAAGCAAAGCTGTGTGATCCATTCGTGGAGTTGGTGCTGCCGCACGGGCTTCCATAGTCGTTCCAGTTGAAGGCGTAGCTCCCAGGCTCATAGACCGAACCGTTGATCACCACTTCGTCATCCGCGCTCCCCGACACCGCCACGCTCAAAGCGGAGCCCGTCGAGTTGGCCAGCGTGATCCCCGCTGAGTCCGCGCACGAACCAACGCCCGCAGAGTAATCGTAGCATGCCCCCTTAAACAGTTGAGCCGTGGCTCCGTCCTCAATAGTTTTGCATTCTGGCTTGCAAGGTGGCTGATCGGCGCACTCGCCGCAGGTGCCGTCCTCTGATGGATGGAGGAGTCTTGTCGCCATGTTCAGCCCGGGGCGTCTTGCACGAGGAAAGTCTTGGTCTGCGGCGACCCGTCCACGCAGATTTCGATGCCTTCTTTTTTGATGAGTCCGAACTCACTCAAGCCCTGAACGGCGAAAGCCTCAATCATTTGTGGTTCACCGTTAATATCAAGGTAGTTCACGTCTATTTTTACTGAGCTTCCTTTGACCGGAGCTCCAAGAGTATGCAACTCGTAGATGTCGCCCTCAGAGTTCACCAGATCCATGGTCTCGGAGGTGATTTCCTCAGCCTGGTAAGTGCCGTCCCACACAAGAATCATCATGGAATGGCCGTTGCCATCCACAGCGATCCAGCTTATCTCCAGCTGCTTGGTGATCCCCAGGCAAGTTGGAGTGTGCATCGTGGGGATGGAATACATCTGCCCGTCATGTCCGATATAGGTGATGGAGCCCGACGGGTTTTTCAACAGCGCGATGTCCGCTAAGATTTCCGTGATCGATTCCTGCACCGACGTGATCGACTCATAAACTTTGGTGATTTCACTCCACACGAGAGTCAGATCCTCCAATGCGTAGGTGAGGCTTTCCCACATTCTATTGATTTCATTCCAGATGGCTTGAGCCCCCGCTTCGACCAAGCCGGGGATGCTGGCGGCGAGGGCGTTTAGCGCATCCCAGAGCAGATCTAGTGCGGCCTTCACCGCCTTCCCGACGGCGTCCGGGATTTCATCCAACTTCGAGAGAGCTTTTTGGATGAACCCGGCAAATGTTTTGGTGAGCCCCGCTACCGGGCCGGCAATGAGATCGACCGACTTCCGGATGAGTTCCTCGCCGATCCTGCCCAGCATCCGGCAGATCGCGCCGATATCCGGCGCTGGGAAAGTCGTCAGGGCGCACCACCATGCGCGGGAGTCTTCCTCGCCATTTGATGGGGCGTCACCAATTTGGAAATGAACCCGCCAAACCAGGTTGGCTGTCGGGATGCCCGACTCGTAGCCAACGGGAAACACCGTGTAAAGAATGCCGAACTCCTCGCAATAGAGGTAGTCGCCCGGGCTCGGTGAACTCGGCTGTTCCCCTCCTTCTTCCACGTTCGCACCTGCGAAGTGCGCGGTAATGAGCGTTCCCACGTTCGCGTAGGCTTCATACTTTTCCTGCACGAGCGCGTCGATTCCCTCCATGACATCGAGAGCCGGCTGGAAGTAAGGCATCAACATGGAGGCGATGTCCTCAGCACCGGGAGCTGAGTTTGCAAAAGTGCTGAAGAGGCTGTCGAACGAGAGCCCACCGCCCCCGCTGCTCAGGAGATACGATTCGATTCTCGATTGGATGATGGCTCCAACTGCCTCGGCCGTCGGCATGTAGGAGTCCATGTTCATGAGTTTGCTCTCAAGCGCCCCGGCGATGGCTTCGGCCGTTGGCAGCGCCTCATAGAACTTGGTGAGAATTTCGTCCATCACCTCCTTCGTGATCTTGAACGGGTCGGGAATGAGATCTTCGAAATCGACTTGATGGAGGGTCAGAGTTCCTGATTTTGCCCCGCGAGGGATGTTGGCCGCCACAGTGGTTCCATTCGGACTGCCGGTGATCCGGATGCCCGCGCCGGGGAGCACGCGGTTCGCCCGCACCGCATCGGCGAGGGATTGCAGGTCGGCCGCCCAGAGCTTGTCGCCTTTTTTGAAACTTGGGATCGTCATGAGTAAATGTCGGAATTCCAACCTGCTGGGCCGCTGGACATGTATTCGTAGGAGTTGCTCCACTTGCCGTCCTGCTGGCGGTTGCCGCTCGCCCCGGTGAGCATCCAGTTCGCACCGCTCGGAAGAGTTGGCGCGCCCGATGGGGCGTCGATTTTCCCGAGGCGAGAGAGCCGCGGGGAGGATCCTTCAATCCGGGTAATCCGAACGACCGCCCGGGGCACGAGATAATCGGTCACGCCTTTTTCATAGAGCGCCGCAAGATCGGCAAGCGCTCCCGAATCCGGTTTCCAGCCAGCCAGCTCCTCGTCTTTCGAGTTGTTTTTCCAGAGGTTCCACTTCTTCCAATCTGCCGCCGCAATCCCCTGGAACTTTTCGTGCGTCTCGATCGGTTCCTGGCTCATGCTGCCCTCGACGCTGTATTCGTCGCCGGGGTTTGTTTCGGTTGGGGCGGTGTCGAAAACGAGCGTGTACTTCCCGTCGGTGTGCGTGAGCTTGCTGTTTTTTGCTCCACTCGGCGCACTCGGCGGCGCGTCGAATGCCTCCCATGTCTCGGAGGTGATCTCCCTGCCCTTGGAATCGGTGGAGGTTTCGGATTTTGTGAGAACGGCGGCCATCGGTATCGGGGCGTGTCAAGCGAGCGTGTAGTTGAGCTCGATGCTCTGGGTGTCCTGGCGCGAAACGGCACGGGCGATTCGCTCAAGGATCGTTGTCTGCCGACGGTTCTCGGTCAGGATCGGATCCGATCCGCTGGAAACAAAATTGCCGCCAGCTCCGATTCGCGCCATCGAAGACGCATAGAGCGCGCCGCTTCGTTCCTGTGCGGCCTTAGGTTCACCGGCTGACTGTGCGTTGACCAGCCGTGCGGCAGCCGCTTGGGCATCGGCCTCCGGCATCACGTCCCGCAGCCGGGCGAGCTCGGAGTTGTATTTTTGCAGCCACTCGATCCGGGCGGCCTCTTCTTTGTTTCCATCCGCCTTCGCCTCGGCAAGTCGGGTTTCCAGATCCAAGGCGGTGAGCGTCTTTCTGTTCTCCTCGTCTTTCTTGGAGGCGTCAGCCAAGTCGAGCGCGCCGACTTTCTCGTTTGCCAGGCGGGCGGCATCTTTGGGATCCAGGCCAGCCGAGATCCCCTGCTTGGTTTCCTGATCGAGTTTCGCCTCGTGGTCGAGCCGAGCCACGGTTTTTTTGTCGCCCGATGCGTCTGCCTTTGCGCGCGCGATTTCCCGGTTCACGTCGCGGGTGAACTCCGAGCGTTTCGCCGTCGCCTCGGCTTCCTTTTTCGCGTCCTCCTCGGCCTTCTTCGCCGCCTGCTCGCGTTCACGGGCGAGGTCGCGCTCGACGCCGATGAGTTTTTCCCGCGCATCAATGAGCGCCTGCATGCGGAGCACCTCGTCAGTTGTGAGCGATGAGGATTCCCGCTTGGCTGCGAGAAGAGCGATCTCGGCATCCACGTTTGCCGTGGAGGAGGAGCCAACGCCCGCAAGTGTCACATCTTTCTGGTCGGTGGCAGAAAGGTCGCTGAATGCGGCATCAGCAATCTTCTTGTCGAGTGCCTCCTTGTTTTTTCCAAGCTCCGCATTGAGCCCCGCCGCCTTCCGCTGGCTTTCCGCCAGTGCCGCCGCGCGGTCTTTCTCGGCTTGTCGTTGCGCCATGATCTCGGGCGTGATCGCGGACATGACTTCCTTCATTTGGCCGAGGAGCAAGATGCGCTTGCGGTATTCACTTGCGATGTCGTTGCGCTGCTCGGGCGTGAGGTTCTCGAACTGGTCGGCGAGCCCGGCGAGCGATTCCTTGGTGGATTCGATCTGCTGGTCGATGCGGTTCCCGAGATCCACCTTGTCCGCCTCGCTCGACACGGATTTCATTTCTGCAGCGACCGAGTTCACGGCCTTGAGCGTGTCGCCGGTCGCTGTTGCCGCCGCCTTGATGGCTTCCTTCGTCTGGTTGATTTTCGCAATCACGGCCTCGATGGCCATGGCGATCCCGACAATAAGAAGTCCGATGCCGGTGGAAATGACAGCGCTCTTGATCGCGATGGCCGCCGTTCGGGCCGCCACCCCGATGCCTGCAAAGGCGGTGCGGGCTGCTGTCCCTACGCTCGAAAAGTTCATCGTGGCCATTGCCACGCGAACCTGGGCGAATGCGCGGGTCGCCACCGGGCCGATGTTGAGCATGGCCCGTCCGAGATTCGCATCGAAGCCGGTGCGGTAGGCCGCCATTGCCCCCACCACGCCGAGGATCTGCGGGATCATGCCAGATAGTGCCTGGCCGAAACGGATGGCAGCGACGGCGATTTCACCAAGGGATTTTCCAAGGCCCGAGAGGTCGGTTTCATTGAGCGCGTTGCCGACCACCTCGAGTGCCGGGGCAATCGCCGCCGTGAATCCCGCCGCAAGCTGCTGGCCTTTTAAGTGGGCGGATTCGAAGGCGTCGGAGATCACATCGAATCGCGCCGCGTTCGCCTGCATCGTATCCCCGAGCCCGCCGACCTGCTGCCGGGCGACTTCCATCGCGGTGCTGTCCAAGAAGATCGCCTGCAATGCGGCCCCCTTGCGCCCGAAGATCCCCATCGCCGTTGCCGCCCGCTCGGTCGTGTCCGGGATCTTCGCAATCGCTGCCGATACCCGCGCAAATTGCTCCGCCGGGTTGAGCGACTGAAGTTCGTTCATCGAAATCCCGAGCGCGGCGAGTGCCTTGTTCGTCGGCTCCCCTTCCTCGTTGATCCCGCCGAGCGCCTTCTGCAGCCGGTTGATCTGGGGGCCGACGGAATCGGCATCCATGCCCGCATTGGAAAATGCCTGCCGCAGGACAACGAGATCGCCCACCGCTATCCCGGTCTGCGCGCTCATATCGGAGAGATGCCCGCCCAGGTCGAGGGATTCTTTGATTGCGGCAAACGCGCTCGCGAATGGAGCCAGGGCGGCGTTCGCCGCGGCAAATGCGCCCTGCACGGAAATCGTCGCAGCCGCTACACGGGCGAGCGCGGCATCAATGCCGGAAATATCGAGTCGGAACCTGGCGGTGATGTCGGCCACGCCGCAGGGGGCGTGTCAATCAGGCGCGAAATCCCGCCCTCTTCGCCGCCTCCCTGACCGCGAAGTTCTCGACCCGCCGGATCATGGCGGCCGCCTGGGAATCGAGGGCGCTTTGAACCCGGCGCTCCATGTCGAGCCGGGGTGCGCCCACGACTTGGTTCGTGGCCGTCACCTCGATGGAAACCGCGTCGCTCTTGATTCTCCCCACCCCCGGTGCCGAATGACGGGAAATCCACGCCGGGATGCTGGAACCGAATTTTGTTGCCGCCGCTTTCCATCCCGAGGCGAGGAATCCGACCATCTTCTTTTTGGAGGCGATGTAGCGTTTCAGGTCGGACGCCTTGATTTTGATCCGTGGGTTGAGCTTGCGATTCACGCGTCCGGTGGGCGAGCGGTTGGCGCGGTGAATGGCTGCGGGCGATTCGGTGGATGCCTCCTCAACAAACATGCCCGCCGCTCTCAAAATGTTGGCAGGAGCACTGAGGCGAGCCACTGGCTGCATGAGTTTGAGGATATCGCTTTCCACCTTTGCCTCGCCCCGCTTCTTGGCAGCCTGACCGGTGGCGTTTTTTCCGCCGGGAGGCGTCCAGTCGATGATCTTGCCAAGGGTTCCTTTTGCCTGTTCCCGCAGAACCACCCCGGCTGCACGCTTGCTCTCGGCCCGGAAGAGTTTCAGGGCGGCATCAAACTTCGTGGTGTCGATGCTCATCATCGTCGATTTCGAGATTGAGGAGCGCGTCAACCTGCGCCTCGGCAGGCAGGGCTGGGGCCACCGTCCACGCGCCGGATTGCCAGAGCGCGCAATGCTGGTAGGCGAGTGCCCGCCAGAGCGGGAGTTCCCAGAGGATGAAGGCTTCCGGCCAGCCGGTCTTTTCGGCCAGCGTGAACACGCGCGAGGCGATCCACGCTGGCGCTAGGAGTTTGGGGGCGCGTCCTTGTCCTCGGAGCCGGGGCGCGGGATCACGTCCACCGACTGCGAGGCAGCGGCAGTGAGGCCAGCCTCGACTTCGCGGATGATCGTCGTGATGTCGGAAACCGGGATCGCTTGGGAAAAGCGGAATACCTCGGCATGAAAGACATCCGGCGCAGAGTAAGCCGCCCGCAGAACCGCTTCCAATGGCGCGCCGTGGATATAGGCGTATTCGAGCGCGGCCGTGAGATGATCGGGCGCGGTGTTGCCTGGCGGAACGACGAAAGCGTTTCCGGTGCGGTGAAGGATCGCATATGAACCGCTGGAAAGCGGACGCAGTTTGATGGATCCCGCATCGGCGGCGGGGCGAAGGAAGTCGTTGTTCATTTTAGGTAGGAGAGGAGTTGCTGGCGTTTGTCTTCGGGGAGATTGGCGGGGAGCGTGACTTGCCGGTTGCCCCGGCGCACCAAGGCGGCTGGCTTGAGGTCTCGGATGCGGTCGCGAAGTTGGCCATGCGCGCGGAACGCCCACCGCATAAAGGAAACCGGGTGATCGGGATTGGCCAAGCACCACGCCTCGCTCTCGAACCGGCGGCGGAACTCTGGGAACTCGATTTCCTCGTCCGGGGATTTGAAGATCCCCCGCGAAGCGCCGTCAATAAACCACTCGACCCGACGCAGCGGGCCGCGTTCGGTTTGCTCGACCGTGTCTCGGAAACCGCCGGGCTCGACGAGCTTGAACCCGCTTGTGAGGGCGGCGGCGATGAGTTGTGTGTTCGGGCTCGTGAGCGGGTTGTTGGCGAAGCGAACTTTGCCGTCCGGCATCTGCTCGGATTTCCCCTCTTCGGCTACCCAGTGGTAGGTGGTTCCATTTTGCATATTTTTGATCGGTTGGTGATGGAGCGTTTACGTGGCGCCCGGGTAGCCGGTGCCGGAGTATTCCCACTGAGGCCAATCGTCGTTGGAGGTCGTATCCTTCGTTTTGCTGACGATGATCTTGCCGGATACTCCGCTGGGAGCACCGCTGGACGCCTTGAGTGCGACCGGGCACGCGATGCCTTTGCCTTTCACGCTGAACTCGAAGGTCGGATCCAATACGGCCGCCTGCGAATAGGCACCGCTCTTGTCGGTGAGGATCTTGACGTCGCCCTTGCTCGAGAACTCCGCCGATTGGGCGGTAGCCTCGGTGACCAACGTGATGCCAATTTCTGTGGGAACGGCCATATTATGTTGCGGAGAATTTCTGGAGCGTGACCTCGTAGTCCGGGAAATCGTCGTTGCTCTCGCTCGTTTTGCCGGACGTGATGACGGCGGTTGCGCCGACCGACAAATTGCGGGTGACCGAGGGGGCGTATGTGCCTTTGCCTTTCAGCGTGATCGTTTCCGTGACGACCCCCTTGGGCACGGCCAGCTTGGTGACGCCCGTTGCGTCCTTGCAGGTGGCAATATCAACAGACTTTTCCGAGGTGGTTTCCTGTAAGTAGCCACCCGCCGGGTCAGTCACGCTAAAGAGATTGATCGTCGCGATGGCCATGTCAGGGGAGTTCGCAGCCGGTCAGTTTGAGATCGAACTTGATAATGTAGGATCGCTGGACACAGTCGCCGGAGATCGTCTGCGATCGGGCAATAGAAAATCCCTTCAGACGTGTTTCATTCGGGGTCGCGTCAAACCGGGCGAGCGCCTGCTCGCAAAAGTCGTAGGCGGAGCGGCGAAGTTCGGGTTTCGGAGCGAGTGTGTCAGCGGCCATGCACGGGATGACGTGTCAACCGAAACGGATGCCCGCGATCAGCTCAACGGTCGCCCGCCAGGTGTTATCGACAATTTCCTCGGACTGTGAACGGACGTGAAAACCGTGAAGCGTGAGATGGCCCGCAACCGGATTAAAGAGGTTCGCCGCAGCCGCCGGGTCGAGGAGCGCAAGAGCCAGCATTCCCGCCGCCTCCCGGTGCTGGGATTCGCCCATGTCGAATGCGGGAGTGCCAAGGAACGCCTTCACTGTCCCCCGGTAGAGCGGGCCGACCACATGCTCGCACTCGGCGCACTGGACGATCACCATCTGCACGTCCGAGGGATGCGGCTTCGAGCTCGTCGCCTCGCGCACATGCACGCCCGGCATGGCCGCCTGGATCACCGCAACAAATCCACGCTCGATGTCCACGTTCATTCGACCGGCTCCACAGTGAGGGTGATGAGAGGATGCGGCGGACGGTTCGCCACGCGCACGATGCGAAAACTTTCTCCGGCGTAGGCAATCGTCTGCCCGATCTGCGGAATCGCAGAAATGTCGTTGCGCAACAACTTTATCGTGAAATTCCCGGAGGCCGAGAACCCGCCCGCCCCCAGCTCAAGGGTTTCCTGCGGCTCGGAGATCAGGGCGGAGTGCGTTCTCGCGTTGAAAATAACTTCCTTGCCGAACTCGGAGAAGATCTCCGCAGCGTCGGACGCGAATTCATCGTAGATGGACATGCCCCGCCGGGCGTGTCAACGGGCTATCCTCGAAACGGCCTTCGTCCTGCGTAACGAACGTGGGAGACTTTCACCCGCATCCCTTCGATTTGGAAAAACGCGAGATACTTCTCGGCGATTAGGAATCGGTATTGCCGGCTGTTTTTCCAAAACGGAAAACGGGTGGGCATTGTGCTCAGGTCATCTATCTCGGCGGCAATTCTTCGCAGATAGTCTGCTGTAATCGAATCGCTTTGTGACGCATCAAAGACCTCGCGTTTTACACGCTCAAGGTCTCGAAGAGCCCTTGGGGAGATTTCGACGGCGAAGTTTTTCAAATTCCCAGTCTCCGCCAGGCTTCAGCCGCGGGGATGCCTTCGCCCCTTGCAAACTGGGCTTCGGATTCTTCAAGCGCGTCAGCAATTTCCCGATCCTCACTTGCGGTCAGTGTTGCGACTGACAGAAGAGATTCGGCCGTGTCTCTAACCATGGCCAACTCGTTGGCATCGGCCTCCCGCAAATGATCAAGAACTTCAAGCGCGCTCATGTGGGGCAATTTGCCACGGGCACTGCTTGCTCGCAACGTTTTTCGGGAGTTTGCGCACAAAACCCCCGCACCATTGCTGATGCGGGGGCTATGCACAACCGAACTACAGATCAGGGTTTGACGATGCGTTTGAGGCCGCCGGGGATCGCCACCTTGAAGCCGTAGAGGCATTCGACGGTGACGAAGATCCGGTTCGAGCTGGTCTCAGTGTAGCGCAGGTAGCCGAAGGTGAGCCCGGTTTCGGGATCGGTGACCGCGCCAGCCTCGTCGTATTGGGCGACAGGCTGGAGGTAGCGCATCGCCACCGCGAGGCAGCTCGGATGCCCGGCAAATCCGACCAGCTTCTCGTCGCTGTTTGGCAGGATCGTGGTTTCATAAACATCGAACCCGGCCAGGCGGCGGATGAGTCCATCGACCACGCCCGGAAGAGCAACCGGCGTCATGAAGCTCTTGGCCACGATGTCGTCACCAAGGAGGTTGCTGAAGTAGGCGGCATCAAGCACGAGCGCACGGTCTGTGCTCGGCATTCTCGCCGCCCCGCAGGCTTCCCGCACGCCGAGCACCTTCTTGTAGTCGAAGGCGGTCGAGGCCAGGGCGGCGATCGCGGGTGCGCCGTAGTTGGCGGTCGTGATCTCTGTGAAGATGTCCTGGAGCACATCCTGGGCGAGCTGCTTGACCGCGCTGCCAACCAGGGTTTCCAGCACGTTGAGTGCGGTCTCGGCCGCCTCGCGGGCTGTGACATGGACGGTCTTGTATTTGTGCCGGTTCAGTTGCACGGGAGCCACGTCGATCGAGGAATCCACGTCGGTCGTGTAGCTTCCGCCGAAGTCGCTTGCCGGACTCGGTGCGCCCACGATCGGGACGCGGATCGTGTCGAGCTTGTCAGCGGGCTCGGGCGAGAAGTTGCTGGAGAATGCCCGCATGGGCAGGAGCGTCGCCATGAACGGCTTGAGGGCCGACTGCGCGACTTTGACGTCTTTTGCGTTGGTGAGGATGTTGGACATGAGATGCTACTTGGTTGAGGACATGAGTTGGTTTTTCTGGTCTGCGGAGAGGCTCTGCCAGAAAGCGGTCTGATCGCCGGGATTGGTGATCGAGCGGAAGCGCTCCATGAGATTGCTGGTCTGCGGATCGCCTTTCGGGGTGACGTTGGCAGGAGCGTGAGTTCCAGTTTCGGCAACGATCTGGGCGGCGCGGAGGGAGGCCCGCTTTTCGAGATCCTGCTCGGCGGCTTCCAGTGCAGCATTGCGCCCCTGGATTTCCTTGAGGCTGAGATCGAGGGCGGCATTGCGTGCCTGAATTTCCTTGAGGCTGCCGTCGAGAGCGGAGTTGTCGTTCGTGAGCGATGCGATCGAGTGCTTGGCAGCGTCAAGATCGGCGCGAGCCTGAACGTGAGACTCGGCCTCGATCCGGTGTTCGCCTTCGAGTGCTTCGAGCCGGGCTTGCAGGCCGCTCAGGTTTTCGGTGGCCTCGGAGATGTTGGTGTTGGCTTCGGTCAGGAGGGCGTCCCGAGCGGAGGCGTCGGATTCCAGACGGGTGATCTGCTCACGGGCCTGGGCGAGTTCGTTTTCAATGGATGGTGCGCTCATTGCACCGGAATCCGTGTCAACCGAACGGACATGAAGTTTCCGCAACCGGGAGAGCGCCTCCCCTCGGCTTGCCACCATTCCGGCGAGATTGAAGCGCATCGCCTTCCGCGCGGAAAACGTCTGCCCCTCCATCGCTTCATCGGGGATCTTGCGCCCGCGGGCGAGCACGGCCGCATGAAAATCCCCGGCGGTTTCCTCGACCTCCGACTGGAGCCAATCGCGTTGTTCGTCGGTGAGGCTCGTGCCGGGGGTGCCCGCGCTTTTGAATTTGCCCGCCGCAAAGACTTCGATTTTGAGACCGGCCTGCTCGAAGGCGGCCGAGGAATCCACGACCGGGAGGATCACGCCAATCGAGCCGATCCGTGCGCTCGGGGTGGCGTAGATCGCATCCGCCTGACTCGCGACCCAGTAGGCAGCCGAGCACATCTGCCCGGCACTGAACGCATAGACGTATTTTGCCTTGCTCGCCTCAGCCACGGCCTGGGCAAGTTCGGGCGTGCCGTTGACCGATCCACCGGGGCTGTCGATGTCGAGGAAGATCGCCTCGACGTCCGGCCGGGATGCCGCCTCTTCCACGGCAGTGATGAGTTCCCCGGTGTTGCAGGCCCCGAAGATAATCCGGTCGAAGATGTCCGGATTGCGGAGCATCGGGCCGGTGATCGAAATAATTCCCACCCCGTCCTCCAATGTGAGGCAGGGCGAGATCGGGCGGTCAGGAAGATCCGGCGTGTTGTCGAAGAACGATTTCGTGGCGGCGACCATCGCCCCGAGAGCTTCGGGCGCGATCAGCCATGGCTGTTTTTGAAGGAGTGTGAGGTTCACGCCGTGGAACCCCGTGTCAATTATCGACGGCACGCGCATTCGCGTCTAGCGTGCTTCGAACCATGAAAACTGTCATCGTCTCAGTCGCAGTGTTTCTCGTTGGCCTGCACGCACAGGCTGCTCCTTACACTCCCAAGCTGGGAACCCCTGAGAGAACGGCCATTTGCGATGCGCTGCGAAGCTATGTTGGAAAAAATGAGACAACGAAAAAACTGCCCAAACGCATAGTTTTCAAGGTCGATTATCTCAAGGTTGAGGGCCAATACGCATTCTTCAGTGGGTTTCCGGTTTTTGAAGACGGCACGAGTCCGATGACAGATTATTTGCCGGATATGTCCTACCAATATCTCTTGGCAAAAAAGGGCACAGGATGGGAAGCCATCGCCGATTTCTCAGGCTCGGATGTTCCAGACAACGCGTGGTTTGACAGCATGAACCGAAAATTACCAAGGGATGTTCCAAACGAAATCATCCCCGAGTTTTGGCGGAAACACCTTGGGCGATAGCACTCAGCCGGGCTGTCGCACCCCTGAGATTGGTGGCTGATCTTGAATTTCTCCGACTGCCGGGGTGGTGGCAATGCCTCCGCTTGTTTTCCAGAGCATCTCCAAAGGCACCTTAAACTCTGCCGCCAGATCCACGAGAAACCTCGCGTTGCGGGCACGCACCCGCATCTCCTCTTCAAAATCGAGGCCCAGTTCACCGTAGCTTTGAGAAATCGTTTTGAGACCCATCTCGACATCCGCACGGTTCTGCTGGGATTCGCGTCCCGAATCAACGGTGACCCGGCGCGGAGTTGTCGAAGATATTCGCCACCACTGCGGTTGAGCCGCGAGTTCGCCCCTGGCAATGGCATCGCCGATCACATACGCCCAAACCGGCTCGATCAGCCGGTTGATGAGGATCAACTGCCGATACGAGAACCGTCTGTCCGCTTTCGCTACGACCAGTCGAACGCCCGCCCCGCCGATGCTGCTTGAGTCGGCAGCGAATTCGTAGGGCAGCACGCCGAGCGCGGAGTCTCGTCTTAAATGGTTTAAAAATCCTGTGAACGTGGGCGACGGACGGTTCGACTGAAAGCTGTCCAGGGATTCGTCGGGCTTGAGCGCGACGAGCTTGCCGCCGATGATTTTCTGGAGCTGGGCGGCATCGCTTGATTGCGGCGGATTGGACGGAGTGCCAACGGAAAAGTCTCCGGTGTCATCGATTTCTCCACGAGCGGTTTTGAGGATCCGCGACACGTCCGCGTTGTCCTTCACGGCATGTTTTTCGAGCGCAAGAAGCTCCATCTCGTCGAGCATGTGATTGATCGAATGCTGGATCGTCGGCGCATTGCGAACCGCACTCACGGACTCGGGTTCAAAAACGTGGAGCATCGAGGCCGCCGGGATGTCGCGGGTGCCGGAATCTTCAATCAGGCGGTAGAAGACCGGCGATCCGTCAGAGGCGAGGCCAATTCCGTCGCATGTTTCCGCTGAATCGTCGCCGATCCGGTGGGTTTCGATGAGCTGGATCTTCGCGAGCCCGCTGCGGTCGCGGGTCTTCAAAACGAAGAACTCGCCGTCCACATCCATCCCGCGGCAGACGAGGCTCTGGCATTCCTCGAAAGAAAACCGCCCAGTCACCTCGCACTGTGCCGACCACCGGCGGAAGATTTCCTCGGCGCGGCGGTTCCATTCGGAATCGGGAGATTGTGCCTGCGGCCGGATCCCATCGCCCGTGGAATAGATTGCCATGTTGGAAACCATCTCACGCACGAACCCGGAATTCCGATGGAGGTAGCGGGAGCGGCGGACGAGTTCGGTTCTGATGCCCTGCGACAAATCGAGCTTGGCATCGCGGGGAGCGGAGCCGGGCACACGACCGCGCGAGGGCGACCAGTTCGCCGCATCGTAGGGAGACGTCCATGCTTTCGGCAGGAATGCGGCCGGGACAACGAAGCGGGCGAGTTTTGGGATCAGATTCATCTTGGGATAAAATCAACGGTGGATTGGACGACTCGCCGCCCGCGTCCGTAGTCGTCGGGAGCCAGTTTGCGAAGGGCGTCCTGGCAGGCCGCGATCACGACATGGATTTCGTCCAAGCGGCGCTTGGTCACCGCCGAACCGGAATCCGTCCACGAGGCGAGCGTCTTCTCCAACTCCGCCTTGTGGATCGTGAAGATTTTCTCCACCTCCTTGCGAGTGAACCCGATCGAGTAGTCGATGGCAGCCATGCCGGACGGCGGGTGTCAACGGATCAACCTGATAAACGAGCGTACCAGGCTGGCCGCTCGTCGTTTGCGCCACACGCCATCGCCCGTGGTGCTGTCGCGCTGACCGCCGCCGTTCGTGTTCCCCTCAATCGTTTCAATCGAGTCGGCCGAGATCTGATCCTTCACGATGATGCCGATGTGGGAGAAATCGAAAATCACGATGTCCCCGGCTTTCGCGAGGGCGGTCTTTTTCAGAACTTGGAGCCCCTTTTCCTTCGCCCACCGTTCGAAGTCGAATGCGCCAGCCGTCTGCGGACGCCAGTTTTCGACAGAAATGTCGTTGCATAACGACAATTTCTCTCGAACTTCCGGCGACTGAAGCCATTCGCGCAAAATCCAGCAGATGAACGCCGCGCACCATGGCCACGGGGCGGGATTGAGCCAGGTGGCGGATTGATATTCCACGATGCGGGGGCCGCAGTTGTTGCCGCCTACCTCGTGCGTGCCCACCTCGTGGGTGGCGATTTCCAGGAGTCGCTTGATCGGGTCCATGAACCCGATGCGGCGTCAACTGAAAGCGATCACAGACTGATCGCACTGGCATGTTTGGAAAAAGAGGTTACGAGCCCCGCAGATACGCCTGCCATGCCAGCGCGGTGGGCTCATCCGGAAGCCAGATCGCTTTGGATTTGCTTCCTTTGTATCCCGCGTAAGCAGCCACATCGTAGGTGTCCGGATTTCCCAGCCATCCACTCTGGAGGGTTAGTTTTTTCGCCTGTCTAAAAAAAACTGTGGGTGAAACTGGGTTCGGGTAATTTTCCAAGACAATGATAAAGAGCGACTTCGCGAGCGTTTTCCGTGCGAAATCCATAGCTGCGTTTTAGCGTCAATTTCACCTTGGCGTTGAGACCCTCGACGACTCCGCTGGAATACTGCTTGGCGGCCTTGAAATAGTTGAGAAGAAGACCTCGGTGGGATTGGAGGGTGCGGGCAACTTTTTTGAGCGGATCCAGGCGCGAGCGGGCGACCTTTTCACACCATGCGTCAAGAAATTTTCCGGCCCAAGTCGGCGAGCAATACGTCCAGAAGTGTCTGAAGGCTTCGACCAGAAGAAAGGCCCGCAGGGTGCGCAGAGCAGAGCCCTCAATTTCTCGCATGCGACGGCGCTGCCCCTTGGTCCAGTTGCATCGTCTTTTCAAGAACGCCCAGCGCATTTTTTTGAGCAAGGGTTCGAGGCCGGCTTGGACACGCGCACGGGTTTCCTCGCGTCGGATCTCATCGACTGCGTCATTGAGTTTTTTGACGATGTGGAAGGGGTCGAGGATTTGAAGTGCGTGGGGCAAGTGAGCGGCGGCCGCCTTGATGTAGGGCTTCCACATGTCCGAGCAGATGAAGCGGATGCCCTTGCAGAACTCGGTGCCGAAAACCTCGAAGAAGAGGTTGAAGGTCTCCTCGGTGCGGTCGGTGCCGACCCACAGGAGCCGCTTGCAGTGGTCGTCGATCTGATAGACCAGCGTCCAGAACTTGTCCTTCTTGCCCACATGGATCTCGTCCACACCGAGAGCTTGGACGCCGGAAAGATCGCGGTTCTCGATGCCGTATTCTACGACCCATTTGACGGCTCCATACACGTCGGCCCAACTGACGCGGAAGCATCTGGCAACCTCCGCCCAAGAAAGCAGGCGAGCCCATTGGGCAAGGAAGAGCCGGAACACATCGCAGATCTGGTGCTTGCCGGTGGCCCAAGGAACCCTCTCGATGGTCGGTCTGCACTTGTTGCAGTCTATTCGCCGGGGCGCATAGACCAGAAAAACGGCCATGCCCCAGAGGGGAATGAAGTCCCATTGGCGTTCCGGTTGCCGATCATATCCCGGCCCCTTCTTTCCGCAACCCGAACAAATCCCCCAACAGCCCTGGCGCTCGGCAATTTGCACCCGAAATGCTTTCGGGCGGACCGGATCCCTCGTCACGGATTGATAGACAAAGCCCTTGATCGGGTGAACTTCTCTCAGTATGGTTTTCAACGTTATGTGACACATAACGGCTGGTTTATAGGAGCCCTTCCGGGCTCCGCCAGCCTCACTTTTTCCACGCTTGCCGCAGGCAAGCCTCA
>JBAXXX010000066.1:0-21235 GCA_037127695.1 Verrucomicrobiia bacterium | reverse complement strand
TGTTCCTCGGTTTTTTTCAAGCCGCAGGCTTGGTAAAGTCCGACAGGCTGCTAGAAAAGGAGACCAACCTGCGGCGGCTCAGCCATCGGCCTGCTTCGCGGCATGGCCGAGCTGCGAGGGCTCGAGATCGGGATCATCCGCAGCGAATCCTGCTTCAAAGGATAGCCCGCCGGGCGGGACAGGCAGCCAGGCGGGACATCCCCGGAATTTTTCGAGTTAGTTCTTGTTATTTCTCCGTGAGCTCGCAAATGATTCCGCCCTTATGTCCTCATCCGATTCATCCAGTGCTGTTCAGCAGGTCCTCGATCAAGTCCGCCGCCGCAACCCTGGAGAACCGGAATTTTTTCAGGCGGTTCAGGAGGTTCTTGAGAGCCTGGAGCCGGCGCTTGCTCGCCATCCGGAATACTCGGCGGCGGGGATCCTTGAGCGGATCGTCGAGCCGGAGCGCCAGATTTTTTTCCGTGTGCCGTGGGTGGACGATGCCGGGCGCGTGCAGGTCAACCGGGGGATTCGGATCCAGTTCAACAGCGCGCTCGGGCCATACAAGGGCGGCCTGCGGTTCCACCCGAGCGTGAATGCCGGGGTGCTGAAGTTTCTCGGATTCGAGCAGATTTTCAAAAACTCGCTCACGTCGCTCCCCATGGGCGGAGGCAAGGGCGGATCGGATTTTGATCCGAAGGGAAAATCCGATGGCGAGGTCATGCGGTTCTGCCAGAGCTTCATGTCCGAGCTGGCGCGCCACATCGGGCCGGACACCGACGTGCCGGCCGGCGACATCGGAGTCGGCGGGAGGGAGATCGGATATCTGTTCGGCCAATACAAGCGGGTGCGCAACGAGTTCACCGGGGTGCTCACCGGGAAAAAGCTAGGTTGGGGAGGATCGCTCATCCGCCCGGAAGCGACCGGCTACGGTGCGGTTTACTTCGCGCAGGATATGCTGGCCACGCGGGACGAATCCCTTGAGGGCAGGCGCTGCGCCATCTCGGGCTCAGGAAACGTCGCGCAATACACCGCCGAAAAGCTTCTCGATCTCGGAGCTGTCCCGGTGAGCTTTTCCGATTCCGGCGGCACGATCTATGATGCCCGCGGGATCGACCGCGAGAAGCTGGAGTTCGTGATGCATCTGAAGAATATCCGTCGCGGACGCATCAGCGAATACGCCGCAAAGTTTGGGGCGGAATTCCGCGAAGGGGCGTCGCCGTGGGCGATCCCCTGCGATTGCGCATTTCCTTCGGCGACGCAGAACGAGGTGGACGAGGACGATGCGACGGCCCTGCTCAAGAGCGGGTGCAAGGTGGTCTCCGAGGGGGCCAACATGCCCTGCACGCCCGAGGCGGTCGAAGCGTTCCTGGCGGCTAAGATTCTTTATGGTCCTGGCAAGGCGGCGAATGCGGGTGGAGTTTCCACATCGGGCCTCGAGATGTCTCAGAATTCGATGCGCCTGAGCTGGGGCCGCGAGGAGGTTGATTCCCGGCTGCGGGAGATCATGCGTAACATCCATGAGAACTGCCGCCGCACGGCAGAAGAGTATGGCGCTCCTGGCAACTATGTGGTCGGGGCGAACATTGCGGGATTCGTAAAAGTTGCCGACGCCATGTTGGATCAAGGCGTGGTTTAAGCCGCGATGCGCTCTTCGCCCGGGCAGCCAGCAGCCGCCCTGCTCTCTCCTCCGGTTCGTTTCACGACGACCGGATGGAAGGGGTTGGATGAGGTGCTTGGCGGCCTGGCTCCAGGCGATAACGTCGTCTGGAGCGTCGAGAATATTGACGACTACCGGGGGGTCGTCGTCCCCTACGACCGGGCGGCAGCCGATGCCGGACTCCAGCGGATTTACTTTCGCTTCGGCAACCATCCCCCGCTGCTGGACGAATCTCCGGGATTAACGATCCGCCCGATTGATCCCTCCGGCGGGTTCGAGCCGTTTGTCCGCAGCATCCACCGGATCATCGAAGCCGCCGGACCCGGCGCAGCTTACATCTTCGACTCGCTGAGCGATCTCGCCGGAGCCTGGACCTCGGATCTCGCCCTCGGCAACTTTTTTGTCCTCACGTGTCCGCGCCTCTTCCAGCTCCACACCTTCACGTATTTTGGAATCCTGCGCGATGCGCACTCCGCCTCCGCTGCGGAGCCGATCCGGGAAACCACCCAGTTTTTGCTCGATGTCTTTTCGCTCGACGGACGGCTGTACATCCGCCCGCTAAAGGTGCAGGACCGCTCGGGCGGGCGAATGAACACATTGCACGTGCAGGTCGGGGAGCGCCTGCTGCCGGTGGAGGAAAGCGTGATTCTCGCGCGCATCCTTGGGCGGACACGCGGCCCCCGGCTGAATCAGGACCCGGATCCGGGGTTCTGGAACCGGCTGACGCGTGAGGTTGAGCGCGCCCTTGCCTTGAAGCGCGAAGGGGCGCTCGCGGAGTCCGAGGAACGTGCGCTGCTCGTAAAAGTCCGCGCTCACTTCCGCGTGCATCGCTCCGGGATTTCCGCGCTTGCGGAGGAATTCCTGACCCTGGAGGACTTCTACGAAATCCGCAAGCGCCAGATCGGCGTGGGCTCGATCGGGGGCAAGGCGCTCGGCATGCTTGTCGCCCGCGCCATCCTGCGACGCGAGGCGCCCGATATCGTCGAGCGCCTCGAGACGCACGATTCCTTCTTCGTGGGGGCCGAAGTTTTTGTGTCCTACCTGGTGCGAAACGGGATCTGGTGGATCCGGGAACGGCAGCGCGAACCTGGCAGGCTGTTCGAGGGGATTGAGGAGGGAAAAAAGCGGACCCTCGAAGGAGAGTTTTCCGCCTCCACAGTGCGCCAGTTTGAAGACATGCTCGATTACTTCGGAGAGGCCCCGTGCATCGTGCGATCCAGCTCGATCCTGGAGGATGCCAGGGGGAACGCATTTTCCGGAAAATACGAGAGCTTTTTTTTAAGCAATGTCGGGTCGCGCGAGGAGCGGCTGAACGCCCTGCTGGACGCGATCCGGAAGGTCTATGCCAGCATTTTCAACCGGGAGACCTTGCTCTACCGCAAGGCCCGCAACCTGCTGGAAAGCGAGGAGCGCATGGCGCTGCTCATCATGCGCGTGTCCGGAAGCCGCCGCGGACGATACTTTTTCCCCCAGGCGGCCGGGGTCGGGCTTTCCTACAACCCCTACCGGTGGCATCCGGAGATCGATCCAGCCGCCGGAGTCATCCGGCTGGTCTTCGGCCTTGGCACCCGTGCGGTGGACCGCTCAGACGACGACTACACCCGGCTTGTCGCGCTCAACAGCCCGCACCGCCGCACCGAGACCTCGTTCGACGAGCAGCTCGACCACTGCCAGCGGCGCATTGACGTCCTCGACCTTGAGGGCCGCTCGCTCGTGGCCGTCCCAATCGAAAATCTTATTTCCGAGTGCAACGATTTTCCGCTCGATCTCTACGTGCAGCGCCTCGCGGGCGACATGCCGTGGGTCACCTTCCGCGATTTGCTCGGACACCTCCCCGTCATCGACGACTTCCGGCGCATTCTCGCCGTTCTCGAAAATGCCTACCACCACCCGGTGGACATCGAGTTCGCGCTCAATTTCCTGCCCGACGGCACCTATCGCATCCATCTGCTCCAGTGCCGCACGTTCCAGATCCAGAAGAACGAAATCCGAGGAGAGATTGATCCCAAAACCGTTCCGGGCCGCCGGATCCTTGCAGCCCGGGGCGCGGTCATTGGCATCGGGCGCGAAATTCCGATCCACGACCTTCTCTACGTCTCGGCAGGCGATTATTCCGCATTGCGGGAGCGCGACCGCTACCTTGTTGGAAAGATCATCGAGAAGCTCGCGCAGCAGCACTCGCCGGAGCGCAACCTCCTGCTGGTGGGCCCAGGGCGCTGGGGGACCAGCAGCCCGTCGCTCGGCATCCCCGTGCGCGCGGGGCGCATCGCTCTCGCCTGCGCCGTCTGCGAGGTCGTCGCCATGCACAGCGGGCTCGTGCCAGACGTCTCCCTCGGAACCCATTTCTTTAACGACCTCGTCGAGCACGACCTCCTCTACTTCGCCTGCTTCGCGGGCAAAGGCGGAAATTCTCTCGATGAGGAATGGCTCCTCAGCCGCCCGAGCCGCACGGAGCAGCTGCTGGGCAAGCCCCATCAGCTTGCTCGCATCGTGCGCTGGATTGACGCGTCCTCAGAGGGGCTGACGCTCCACGCTGACCCGTTTTATCAAACCGCCGCGCTCCGGCTTCCGGAGTGATGCCCTGCCGCAACCTTCCGCTGGCCTGGCGGGCCGACCGGCATTCAGTTTTTTCCGCAGCGCTGGCCGACGGCGGGAGCGGCAAGCCAAGGCCCGATCGGCAGGCCATGCGATGGCACCAATAAAATCGAAAATTCCAGCCTTGATCGCCGGCATATCGCCGTTCAATCTGCCCACTCACACCCTGCCCTTGTCCACAAATCACAAACCAAAAGATGAGTGCGGTGTCTTCGCCGTTTTCGGCCATCCGGATTCCGCCCTGCTGACATATTACGGGCTTTTTGCGCTGCAGCACCGGGGGCAGGAAAGCGCGGGGATCGCCTCGGCAAAAGGATCCGAGCGCGCGTTTCAATTTCATAAGGGCATGGGGCTCGTCTCGCAGGTGTTTCCGATGGACGAGCTCGACCGACTCGTCGGCACGCGCGCGATCGGGCATGTCCGGTATTCCACGACCGGGTCGAGCAACATCAAAAACGCGCAGCCATTTGTGGTGGACACGGCTCGTGGGCAACTCGCGGTCGCGCACAATGGAAACCTGGTCAACGCCGCCGCGCTGCGCACCGAGCTCGAAGCCTGCGGATCCATTTTTCAAACGACCGTGGACAGCGAAATCGTCCTGCACCTTCTGGCGCAGCCGCGCGGGGCCGGCGGCGGGCTTGCGGCGCTCCGGCGGCTCGAAGGCGCGTTCTCGATCGTCCTCATGGGCGAGCGCGAAATCATCGGGTTCCGCGACCCCCACGGGTTCCGCCCGCTCTGCATCGGAAAGCTGGACGGCGCGTATGTCCTGGCTTCCGAGAGCTGCGCGTTCGACCTGATCCACGCCGAGTTCATCCGCGACGTGCAGCCGGGCGAGGTCGTGATCATCGATGCCAGCGGGCTCCGGAGCGAGTGGCCGTTCAAGTCCGGCAAGAGCGCGTTCTGCATGTTCGAGTATGTGTATTTCGCCAGGCCCGACAGCAACGTCGGCGGGGTCAACGTCAGCAAGGTCCGCGTGGAGATGGGCCGCGAGCTCGCCCGCAGGCATCCGGTCGAGGCCGATATCGTTGTCCCCGTGCCGGATTCCGGGATCTTTGCCGCCATCGGCTTTGCCGATGAGCTCGGAATACCGTATTTTCCAGCGTTCGTCCGCAACCACTACATCGGGCGCACATTCATCCAGCCGACCCAGATCATCCGGGACTTCAACGTCCGCGTGAAGCTCAACCTGATCCGCGAGGCAGTCGAGGGGAAGCGGGTCGTGGTCGTGGACGATTCGATCGTGCGCGGAACGACCGCACGCACCAGGGTCATCAACCTCCGGGAAAACGGGGCGAAGGAGGTCCACATGCGGATCAGCTGCCCGCCGCACAAGCACGCATGCTACTACGGGATCGATTTTCCTGATCCGGAAAAGCTCATTGCCAACCAGTGCAGCCCGGAGGAGATTTGCAATTACCTCGGGGCCGACTCGATCGGCTACCTGGAGGTCGAGGGGATGGTGCGCGCGACCGAGCGACCGTTCAATGAGTTCTGCCTGGCCTGCTTCAACGGGCAATACCCCGTGCCGTTCGACGCCAGCTTCGATAAGCTTATTATGGAAAAACGCCGCGAAAACGCCCGCCTCCTCGAGCCTGAGGAAAACCGCCTTCTCTGACATGCCACGCAAACAAAAAGCCTATGCGGCAGCCGGGGTGGATGTGGACCTCGGGAACCGGGTCAAAAAAGGAATCCATGAGCTCGTGCGCTCGACTCACGGCCCCGAGGTGCTCGGGAAAGTTGGCGGGTTCGGCGGACTTTTCCGACCGGATTTTCATGGCCTGCGCGAGCCGGTGCTGGTGTCGAGCGTGGACGGGGTCGGCACGAAGCTGAAGGTGGCATTTGCCACCGGCGAGCACGGCACGATCGGCCAGGACCTCGTCAACCACTGCATCAACGACATCGCCGTCATCGGCGCGCGCCCGCTGTTTTTCCTCGATTATATTGCGGGCGGAAAGCTGGATGCTGCAGTTTTTCGGCAGATTCTTAAGGGGTTCGCAAAAGCTTGTCGGGCGGGCGGCTGCGCGCTCATCGGCGGAGAGACCGCGCAGATGCCGGGGATCTATCGCCCGGCTGAATACGATATTGCCGGAACGATTGTCGGGGTCGTGGATCGCCCGAAGCTCCTCGACGGCTCGAAGATCCGCGTGGGCGATGTGCTCATCGGCCTCAAAGGCAACGGGCTTCATACGAACGGCTACTCGCTCGCCCGCCACGTCCTCTTGGAGAAGCTGCGCCTCCCGCTCGACCGTCCGGCGCCGGGAATGAAGTCCACGCTGGCGGCGGAGCTCCTGCGCGTCCACCCGAACTACCAGCCGCTCATGGCCTCGCTGCCGGCAGGAATGCTTCGCGGGGCAGCCCATATCACGGGGGGCGGCCTCCTCGACAACCTCCCCCGCGTCCTTCCGGAGGGGTGCCGGGCATGGATTGACAGCCGATCGTGGAAGGTTCCGATCCTCTTCGATCTGATCCAGCATGGCGGCCACGTCCCCCCGAAGGAGATGTATCAGGTCTTCAACATGGGCATCGGCATGGTCCTCGTCGTCCCGTCGTCCCGTGCCGCCGAGGCGGTCCGCATCACGCATGGCATCGCCATCGGCCGCGTGGTCGCTGGCCCGCAGGACGTCGTGATCGAATGAACCCGTGAAAACCTGGAGGCGCAAACCGGCACTCGGAGTGGGCATCGGAGTGGGCGTCCTCGGAGCGCTCGCGCTCGCGATCCGCTACGGGCTCGGGCACGCAGCGCGCGAGCCGATCCCCGACGCCATCTCGCCTGCTATTTTTTCCACCCGTGTCGTCCGGACCGGATTTGGGGAGATGATCTACCATGCGAGCGGAAGCGGGGAGCCGCTCGTGTTCCTTCACGGCGTGTTTCTCGGAGCCTCCTCCTACGAGTGGTCTAAGGTCTATCCGCAGTTCGTCAGCGACCATGAGGTCATCGCCCCCGACCTCATCGGGTTCGGCGAATCCGAGCGTCCCGCAACGCCGATGGACGCTGCGGATTATGCGGAGGCACTCGCCGAGTTCCTGCGCGAAGTCTCGCCAGGCAGGAGGCCTGTCGTGGTCGCCAGCGGGCTCAGCGCCGGAATTTCCCTCCTGCTCGCGGCGCGCCATCCCGAGGCCGTTTCGAAGCTCGTGCTTTTCCTTCCCACCGGGCTGAAGGAATTCAGGAATTGGCGCGCGATGGGGATGCTCGCTCTGCGTGGGATTCCCGGGGTAAGCCGGTTCGTTTACAGGAGCTATCTCGCAAGGAAGCCGTTCATCCGGAACTGGCTCACCCGGAGCGCGCTCGTGGATCCTTCGTCCGCCACCGACGAGATGGTGGAGATCTTCGCCACCTGCGCGCAGCAATATGGCGCCGAGCATGCGATCCTCGGATTCCTCCGCGGCCACCTCGCTTTCGCTATCGAACGCGGGCTCCAGGAGGTCGCCGTCCCCGTGCATATCCTCTGGCCCGACCGGGCGACCGGGTTCCCGTCCGACGGAGGGGCTTCGATCTGCCGGAGAATCCCCGGCGCCTCGCTCGAGTCGCTTCCGGGCTGCGGAATCCTTGCTGCGCTGGAAAATCCCGCCCTCCTGTCCGAGGCGGTGGACCGGTCCCTTCGCGGCGTCCCGCCTGCAGCCGCCCCCCTGTGATTTCTCCGGACCGCCCCGGCCAGGCGTGAGGGCTCAAAAACGTTGCAGGCTGCCAGAAACCGCTCGCGCCCTGCTGCTCACGGAGCGAAAAATGCGGGCAGGAGGTAAACCCGACCGGGCTCGAGGCGCATCGTCTTCGGGAGCAGGTCGAGCTCGATTTTTGCCGCAGCACGCGACTCGCCAAACATCCGGAAAAACTTGTCGAAGCTGTAATTCCGCTCGTATTTGACAACCTCAGCCTGGGGGGCACCGCCGAGTTCGGCGGCCTTGTTGTAGGCGTCCTCGATGTAGCCGAGCTCATCCACGAGCTTCGAGGCGTAGGCGTCAGTCCCGCTGAGAATCCGCCCGTCGGCCACCCCCTCGCGGAGAAATTTCTCGTCCAGCTTGCGCGAGCGGGCGACGATCCCGACGAACCGGTCGTAGCTTTGCATGACCAAGCCCTGCACGTAGGCCTTCTCCTCGGGGGTCATCTCTCTTGCGCCGTTCAGCATGTCCTTAAACTTCCCGCTTTTGAAGACGACCGACTGCAGGCCGATTTTCCCGAAGAGGTCGCGGTAGTTCAGCGTGGAAATAATCACCCCGATGCTGCCGGTGAACGTCGTGCTGTTGCACATGATCCAGTTTGAGCCGCAGGCCGCATAATACGCGCCCGAAGCCCCGATCGAATTGAAGTACACGACGACCGGCTTGTGCCGGGCCAGCCGGCAGATCGCGTCGTAGAGGACGTCGGAGGCGGTGATCTCCCCGCCAGGGGAATCCACCTGCAGCACGACCGCCTTGATTTGCTTGTCGGCCTCGGCCTGCTCGAGCGCCGCCTTGAAGTCCTCCACCATCGAGTCCCCCAGGCTGCCCGCCCCTCCAAACGCAATCACTCCATCCAGGGGGATCACGGCAACCTTCGACGAGGAATCCGTGCCGTTCACGAGCACCCTCTCTTCAAATGCCTTCGGCCGGAGGATCTTGACTCCGCCAAGCGCAGCGCCCGCCTTCGCACCCAGCGCGGCCAGAAGAATCAAGTTCAGCAGCATGCTCGCGCAGACGCAGGAGAACAGGAAAAGCATTAAGCACCCGGACTTTTTCATGCGGAGAAAGTGGCCGAATCCCACGCTTCCCACAAGCCGGGAATCTGGAATCTTTGGCGATGGCCCCCCTGCTTGCGGATCCCTATTTCCTGGCAGGCACGGACTTGAGCCCGAGCATCAGCATCGAGAACCCGCTGAAAACCGATTGGATGCCATAGAGCAGGCCGATGAGCCATGCGGAATCCGCCGGCCACCGGGCATAGACCATGGCGCCGAGCACCAGCGCAACGAGGCCGTTAAGAAGCAGCAAAATCCAAGCCGGATTCTGACGCATGCGGAACGAGGTCGCGATGCACGCGATACCTTCCGTCAAAAATACTGCGGCAAGAATCAATGTCAGGGCCGCCGCCCCTGCGACGGCGTAGAAAAATAGGACCGCCCCGGCAGCGATGCGGATCATCGCCGAGAGGGCCGAAAGAAACCGGTGCGGGCGGCGCGTGCCAAAGATCGCCTGAAACAGGGAGATCAGCCCGCTGACAAGACAGAGTGCCCCGATCACCTGCGTGAGGAAGTCCGAAAAAAACTGTGGGGTCGCGATGGCAAAAAAGCCGACGAAAACCGAGAGGATCCCGCCGACAACCAGCCATCCCCGCCCGGGTGCTGCCGGGACGATTGCTTGAGAGCCCATGCTTTAATCCTCCAAGGTAAACCCAACCTTCACGGTCACCTGCCAGTGGGCGACCCGGCCCTCGTCAATCTGCCCGCGCGTCTCCACCACCTCAAACCACCGGAGGTTGCGCAGCGACTGGGACGCCTTGCCGATCGCATTCTGGACCGCCTCTTCGATGCTGTTGGGGGAGGAACCTACCAGCTCAACTTTTTTGTAGATGTGATTGCTCATCCCCACCAGCTACCAGAGACGAGAGCTTTCCGGAAGCGAAATCCGGCGGCCAAGAAAAAAGAGAAATTTCCGCTTGTTATCAGCATCCCTCCGCGCGGATGTTTAGGCAGATATGAGCACCACCCCATCCGCTCAAGGATACGCGATGCCCGCCGAGTGGGAACCGCACGAAGCCACCTGGATTTCTTGGCCGCAGCCCGAATGCAACAGCTTCCCCGGATCCTATGACCGCGTCATCCCGACCTTTGTGAAAATGGCCTGCGCGCTGGCCGAGTCCGAGATCGTGCGCATCAACGTGCTCGACGGGGAGCAGGAACAGGCTGTCAGGAAGCTTCTGGCTGCAGCCCCTCCAGAGCGCATCGAGTGCTTTCACATCCCGACGAACGAGCCGTGGTGCCGGGATCATGGCCCGATCTTCGTGCGCAGAAAAATTGCACCGAGGCTTGCTGTGCTCGATTTTGAGTTCAACGCTTGGGGGTGGAAGCTGTCCCCGTTCGAGGACGACGATGACGTGCCGCTAAAAGTCGCCAGGCAGCTCGGCCTGCCGGCGTTCGATTATAGCGGGCTCGTTCTTGAGGGCGGGTCTATTGACGTCAATGGCGCCGGCACCGTCCTGACCACGGAAAGCTGCCTGCTCAACCCGAACCGCAACGCAAACCTCTCCCGCCTCCAGATAGAAAAAAAGCTTCGGGAAACCCTTGGCGTCACCCAGGTCCTCTGGCTGGGCGACGGGATCGAGGGGGACGACACCGATGGCCATGTGGACGACCTCACGCGGTTCGTCTCGCGCTCGGTCGTCCTGACCGCGACGGAGGACGATGGAAACGATCCAAATTACGAGCCGCTGCGGAGGAACCTCGACCGCCTTCATGAGATGCGCCTTCCCGATGGGGAGCCCCTCCATGTCCTCACCCTGCCGATGCCAGCCCGCATCGTCAGGGATGGGGTCCGCCTCCCCGCCAGCTACGCAAATTTTTACATCGCCAACGAGGCGGTTCTGCTTCCGGTTTTCGGCGAGAGGAACGACGCGTGGGCGGAATCCGTGCTCCGGGAGGCCTTCCCCTCGCGCAAGGTCGTTGCCATCGACTCCCGCGAGCTGCTCTGGGGCCTCGGATCCTTCCACTGCCTGACCCAGCAGCAGCCGGCCGCTTGATCAGGAAACAGAGCCCATGAAATTTCGCCGCAACGTCGCATTCATTCTCTCCCGCTCCAGCGGAGAGATCCTCCTCTGCGAGCGCAGCGGCTACAAAAATTCCTGGCAGTTCCCCCAGGGCGGCGCGCACGCGTCGGAAAGCAACCTGGAAGCCCTCTACCGCGAGGTCCATGAGGAGATCTCCCTCAGCCCGTCCGCCTACCGCATCGTCGCCGAGCGCGGCCCGTATCTTTACGTCTTCCGCTCCGGATTCCGCAAGGAGGGATGCGACGGCCAGGAGCAACGTTATTTCCTCGCCGAAGCCCTGGGGACACCCGAGATCATCGTGGATGAAAAAGAATTCAGCGCCTTCCGATGGATTCAGCCAGAACACTTTCTGATCGAGTGGGTTCCGCCGATCAAACGCGAGGTCTACCGCCGGGTTTTTCAGGATTTTTTTGACATCCGATTGCCCTGATGCCCGACGATATTTCTGTTTTTTCATTGACTCATGGGAGAAAAAATGAGATTCCCCCCGCGCCGCCTATGCTTACATTCACTGCCTTCACCGTTCTTTCTACCGCGCTCCTCGGTTGCGTCTGGTGGGTAAGCCGCGACGATCAGGATGCGTCCTGATCGTCTCTAGCCCGTCCTTTTCTGATAACGGTTTTTAAAAAATGATCAGCTGGTTATGCTTTGAGTGGCAGACTCATAATTTGCCGAACTTCGATTCGCTTGCGGCCCCTCTTCTCGTGCGCGCCGCGAAAAAGTCCGAGGAGGAAGCTGTGGCCAAGGTCCTGAAAAGCGCTTTTTCCGCAGACCCCGCATGGGGCGATGTCAACCGCGCGGTCGCAACCAGGCTGGCAGCGAGCACGGAGGCAGTCTTTTCGGCAGAGGAAACCCATTGCATGGTGATCGTCCACGGTTCCCGGGTCATCGGAGCCTCGCTGCTCAGCGTGGCAGCAGACGCGCCAAACCACCTCCTCAGCGGTCCGTCCATCCTCCACGAATACCGGAACCGGGGGCTTGCATCCGCCCTTCTCGCCGCCTCGCTCGACCACCTCTCCCAAAACGATATTAAGCTCGCCCGCGGGATCACCAGGGCCAACTCGCTGGCCGCACGGTTCGTCTATTTAAAGTTCGGAGGTTCCGCGCATCCTTTCGATGGCGACCCTTTGGCGGCCGACGGCAACTGAAGCTCAAGCGAGAAATCCACGGCTGGAGCCGAGTGGGTCAGCGCGCCCACCGAGATAAAATCCACCCCGGTCTCGGCGATCCTGCGGATCGTATCGAGAGTCACTCCTCCGCTCGCTTCCAGCCGGATGTGCGCCGGCCTCGCCCGAACGGCCTCCCTCATCACCTCCGGCTCCATGTTGTCCAGGAGGACGACGTCCACCCCACGAAGCTGGAAAAATGAGCGGGCCTGATCGAGGGTGTCGGCTTCGATCTCGATACGGATCGATGGGCGGGCAGCTTTCGTCGCATCGATCGCGGCTTGGATTTCCCAAAGGCTGGTGCCGGCAGCGAGGTGGTTGTCTTTGACCATCACCATGTCGTAGAGCCCGATCCTGTGGTTCGTCGCGCCGCCCGCAGCAGCAGCAGCCTTCTCGAAGGTCCGAAGTCCAGGCGAGGTCTTGCGCGTGTCCAGGATCACCGCTCCCGTCCCGGCAACCGCCTCGACATATTTTCGCGTCAGGGTTGCCACTCCGGACAGGCGCTGGAGGAAATTCAGCGCGGTCCGCTCAGCGGTGAGGATGGATGCGGCCGAACCAGAGGCCTCAAGCACGGCGTCTCCCTGGCGGACTCCTGCCCCATCGCGCAGAAAAACCTCAATGGCCAGCCCCGGGTCAACGCGCCGAAAAACTGAGGCGCAGACATCCCCGCCCGCAAGGCAGGCCTCCTGCTTGGCGATGATCCGGGCGGTTGCTCTCCGGTCGGGGCCAGTGAACCATTGGCAGGTGACATCCCCGCCGCCGATGTCTTCCGACAGCGCAAGGGCGATGATATCCTCAGACATGCGTGACGGCTTCGAGGCCAAGAAGCTGCCGCTGCCAGTTCATCAGGGCCGAGGAGGCAGTGTCCGCCGCCGTCGCCTCCATCGCCCCGCGGGGCGCAACGATCGCCGGATCCAGCCCAAGCTCCGCAGCAACCGCATCCCGGACTTTTTTCAAAGCATCGAAGCGGGCGAGCTGGTCTTTGTGAGCGCGCTTGCGCCGGACCTTCTCAACCCTCGGCCATTCGCTCTCCGGAATCTGAAGCGCAAGGGAAAGAACGACCTCAAAGCTTGTCCGCCGGCGCCCGTTCATCCGGGGGGTCGAGTAGGCATTGCCTTTGCTCACCTGATCGGCCACGCGAAGCATGTCCTCGTTGCCGATAACATGAAAGGGCGGGCGATCCCACGCGCGGGCCTCGGCGTCGCGCCAGAACCACAGAACACGAAGCACGGCCTGGGCACGAGGGGAAAGCGCCGCGCTTCCTGAAATCCTCCAGACCTTGCTGTCATCGCGCTCCTTGGTCTCGCGGGTCGCCGCAATCATCCGGGAACGCGACTCCTCAAACCAGGCCCAGCGGCCAAGCTGCAGCAAATCCGCCTCGATCCGCGCGGAAATCTCGAGCAGGTAGCGCGTGTCATTCAACGCGTAATCAACCATCTGCCCGGAAAGCGGCCGGATCGCCCAGTTCGCTTTCTGCGAAGCTTTCGAAAGCTTGATCCCGTTGAAATCCTCAACGAGCGCCGCGAGCCCAAGCCCAGTCCGCCCGCACAGCCGCGCGGCGATCATCGTATCAAAAAGATCTGAGGGCTCGAAGCTTCCCGCCCGGCGCAGAAGGCGCAGGTCGTAGTCCGCCCCATGAAAAACCAGGCGTCGGGAGCAAACGACATCGAAGAGCGGCTGCAGGTCGAGGCCTGCCAGTGGGTCGACAAGCCAGTGCCCGCCTTCGGCGCTGATCTGGATCAGGCAAAGCTTCTCAAAGTAGCAGTGCAGGCTGTCCGCTTCGGTATCAAGCGCGATCTGGGAGCATCCCTCCAACCGGCCCACAAGCTCCGCCAGACTGGATTGGTCGGTAATCAAGGCGCTCCCAGAATTTTTTCCGAGCGAAAAGCTTCCCCCGCATGGCGCGCGCGCGGTTCGCGTTCCTGCGTGGTGCCATCGGTCGGCACGGTGACAAATGGCCCGCCGGCAAGCGGCGCAACCTCGCTGAACGCAAGCCCCGGCACCTCGCTCGGCTTGCCCTCCAGCGGAAAATCTTTGCGGAGCGGGTGGTAGGGATACCCCTCCCACATCAGAATCCGGCGCAGGTCGGGGTGATCTTTGAATCGGATCCCCATCATGTCGAACACCTCGCGCTCATGCCAGTTCGCCGTCGGCCAGATGTCGGATACCGTCGCCGCCTCACACCTGTCCTCGCTGACTGGAATCTTCAGCCGCAAATGCACCCCGTCCCTCATCGAATACAGCTCGTAGACCACCTCAAACCTCGGCTCGGCACCAAAATGGTCCACGCTGGAAATATCGATCAGGTAGTCAAAACCAAGGCTCTCCTTGGCAAAGGAGCATACCTCATGCAGTGCGTCTGCCAGGAGGACAAGCGTCTTCTCCCCGCGAAATTCTTTCCCCTCAGTGATCGCGGAGGCAAATTTCCCGGCCAGGCTTTCAGCGGCGGAGGAGGCAGTCATAGCGCTTGGAACAGGGCTTTCTTCTGGTCCGCAATCGCATGCTCGCCCATGATTTTTTTCTGAAGCTTCATGAGCCCGTCGAGCAGCGCCTCGGGCCGCGGGGGGCATCCTGAAATATACACGTCCACAGGAATCAGGTGGTCGATCCCCTGCAGCACCGCATAGCTGCGATACATGCCGCCGGACGACGCGCACGCCCCCATCGCGATGCACCACTTCGGCTCGGGCATCTGATCCCAGATCCGCTTCACCGCGAGCGCCATCTTGTAGGTCACCGTCCCAGCCACGATCATCACGTCGCTCTGCCGAGGAGAAAATCGCATCACCTCCGCCCCGAACCTCGAAATATCATACCGCGCCGCCCCCGCCGCCATCAGCTCGATCGCACAGCACGCCAGCCCCATCGGCATCGGCCATAGCGAATTGCTTCTCATCCAGTTGATCGCCGCATCCAACTGCGTGAAAATAATGTTGCCCTCGCTCTTCGAGTCGTAGGGCATCTGGCTCTGGTCGCTCATAAGTTATCCAGCAGGGTATTTTGCATTGCGGCAGCGGCAAGCCAAAACAGCGAAAAACGCGGGCTTCCCCCAGTGCGTTGGCCAAACCGATCAAATCATCCGCCGAATTGCCAGGTTTCGGCATCTCCATGACGGCAAACGAAATGCCTATGCCAACAGAAAAATCCCGCAGAATTTTAAAGAAACATCCGCCAGCCTTGATCTTGGTCAATGAAATCATTTTTCTATTTACACAATATGTCGCCCCTTCCGGGAGATTGACCTACTATATATAGGGGTTCATCCTTCTGGATCTCTCTTTTTCCTCCATACCATGTCGAATCCGAATCCCACCACGATCCAGCCCGCTTCCGTCCTTGAAGAATACATCCAGCGCACGGACTGGCGAGTCAACGCGAATGCGAACCAAGGGTATTCCCTTGGGGGGATGATATTGAATGCGGCCGGGAAGCTGACTGCGAACTACTGGCTGGATCACATTTATCCGCCGCAGATCGGGCAGGCGCACCGCCATGCGGACATCCACCTGCACGATCTCGACATGTTTTCCGGATACTGTGCCGGGTGGTCGTTGAGGCAGCTGCTGGCAGAGGGATTCAACGGGGTGTCGAACAAAATCGAATCCGCCCCCCCACGGCACTACAGGACAGCCCTCGGACAGATGGTCAATTTTCTCGGGACGCTCCAGAACGAGTGGGCCGGCGCGCAGGCGTTCAGCTCGGTGGACACCTACCTGGCACCGTATGTCCGGCACGACAAGCTCTCGGCAGAGGAGGTCGAGCAGGGGATGCAGGAATTCGTTTTTAATCTCAACGTGCCCTCCCGGTGGGGCACGCAGACGCCGTTCACGAACCTGACGTTCGACTGGGTGTGCCCGGAGGATTTGCGGAACACCCCGGCGCTCATCGGCGGGCGCGAGTCGGGGATGTGCTACGGCGAGCTCGAGGCGGAGATGGAGATGATCAACCGCGCCTATCTGCGAGTGATGTCGCGGGGCGACGCCCTCCAGCGCCTGTTTACGTTTCCCATCCCGACCTACAATATCACCGAGGATTTTCCCTGGGAAAGCGACACCGCCCAGCTCCTCTTCGAGGTCACCGCAAAATACGGGCTGCCGTATTTTCAAAATTTCCTGAATTCCGAGCTGCGCCCGAACATGGTCCGCTCGATGTGCTGCCGCCTGCAGCTCGACCTGCGCGAGCTCCTGAAGCGCGGCAACGGGCTCTTCGGATCGGCCGAGCAGACGGGATCGATCGGGGTCGTCACGATCAATGCCGCGCGCCTCGGCTACCTGTTCGCTGGCGACGAGGCCGGGCTCATCGGCCGCCTCGACCACCTTCTCGACCTCACCTGCGAAAGCCTGGAAATCAAGCGCCGCGTGATCCAGGAGAACATGGACCGCGGGCTCTACCCGTTCACCAAGCGCTATCTCGGGACCCTCCGCAACCACTTCTCGACGGTCGGCATCAATGGCATGAACGAGTGCATCCGGAACTTCACCGGAGACAAGGAGAATATCGCAGGACCGTTCGGGCGCAACTTCGCCCTGCGCATCCTCGACCACATGCGCGAGCGCATGGTCGAGTTCCAGGAAAAAACCGGCCACCTCTACAACCTCGAGGCGACACCCGCAGAGGGCACGACCTACCGGTTCGCCCGCATGGACCAAAAAAACCTCGAGGGCATCATCCAGGCCGGCACCCCGGCGGCACCGTATTACACGAACTCCACCCAGCTCCCGGTCGGCTGGACGGACGACCCGTTCGAGGCCCTCCAGCACCAGGACGACCTCCAGAAGCGCTACACCGGCGGCACCGTCCTCCACCTCTACATGAACGAAAGGATGTCTTCAGCCCGCGCCTGCGGCGAGCTGATCCGGCGCGTCTTCACCAGCTTCCGCCTGCCCTACCTCACGATCACCCCGACATTCTCGATCTGCCCGAACCACGGCTACCTCGCCGGGGAACATGAGTTCTGCCCGACCTGCGATGAAGAGATCCTTAAGAAAAAATGCCAAGCCGCCTGAACAAATCCTTTATGAAACCTCCACAATCCATGGAAACCACCCTGCCTGATAACGAACGCACCCGCTGCGAAGTCTGGACCCGCGTGATGGGCTACCATCGCCCGGTCTCCCAATTTAACGCGGGAAAGCAAAGCGAACACCGCGAGCGCACTCCGTTCCTCGAGGAGCGGACCGCCATGCGACAGGCCGCTTAGCCCTCACCCTCAACCGTTTCGTTTCAGGTTCAGTCCTCGGCCGGGCTGAGGGAGTGGACTTTTTCTCGGAGCACGCCGAAATCAGTAAACGCCGAGATGGCCTCGATCCTGAGGCTGCGGGGCGCGGACTCGCCTGGCAGCTCTACCGTCTCGCCTGGCTTGCGCCCCAGCAGGATCTGCCCGATGGCGGCCTTGTAGGAAACGATGCCCAGATCCGGCGCGCTGTCCCAGGCTCCGAGGATGCTGTAGATCTCCGCCTCCCCGGATTCCGGGATGAGCGTGACGACCGTCCCGATCGAAACCTGCTTGGTGTCAGGACTTTCGAAATCTGTTCCCCTCGCGGCGGCCAGATCGCGCTCGCCTTCGATTTTCCGGCGCTCGAGAACCCGCTGCTGCTCCTTCGCCGCTTTGAATCCAAAGTTTTCGCGGAGGTCTCCCTGCTCCTTCGCGACGTTAATATCGCGGAGGTTCTGCGGGATTTCTTTGTAGATCAGATGCTCGTAGTCGGCCTTCCGCCTTTCCATGCTCGGCCAGGATACGGTGAGCGACTCGGATTTCTCCTCGGGCTCGGCGCCGGTGATCATGCTCTGGGTTTCCGGATAAAGCTTCACGATGCGGGCCATGAGCGAGCGCTTCGTGAGGTCGTCGAAGACCGGCGTGAGGATCAGCTTGCGCATCGTGTCCCGAACCGTGTCGCGGTCCGCGTTCGCGATCAGCTCGCCGAGCAGCTTATGGTCGTCCATCAGAAGGTCTCGCAAACGGGATGTCCGGCGCTCCGCGAGCATGTCGCTCTCGAGCGCGCTGAAGACGGCGGCGAGCAGCTCCGCGTTGAAAATCCCCTCGAACTTCGCCCCGCGCTCCTTGCAGAGCCAGATCAGCGTCTCCGAGGAAATCGACCGCTCGCTGATCCATCGCATGAGCGCCGCATGCATGATCTCGGATTTTTCCGCCTTTTCAAAAAGGCGGGAAATCTCGACGACAAGCCGCGAGCCGGACTGCTGGGCGAGCTTGAGCGCGCGGTCGGCCCACTGCTCGCCAAACGCCTTCTCAAACGACTCGAGCGCCTTGCGGTGCTTCGAGGCGGGAAGCGCGGCAAAGAGCGTGGGAAGCCGGGCCTCCTCGCCGCCGAGGAGGTCTGCCACATTGGGGGCGCCCTCACCCGGCTTGAGCGCCTCGTTGCGCGAAAGGATCTCGTCCCGCGCAATGAGCATTTCCACAGCGGCCGCAGACTGGAGCTTGCGGCCCTTCGCGGCAGCATCCTCGATCTGGGCCGAGAGCAGCTGGAGATCCTCGACCTCATGGGCGAGGTCGCCGAGCGCCTTGATAATCTGGTCGAGCGCTGCCACCTGGTCCTTCGAGTGGCGCGCGCTGCGGAACCGCTCAATCAGCCCTCGCCCAGGGCTCACCGCAGTTTCCAACAGCACAAAGGGATCAGTTTTTTTTGTCGGCATCTGAAAGTGCCCGTCGGCTTTCATCAGCCTCTTCACCCCGTCCCACCACTTTTTGAATCCCGCCGCATCGAAAATCTCCGGCTGCAGCGCGGCGGCAATTTGGTCGGCGGTCGCCCGGCCGCCAAGGTCGCCGAGAATCTCGCGGGCAAGCTCCAGCGGGGCGGCCTTCGCTTGCGCCCGGACTGCCGCCGGATCGGACGCCTTGCGGGCAAGAATGTGGCTCACAGGAATCGGGGTGAGCGTCTCGGCAGCGTATTTCGCCTGCATCGGGTGCCCTTTCCTGCCCGCAAAATGAATGAAGATCTGCCCGGCAATCAGATTCCATTCGGCCACGCATCCGAATCCCCAGCTCTTGTGCTGGCAATAAGATCCGGGCGCAAGGCCTCCAAGAGCCGCTGCCGTTGTCGCGTCAATCCTACCGCTCTCAACGGCCTGTGTGAGTTCATCTGTCATGGGCAGCATTTTTTCAGAGACTCCGCAGACATGCAAGGCGAAGAAAATTCGTCGCGGAAAAAGTTGATTTCCTTCCGGATATCCTTCATGTGGATGGGATGCCCAAACTATCGCTCCCGTTGGCCCTCGTGATGTCGTTCGCCCTCGCGCTTTCAGGCTGCAACAAAAAGAAGTCCTCGCTCTATGCCGGGGTGGACGGAGACTTTGTCACAGGAACCCCGCTGGGCGACCGCATCGAAGGTTCAAGCTTTTTCGGGTCCAGCGTGGAGCGGGGGAAGTTCGCCCCATTGTATTTTGCTTACGACAGCTTTGAGGTTTCCAGCGCCGAGCAATCGAAAATCCAGCAGGTCGCGACGGCGCTGAAGTCCACCTCCGGGAACCTCATCGTCGCGGGGTTCACTGACGACCGTGGCACCCAGGAATACAACCGCGGGCTTGGCGAGCGCCGGGCGCTCGCCGTCCGCCAGGCGCTGATCGGCGCTGGAGTTTCTGGCGGCCGAATCCAGACCGTAAGCTTCGGCAGCGAGATGCCGGCCGACCAGGGCAGCGGAGAATCCGCCTGGGCACGCAACCGCCGCGCCGAGTTTGGCGCCGTAAAATAACGCCGCGTGCGCGTTCCTCTGCTCGATCTGACCCGCCAGCACGCGCTGGTGAAGCACGATATCGCGTCGCGCGTGGCGAAGCTCTTTGACTCGCAGCAGTTCATCCTCGGCGGCGCCGTCGAGGATTTCGAGGAGGCTTTTCGCAGCTTCATCGGATGCGGCCATGCGGTCGGCATGTCCTCGGGAACAGATGCGCAGCTCGCACTCCTCATGGCGATGCGAATCGGTCCCGGCGACGCGGTCATCACCTCCCCCTATACGTTTTTCGCCACCGCCGGTTGCGTCCACCGCATCGGAGCGGAACCGGTCTTCGTGGATGTCGAGGACGGCACGTTAAACTTGAATCCAGAAAAATTGCTGGAGTTCCTAGAGGCCCGATGCCGCCCGGGTCCGGACGGCTCGCTTCTGACCCCGCGCGGGAGCCGGCTCCGCGCGATCATCCCGGTCCACCTCTTCGGAACTTGCTGCCGGATGGATGCGATCCTCGAAATCGCGAAGCGGTTCCATCTGGAGGTCATCGAGGACGCCGCCCAGGCGGTCGGGGCGGAGCATCGCAGCGCAGGCGGCGTGCTGAAAGCCGGAGCCATCTCGGACTCCGCCTACTTCAGCTTCTTCCCCACAAAAAACCTTGGGGGGGCCGGCGACGGCGGAATCTCTGTCTGCCGCGATCCGGAGTTGGCCGAGCGCCTCCGGCTCATGCGCAACCATGGGATGGAGCAAAGGTATTTTCATCGGGAGGTCGGAGGAAACTTCCGCCTCGACGCGCTCCAAGCGGCGGTCATCCACGCCAAGCTCCCGCACCTGACGGGCTGGAATGCCGCGCGGCGGCGGAATGCAGCCCTGTATCGCGAAGCATTTTCCGCAGGCGGGCTCGGCGAGTTCATCAAGCCGCCCCCCCCGCCCGATGCGGATCTGGAGAACAGCCACATCTACCACCAGTTTGTGATCCGAGCCCGGAACCGCGATGCTCTCATGGCCCACCTCCAGGCCGCCGAAATCGGCTGCGCCGTCTATTACCCCGTCCCGCTCCACCTTCAGGAATGCTTCTCCTACCTCGGCCACAAGCCAGGCGACTTCCCGGTCTCCGAGGCCGCCTCCCGCGATTCCCTCGCCCTGCCGGTCTTCCCGGAGCTTCGCCCCGAGGAAATCGAGGCGGTCGCCGCCGCAATCAAAAACTTTTACACGGGCTCATGATGTCCGGGCCGCGAGTGCACCTCCACGACGGCGGGAGGAAAGATTTTGCTCTCCTCTGTTTTTGCTCTCGCATTTTGTGAACATTTCTGCAAGTTGTCTGTCTTTCTTAATCTCATGACAAAATCGAAATACTCTTTGATCTTCCCGGCAGCCATCCTTGCGGCCGCCATGCTTCCCTCGTGCAAGCCCGCCCCAGCCC
>JBAXXX010000065.1:0-21427 GCA_037127695.1 Verrucomicrobiia bacterium | reverse complement strand
ATAGGCCTCGGTCAGCCGCCGACTCTGGCGACCAAAGCGTTACGCAATCTGAGCCACACCCCTGTGAATTGTCCGGGCTAAGGCGTATCCTCCAAGGGCCGCGGCCGGGGAATATGGTTGCCCCCCGTTTATGACCTTCCTTTCTTTAGGACTGTCGGAGCCGCTTCTGCGCGCGATCTCTGAACGTGGGTACCCCGCTCCGGCTCCGGTTCAGGAGCTGGCGATTCCTGCGGTGTTGCGCGGCGGCGATGTCTGGGCTTCAGCGCAGACAGGATCGGGCAAGACGGCGGCCTTCGCCCTTCCGATTCTGGAGGTTCTCTCCGCCGCGCGCCGGCCGCGCGGCCGCTTCGTCCGCGCCCTCATCCTTGTCCCGACGCGCGAGCTCGGGGCGCAGGTCGGAGAGGCGATTCGCAGCTACGGAAGATTTCTGAAGGAGCCGCTCAAGACGCTTTCCCTCTATGGCGGCGTCTCGATCAACCCGCAGATGTTAGCGCTCGGCGGCGGGGCCGACGTCATCGTGGCCACCCCCGGACGCCTTCTGGATCTGGTCGCCCGCCATGCGGTTTCGCTTTCCGAGGTCTCCGTGCTCGTGCTGGATGAGGCGGACCGCCTGCTCGACCTCGGGTTCCAAGACGAGCTGTCCCGGATCATCGCCCTCCTGCCGCCGCGGCGGCAGAGCCTGCTTTTCTCTGCAACCTTTCCCCCGGCTGTGACCGCCCTGGCGGAGGCCCTCTTGCACGACCCGGTGCGCATCGAGGCGCCAGCCGGACCGGCCGGGCAGCCGGACATCCTGCAGCGGGCGATCGAGGTCGACCCTCCCCGTCGGACCCAGCTGCTGAGGCATCTGGTTCAGGAAAACGGTTGGGCGCAAGCCCTCGTGTTTGTCGCAACAAAATATGCGACCGAGCACGTTGCGGAGAAGCTTCGTTATGCAGGCATCCCGGCCGCCGCTCTCCACGGCGGACTGAGCCAGGGCGCACGCACGCGGGCGCTCGCCGATTTTAAGGCCTCCAAGGTCCGGGTCCTGCTCGCCACAGATGTCGCCGCCCGCGGCCTCGATATCGCGCGCCTTCCGGTCGTCGTCAATTTCGACCTGCCGCGCTCGACCGCAGATTACACCCACCGCATCGGCCGGACCGGGCGGGCCGGGGCGAGCGGGCTCGCGGTCAGCTTCATCAGCGCCGGCACGCACGCCCATTTCCGCCTCATCGAAAAGCGCCACCGGCTGAGCCTTCCCCGCGAGCAGATCCCCGGCTTCGAGCCTGCCGAGATCCCCGGCCCTCCTGCAGGGGGCGTCAAGGGCAAGCGAAAGAGCAAGAAGGACAAGCTGCGCGAAGCCGCCGCCCGCAACGCGCAGGGCTGAGCGGATTTTCCCCTGCCCGCTTGACACTTTCCGGCTCACGATTTATAGCAGTGCCGATTCGCCGATCCCGCCTTGATTCCGGATAGATGATTGCAATCAAAAAGCCTTTTGATTCTTGTCGCATGTCCGGGACAGGAGCGAGACGCCCGACCACCTGGAGTCCTCATGGAACAAACTACCTTACAAACCCTGCCTTCCGACGAACTTCGCGCAATCCTTTGGAGATTTGCCGACCGCTACGATCTTCCCATGCTGGTGCAATCCGTCCGGGCGGTCGCCCGGGGGCCGGTCGCCCGGCTCGTGGCCAATGGCGCGCGGAACACCCACGAGTGGACGGACGAAAAGAATTCTTTATTGGAGGTATTCGACAGCTCGGGGATCAGCTCGGTTTTTTTGGGGCCGGAATACGGCGGGTTCATCGAGGGGCCTAAGAATCTGGCGCTGGCGCTGGTCGCTTTCGAGCTATCGTGGGTGGATGCGGGCGCGGCGACGTTCAGCCTGGCCGGCAACCTCGGCCTCGCGCCGATCCATGAGCGCGGGACGCCCGCGCAGCGCGACCACTACATGTCGCTTGCGGCTCCAGCCGAGGGGCGGGTGCCGATCCGAGCCGCGTTTGCCCTGACCGAGCCGATTCCGTTTGTGGGCGTCGAGACCGGGCTGCTCGGCGGCAAGCTGCGCATCGTTTCGTGGAAGGACGGCGAGGAGCCGGTCCTGCATGTGGACAAGCGCGGGCGGTTCATCACCAACATGGGGTTTGCGAATGTGGTGACTGCGGCTGTGGACTCGGCCGATCCCCGGATCAAGGGGAGCTGCCTCGTGATTCTGGAAAAGGGAGACCATGGGATCTGGGATCGCGGCATCCCGACCCGCAAGCTCGTCCACCAGCTCTCTTCGACCCGGGATCCTGTCTTCAGCCTCCAAATTCCCGCCAGCCGGATCGTTGGCGGATACACCGTAAAAGACGGCGTGATCATCCCGAATTTCAGCCACGGGGAGGTGATCGAAGCGGTCTTCCGCCGGACGCGGGTGACCGTCGGCCTGATGACGTCGGCCAAGCTCCTTTCCGCCGTCGAGCCGGTCATCCGGTACCAGCGCGCGAGGTTTCGCGGGGGCGAGGCTGGCCAGCCCGGCTCGCCGCGCTACGACCTCGGCCTGCAGACGAAGCAGGATGTCCTCCACCGGCTGGTTGATATCTGGGCGACCGGCGAGGCAAGCGCTGCGCTAGGCTTCGAGGCCGCAAGGCTTTTCGATACCCTGGATCCGATGGAAAAGGAAAAGGATCGGGTCTTTGCAGAGAGGAACCTCTCCGGGCGCGCCGCATTCAAGGCCATGGCCAAGCTCGGAGACGAGGCGATCGAGTATCTCGCCCTTTCGCGCGATCCCGCGCCGGATGCCGTCCGCCTGGGCGCGCTCCGCGACAACCCACTGGTTCAGTTTGCCCTGCTCGATGCTCAGGCAAACGTCTTATGCCCTGCCTGCAAGCTTTGGAATACCGGCTACGGCGCCACCATGATGCGCGAGGCGGTGAGCTTGATGGGCGGCTATGGAGTGACCGAGGACTGCCCCGGGTTCCTCGGGAACAAGTGGATGGATGCCCAGCTCGAGGCGACGTATGAGGGGCCGGAGGCGGTCCAGCGGCGCCAGATGTCTCTGACGATGACCAACCCGGTCTTCCTCGCCCAATTCGAGTCCTGGATCGCCGACCTGAAACAGACCTCATCCGGACATCCGAAAACCGGGGCGTGCCTGCTTGCCACGGCGATGAAGCTTTGGCTTTGGACCCTGCGCCACCTGCAGTGCACGACCGATGCCAACGGCCAGAAGCTTTACCAGAGCAACCGGCACGGGGTCACCTTCCCGCTGGCCGATGCCCTTTGCTGGCTGCTTGCCTCGAGGCAGCAGATCCTGGACGTGATCAACCTCGAGGCGTCCGCCGGAGCGCACCCTTCAGTTGCCGAGGAGCTGCCTGGAGTGCTGCCCTTTTTGACATCGCTCTGCCATGTGCAGGCCGCACGGGCGGCCGGCGAAGTCTCCCGGATTTGCGCCGACCTTGTTTTTGGATACAGCAGCCACCCCGAATGGACCGACGAGGCGTGCGCCACGTGCTCCGGGGCCTCCGAGATCGAGGGGGCCATCCCCGGCAAGGCAGGCGAAGCGGTCGGAGCCGAGGGCTTGGGCGAGGAGGCGCAGAAGCACCCTGCCAAGGCCGGGCCATGTCCGGAGCTGCCGGCACTGCAGCCGTTCCTGCGCCTGAGCGGCAAGCTGTGCAGATGCCTCACCGGGGCCCGGTTGGCCAAAGACAGCGCGGCAAGCGCCCTGTCGCAGGTCATGATCCCGGAGGCACTCGATTACCCGCAGTAGCAGGGCACCCAAAACCAGACAAGAAGGCCGCGCGGCATAGCCGCGCGGTTCCAGACCGACCAGCAATTCCTAGAAAAATATGAAAACGATTTTTTCACCGGCAGCCATGCTGATCGGCCTGCTCCTCTCTGGTTGCGCGTCCCGTCCGCCCCTCACCACCGTCGCCTCGGTGGATCTGGCGCGCTATTCCGGGAAATGGTTCGAGATCGCAAAATATCCGAACTTTTTCGAGAGGAACTGCGTCGGCCAGACAACGGCGGAATACTTGCCCAACCCGGACGGCTCGATCCGCGTCGTGAACCGGAGCGCCGGGAAAAACGGGAAGCCGATGTGCGTGGATGGCCGCGCTGCAGTGGTCCCCGGATCAGACAATACGAAGCTGCGCGTGAGCTTTGGCGGGCCGTTTGCCGGCGCTTACTGGATCATCGGGCTCGACGAAAAAAATTATTCCTGGGCGGTCGTCGGCCATCCGTCGCGGCAGTTCCTCTGGGTCCTTGCCAGGCAGCCGGAGCTGCCGGACGCAACGTATTGCCAGATCCTCGAGCTCATCGCAGCGAAGGGCTACGACATCGCCCAGCTCAAAAAAAACCCATGATTTCTTGAGGCGGACGGCGGGTTCAACGGGTTGCTCTCAGCGCGTTGACAGGTTCAGCCTGGCGGCGACGAGGAGCCCCCGGAGGGTGAGGCGGGGATCTACGGCATCAAAGATCCGGAGGCCGGAGGCAATGAGGCTGGCGTCGCCGCCGGTGGCGACAACTTTCGGGCGGCGGTGCGGGAAGGCTTCCCGCCGGATCTGCCGGATGATTTCCGCGACGAGGCCTCGGTAGCCGTGGACTGCGCCCGAGAGCATCGCCTCCCTGGTCGAGCGCCCGACCGCAGCGCAGGGCTCCCGGAGGCGGATCAAGGGGAGGAGGGCCGTGCGGTCGTGGAGGTAATCCGTCATGGCATTGAGCCCGGGCGCGATGACTCCGCCAATGTAGTTGCCCTCTGCGGATATGACATCGAAAGTGACCGCCGTGCCAAAGTCCACCACGATGGCAGGGGCACCGTAGTGGGCCGCGCAGCCAGCCGCGTTGGCAAGCCGGTCAGGGCCGATGCCTCGCGGGTTCGGGTAATCAATGCCGACCCCGAGGCGCACCTCAGGCCCGATCCAGCAAACGCCCGGCCCGCAGGCCGCATCCACCACACCATTTTTTTTGGGAACGACGGAGGCGGCAACGGTGCCGGCGAGCCGCTGTCCGCCTGCGACGGCGAGGATCTGATCGGCCTCGAGCGAGTGGGTTGGCAGGCGGTGGACCCGTCCGATCCGGCCGTTCTTCGCGATGGCGAGCTTGACGAACGAGTTGCTGATATCGACCAGGAGCAACGCTCCCCGAGGCCCTGGCGGAGCCCCCCGCATCATCAGGCGCGGGCGCGCCGCCCCGGGGCCGTGCTTGCTGGATTTTTTCAAAACTGGCAGGGGGCGAGTCCCGCGTGCGATCACTGCGGTTTCAGGTTTTTTTTGATCTCATCGACAGCGGTTCTCGCGCGGAGGGCAGGCTTTTTCCCGAGGTCGTGGTGGTCGACGTCATCGGGGACTCCGGCGGCGTTGGCGAGGCCCTCCTCCTCAGGGGGGAGGAACGCTTTGAACCTCTGCTTGTCGATCGCCTTCATGTAGGCTTCGTGGGCGGAGACTTTTCCGGCGACGAGCTGGTCCCAGATGGCGTCGTCCATAAATTGCATGCCCTCGCCCTTGCCTGCGACAATCACGTCCTGGAGCTTTTGGGTGGCCCCCTCGCGGACGATTGCCGAGACCGCGCTGTTGACGATGAGGATCTCGTTGACGGCCACCCGCCCGCTGACGTCATGGCGCTTCATGAGGAGCTGGGCGACGACCCCGCGCAGCGAGGCCGCGAGCATCGTCCGCACCTGGGCCTGCTGGTCGCTTGGGAAAACGTCAATCATGCGGTCCACGGTCTTCCGGGAGTTGTTCGTATGGAGGGTTCCGAAGACGAGGAGGCCGGTTTCGGCGGCGGTGAGCGCGAGGGCGATCGTCTCCAGGTCGCGCATTTCTCCGACGAGGACGATGTCGGCGTCCTCGCGGAGGGCGGCCTTGAGCCCGATCGGGAACGAGGGGGCGTGCTCGGGGACCTCCCGCTGGGTGATGATGCTCTTCTTGTTTTTATGCACGAACTCGATCGGCTCCTCGATCGTGACGATGTGCCGCGCGAAGTTCGAGTTGATGTAGTCGATGAGCGCGGCGAGGGTGGTGCTCTTTCCGCTGCCTGTCGGGCCGGTGACGAGCACGATCCCTCCGCGCATGTGCCCGAACGTCTTGATGATCGAAGGGACCCCGAGCTCCTCGAGCGTCTTGATTTTGGTGGGAATGATCCGGAAGACGGCCCCGTATCCGTTCGTCTGCTTGAGATAGTTGCAGCGGAACCGGGTGTCCTCGTCCATCTCGTAGGCGAAATCCAGGTCGCCGGACTCCTCGAATTTTTCCCAGCGCCGCGCGCCGGAGATCTCGTGCAGCATGAACCCCATCTCCTCATGCGTGAGCACCTCCTCGCGGATCGGGACGATCTCTCCATGCCGGCGGATTTTTGGTGCCTGGCCCTCCCCGAGATGGAGGTCGGACGCGCCGGTTTCGATGAGGATCTGAAAAAACTGGTTGATGTATGCCATGTCAGCTGTGCCCTGTGATCTGCATCATCTGGTTTTTCTGTTCGGCGCGGTAAACCGCCTCCTCCGAGGAGATGATTCCAGTCTCGAAGAGCTCCTGCAGAGAGTCGTCCATGAGCTTCATGCCGAGCTTGCGACCGGTCTGGATGATGCCAGGGAGCATGAACGTCTTCGACTCGCGGATGACGTTGCCGACGGCCGGCGTGTTCATGAGGATCTCGATGGCGAGCGCACGGCCGGTCCCGTCGGCCCTTGGGACGAGCTGCTGGGAAATCACTCCGCGGAGGGATTCGCTGACCATGATCCGGATCTGGTCGCGCTGGTCGGTGGGGAAGACGTCGAGCACGCGGTCGAGCGTGCGGGCGGCGTTGCTGGTGTGGAGGGTTCCGAGCACGAGGTGGCCGGTCTCGGAGGCGGTGATCGCGAGCTGGATCGTCTCGAGGTCGCGCATTTCCCCGACCATGATGACGTCGGGGTCTTCGCGCAGGGCTCCGCGCAGGGCGTTTCCGAAGGATTTTGTATGGGTATGGACCTCGCGCTGGGTGACGTGGCATCCCTTTGACGGGATGACGTATTCGATCGGGTCCTCGAGCGTGATGATGTGGTCGCTGCGGTCGCGGTTGATCTCGTCAACGAGGGCGGCGAGGGTGGTGCTCTTGCCGCTGCCGACGGATCCGGTCACGAGGACAAGCCCATTTTGGTATTGGGTGAGGAGCTTGAGCTGCGGCGGCAGGCCGAGCTCGTCCATCGAGCGCACATTGCTGTTGATGATGCGGAAAACGAGGTCGAAGCCGGTCCTCTGGCGAACCACGCTGGTGCGGAAACGGCCGAGGGCGTTCGAGTAGGCGAAATCCACATCCCCGCGCTCGGCCAGCTGGTGGTACTGCTTCTCATCCAAAAACCCCATGGCGAGCCGCTCGGTATCCTCCGCCGTGAGCACAGGGGCCTGCTTCCAGATCGCCTCCAGATTTCCGAACCTCCGCCAGATCGGCTGGGAGTTGACGCTCAGGTGGACATCCGAAGCATCGGATTCCTTGCCGACCATGAGGTATTGGTCGACATGGTCGAGCGTATGGACCTCCTGCTGGGCGGCCGATTCGATCGATGGGGATTCCTGACTCACCATGGAACCCGTCTATCAGCCGTAGCCCGCGCCGTCCAAACCTTTCCTTTTGAAAATTTTCTGGAAGGCCTTTCCATCCTTGCCAGCGGGCGGGCAAACCTTCAAGTTTCCTCTCCTTGGGGAGAACTGCACGTCCCTGCGCCCCGACAGATTTTGAGTTTTTCTGATCAAACCCGATCCTATGCTCGCGCGATTTGCCTTCATGTCCCGGTTGCTTGCCATCCTCCTCTCCGTCATGGGGGTTGGGCTCACCCACTAACCGATTGGAAAGCGCAAGGAAAATGAGCCAGGCCCGACGACATATTCTTTTCCTCTGCACCGGCAACATCTGCCGGAGCCCGATGGCGGAGGGGCTTTTCCGCAAGCTGGCGGAGGGGCTCAAGGGGATCCGCATCGAATCCGCCGGGCTCAGCGCTGCCAGAGGGCAGCCGCCGAGCACCGATGCGGTGCGGGCGCTCGCAGCGGACGGCATAGATATCTCCAGGCAGCGCAGCCAGCCGGTCAACGAGGAGATGCTCGAGCGCGCGACCCACATCTTCGTCATGACCCGCGACCACCTGCGGACGCTCGACCTGTTTTTTCCAGAATCCTCTGAAAAGGCAGCGCTCCTCCTCGAGGACGAGCCGGGGAGCCCGGACGTGCCTGACCCGATCGGCCAAGGGCGCGCGGTTTACGAAAAATGCAAGGATACGATTGCCCGCGCCCTGCCATCCCTATTAAAAAAGATCAACTCGAAACCCATGACGACACCACCCACCTCGGCACTATCGGCAGCAGACCCTGAAATCGCGGATGCCATCGCCCGCGAGCGCGAACGCCAGTTCGAGCACATCGAGCTCATCGCCTCAGAAAACTTCACGAGCCGGGCGGTGATGGAGGCCCAGGGCTCGTGCCTCACGAACAAATATGCGGAGGGCTACCCGGGGCGCCGCTGGTATGGCGGGTGCGAGTTTGTGGATGTCGTGGAGACGCTCGCCCTCGAGCGCGCGAGGAAGCTCTTCGGCGCGGATCACGCCAACGTCCAGCCGCACAGCGGGAGCCAGGCGAACATGGCGGTCTATTTCAGCGTCCTCCAGCCCGGCGACCGGATCCTCACGATGGACCTCGCGCACGGCGGGCACCTCACGCACGGGCACAAAGCAAATTTTTCCGGGAAGCTCTACGAGGTCCACCACTACGGGGTCAGCCGCGAAACCGAGACGATCGACTACGATGCGCTCGAGCGCCAGGCGGTCGAGGTGAAGCCGAAGATGATTACGGCCGGGGCCTCGGCCTACCCGCGGACGATCGACTTCGCCCGCATGCGCGCGATCGCGGACTCGGCCGGGGCGTACCTCTTCGTGGACATGGCGCACATCGCGGGGCTCGTGGCCGGCGGGGTCCACCCGTCGCCGGTGCCGCACGCGCACTTCGTGACGACCACGACCCACAAGAGCCTGCGCGGCCCGCGGGCCGGCTTGATCCTCTGCCGCGAGGAGTTTGCCAAGAAGGTGGACTCCCAGACATTTCCTGGAGTCCAGGGAGGTCCGCTCATGCATGTCATCGCCGCCAAGGCGGTCTGCTTTCTCGAGGCCCTCCAGCCGGATTTCAAGCGCTACTCGCAGCAGGTCGCAAACAATGCCAAGGCGCTCGCCGCCCGGCTGCATATGCTCGGCTACCGGATCGTCTCGGGGGGCACCGACAACCATGTGATGCTCGTGGACCTGCGCCAGCGCGGGATCAACGGCGCCGAAGCCCAGATCACGCTCGACAAGGCGGCGATCACGGTCAACAAAAACGCGATCCCCTTCGACACCGAGCCGATCAGCAAAACCGGGGGGATCCGGATCGGGACGCCTGCCATGACGACCCGCGGGCTCCGCGAGGAGGACATGATGCAGGCGGCCGATTTCATCCACGCCGCGCTCGAGGCCCGCAACGATGAGCCGGCGCTGGCCGCGCTGCGAAAGAAGGTCACCGCGTTCACCTCACGCTTCCCCCTGCCTTGAAGCTGAAGCTCCAACAGGATCAGGTCTGGAAAATTGACGGGGGATACGTGCGCATCGTGCGCCTGGAGCGGCTCTCGGTCGCCTACAAGGCCCTCCAGGACATCGCGACGCACGACGGAACCCACCACCAGGCGACCAAGAAGGAATTCAGCCGGATGATCAAATCCGGCTCGCTCATTTCTCCGGGCTAGCCTGGCAGAAAAGCGAATGGATTCCCGCCTGCATTTTCAGGTCGAGGCGCGCGCCGCAGGCTCGGAGGCGCGGGCGGCGCGATTCCGGACGCTGCACAACGAGGTGCTCACCCCGCTGTTCATGCCGGTGGGGACGCAGGCGACGGTGAAGGCTCAGCTTCCGCAGACGCTGGAGGACGCCGGGTCGCAGATCCTGCTCGCGAACACCTACCACCTCCTGCTGCGCCCGGGGCTGGATGTTTTCCGCCGCATGGGGGGGATCCACGAGTTCATGAGCTGGAAGCGATCGGTGCTCACCGACTCGGGCGGATATCAGATTTTCTCCCTGCCGCACTCGCGATCCCTGACCGAGGAGGGCGCGGTTTTTCAGAGCTACACCGACGGGCGGACGATCCTGCTCAGCCCGGAGGTCAGCATCGGGGCGCAGGTGGCAATCGGCAGCGACATCATGATGGCGCTCGACCAGTGCGTGGCCTCGACGGCAGAGGAGGGGGTGGCGCGCGCCGCGCTGGAGCTGACCCACCGCTGGGCTGCGCGGAGCCTTGCTGCGCGGGCGGGATCTCCGCAGGCGATGTTTGCGATCGCCCAGGGCGCGCTGTTTCCTGCGCTCCGGCGCGAAAGCGCGCTGCGGCTCGCGGAGATGCCATTCGACGGCTTTGCGATCGGCGGGCTGGCGGTCGGCGAGGGCAAAAGCGAGCGGGAGGAGATCTGCGCGTTTACGGCCGGGCTTCTGCCCGCAGACAAGCCCCGCTACCTGATGGGGGTGGGCACGCCGCTAGACATCCTCGAGGCGGTCCACCGTGGCGTGGACATGTTCGACTGCATTATCCCGACGCAGGTGGCCCAGCGCGGCGGGGTGTTCACGTCGCGCGGGTATCTCCAGCTCCGGCGGGGGGTCTACAAGTTTTCCGGCGAGCCGCTCGATCCTGCCTGCGGCTGCCCGACCTGCCGGCGCTACTCGCGCGCCTACCTCCACCACCTCACCAAGACGCGCGAGACGCTCGGCTGGCAGCTGCTCGGCAAGCACAACATCCATTTCTACCACCGGATGATGCGCGATATCCGGGCGAGCATTTTGTCGGGAACGTTCCTCTCCCTGTACCACGAGAAGCGGGCGACGCTCCACGAGGACGACCTCGACAATCCGGTCTTGGCTCAGAAGCCTAAACCGCCCAAACGGCAGGCTCTAGGGAACTATGAGATCCACGCGGCCTGGGAGGGGTTTTCAAGCATCCGGCACATCGGTTCGGGCGAGATCATGCACTCGCGCACCCCGCCGATGGAGGAGGCCCAAAGCCTCTACGTCGAGCAATCCCGGCTTTCCGAGCGCCTCAGCCAGCAGGCGGCCGACCCCCTCGTGATCTGGGATGTCGGGCTCGGGGCCGGGGCGAATGCGATGGCAGCAATCGCCTGCTACGAATGCGGCGCGCCGCCGGCCCGGGGGCTGCACATCGTGAGCTTTGAAAATGATCTCGACTCGCTGAGGCTCGCGTTCCGGAACAACGACCAGTTCCGCTACCTCCGCCACAGCGCGCCCGCCGGAATCCTCAAAGATGCCGCCTGGCAGTCGAAAACGCACCAGAAACTCGCCTGGACGCTCGTCGAAGGAAATTTCCTCGAAACCCTCGGCTCCGCACCGCTCGCCCCGGATATCATTTTTTACGACATGTTTTCCGGGAAAACAAATGCCGAGGCATGGACGCCGCAGGCCTTCCTCAGCATTTTTTCGGCGTGCCGGGGGAGGGGAGTCGAGCTGATCACCTACACCTGCTCGACCGCCTCGCGCCTCGCGATGCTGGCGGCCGGGTTCCATGTCGCCCGCGGGCGCAGCGCCGGGAAAAAAACCGAGACCACGATCGCGCTGACCCCGCTGGCCGTGCGTGCCGGGCACGAGCTCCTCGCCGCCGATTGGCTTGGGAAATGGAGGCGCTCGTCAGCCAGATTTCCGGCGGATCTCCCTGCCGCAGATCATTCCGCCTGGGAAGCGGCGATCCTGGGGCACGGGCAGTTCCAGCACCTCGGAAAGGCTTCGGCCGGGGGGGCGTTGGTTTCCGGCGCTCCTCAGGGCTCCGTACTCCTGTGAGGTGGCAGTTGAATCCATGATGAAAAATCCCGTTTACTACGATTCGGAAACTTCCCAGCGCGAGGGCCAGCGGATCTCCTGCGACCTTTGCATCTACGGGGCGACCTCCGCAGGAATCTGCCCTATCGGACTCTCAAGCCCGAGCTCGAGCGGGCGGATCAGATAGTCAGAGGGCTGCCACGATAGCGTCGCCCATCTCTGCCGTGCTGACAAGCCGGGCGTCCGGGGTATGGATATCGGCGGTGCGGAGCCCGGCCGCGATCACCGAGCGCACGGCCGCCTCGATCGCCGCCGCCGCGTCCTCGCAGCCGCAGGAAAACCGGAGCAGCATGGCCGATGATAGGATCTGGGCGATCGGGTTGGCGATCCCTTTCCCTGCAATATCCGGAGCGGTCCCGCCGCTCGGCTCATACATGCCGAACCGCATCGTGCCGCCGGTTGATGCTCCGAGGCTGGCGCTCGGCAGCATCCCAAGCGACCCTGCAATCATCGCCATCTCGTCGCTCAGGATGTCTCCAAAAAGGTTTTCTGCCAGCAGGACGTCGAAGGATTTCGGGTTTTTGATGAGCTGCATCGCGGCGTTGTCCACGTAGAGGTGGTTGAGCGCGACCTCGGGGAAGCCCCTGCCGATCTCTGTGACGATCCTGCGCCAGAGCACCCCGTTTTGCAGCACGTTGGCCTTGTCCACCGAGGTGACCCGCCCGCTGCGCCCGCGAGCGGCCTCGAACGCCACCTTCGCAATCCGCCGGATCTCGCTTTCGGAATACCTCATCGTGTCCACAGCGACCTCCTCACCGCCCTCATCCCGCAAATACTTCGGCTCTCCAAAATACAGCCCGCCGGTCAGCTCGCGAACGCACAGGACGTCGAACCCGCCCTCAACCAGGCGCGGATGGAGCGGCGAGGCATGGACGAGCTCCGGAAGGCACACCGCCGGACGAAGGTTTGCGAACAGGCCGAAGTGCTTCCTCAGCGGCAGGAGCGCCGCCCGCTCGGGCTGCTCGGACGGCGGCAGCGACTCCCACTTCGGGCCGCCCACCGAACCAAATAAAATGGCGGAAGCGGAATCGCAGGCCGCCAGCGTCTCCGCCGGCAGCGCCCGCCCGGCCGCATCGATCGCAGCCCCGCCGACCAGCTGGAAGTCGAGCTCGAGCCCGATGGAGAATTTCTTGGCCGCCGCCCCGAGCACCTTCAGCCCCTCGGCCATCACCTCCGGGCCGATCCCGTCACCTGCCAAAACCGCTATGCGAAAGTTTTTTTTCATAATTTTGATTTATTCAGGCGGTGAGAAGCTGGCGCAGGACGAAGGGAAGGATCCCGCCGTGCCGGTAGTAGTCGACCTCGATCGGCGTGTCGATCCGGAGCTTCACCGCCAGCGATTCGCAGGTTCCATCCTGGCGGAAGATTGTGAGCGTCACATCCTGCCGGGGCTGGATGCTGTCTCCGAGGCCGGTGATGTCGAAGGTTTCCGTGCCGTCGAGCCCGAGCGATTCCGCGCTGGCCCCCTCGGGGAGCTGGAGCGGGAGGACGCCCATGCCGACGAGGTTCGACCGGTGGATGCGCTCGAAGCTTTGCGCGACGACCGCCCGGACCCCGAGCAGGCGGGTGCCCTTCGCCGCCCAGTCGCGGCTTGAGCCTGTTCCGTATTCGTGCCCGGCGAAGATCACGAGCGGCGTCCCCTCCGACAGGTATTGCATGCAGGCGTCGTAGATGCTCATCGGCGCGCCGTCCGGCTGGTGGACCGTGAGCCCGCCTTCGACCCGCGTGCCATCGGCCTTCGGCGGGATCATGAGGTTCTTGATCCGGACGTTCGCAAACGTGCCGCGCGTCATCACGCGGTCGTTCCCGCGGCGGCTGCCGTAGCTGTTGAAGTCGGCGGCGCCGATCCCGTTTTCGACGAGGTATTTTCCTGCGGGCGAGCTCGGCTTGATTGCCCCGGCCGGGGAGATATGGTCGGTGGTTACCGAGTCCCCGAAGATGCCGATCGGGCGCGCGCCGGTAATATTTGAAATCGTTCCGGCCTGCATTCCGAAGCCCCCAAAGAACGGGGGCTCCTGGATGTATGTGCTCGAGCGGTCCCACTCGTAGATCTGCCCGGTGCTGGCGGGCACCTCGTTCCACTTAGGATTCTGCTCGGCAAACCCGGTGTAGAGCCTTTGGAAGGCCTCCGGCTTGAGGGCCGCCTGCATCTCGTTGCGGATCTCGTCCAGCGTCGGCCAGATGTCTTTCAGATAAACGTCCTCGCCGTCCGTGCTCTTTGCGATCGGCTCGCTCGCGAGGTCGATATCAACCCGCCCGGCAAGAGCAAACGCGACGACGAGCGGCGGGGACATGAGGAAATTTGCGCGGATGTTCTGGTGGATGCGGGCCTCGAAATTCCGGTTGCCCGAGAGGACGGCGGCGGTGACGAGGTCGTTCCGGACGATCGCGGCCTCGATCTCGGGCCTGAGCGGCCCGGAGTTGCCGATGCAAGTCGTGCACCCGTAGCCGACAATCTGGAAGCCGAGCTGGTCGAGGTAGGGCTGGAGGCCGGCCTTGTCCAGGTAGTCCTTCACGACGCGCGAGCCGGGCGCGAGCGAGGTCTTGACCGCCGGGCCGACGCGGAGCCCGCGCGCGACCGCCTTTTTTGCCAGGAGGCCGGCGGTCAGCATGACGCTCGGGTTGCTGGTATTTGTGCAGCTCGTGATGGCGGCGATGACGATCGAGCCGTCGCGCAGCGTGCTGTGCAGGCCTTGGCCCGGGGCCTCCTGCTGCCCGTCGGGTGCCGATTCGGATCCGCCAGATGGGTCTGGCCCGCCGATGCGCACGCTCGCGCTGCGGCCGAGGTCGGAGGCGGATTTCCCGTATCCGCCCACGGAGACCGGATCGGTGAGCAGCGAGCCGAACGCGCTTTTGAGGTTCGGGAGGTCGATCCGATCCTGCGGCCGCTTCGGCCCTGCGACGCTTGGCCGGACGCGCGAAAGGTCGATCTCGATGTCCACGCTGTAGTCGATATCCCCCTTCTCGGGCATCCCAAAAAGGTTCTGCGCGCGAAAATAATTTTCGAATGCGAGGCACTGGGCGTCCGTGCGGCCGGTCGAGGCGAGGTAGCTGACCGACTCGGAATCCACCGGGAAGAACCCCATCGTCGCGCCATATTCCGGGGCCATGTTGGCGACGGTCGCGCGGTCGGTGAGCGGCAGGTTGGCTGCGCCTTCGCCGTAGAACTCCACAAACTTCCCGACGACCTTCTCCGCGCGGAGGAGCTGGGTCACATGGAGCGCGAGGTCGGTCGCGGTCACCCCATCGCGCAGGTGCCCGGACAGGTGGACCCCGACGACTTCCGGCGTCAGAAAATAGACCGGTTGGCCGAGCATCCCGGCCTCGGCCTCGATCCCGCCCACCCCCCAGCCGACAACGCCCAGGCCGTTGATCATCGTCGTGTGCGAGTCGGTCCCGACCAGCGTGTCCGGATAAAAAATCTCCGACGTCCGATCTCCGGCGTCGCATTTCTGGCTGAGCACCCCCTTGGCGAGGTATTCGAGGTTGACCTGATGGACGATTCCGATCCCGGGGGGAACCACGCCGAAGGTCTTGAACGCCTGCTGGCCCCACTTCAAAAACTGGTAGCGCTCGCGGTTCCTCTGGAATTCCATCTCAAGGTTGAGGCGCAGCGCATCGTCCGATCCGTAGAAATCCACCTGCACGGAGTGGTCCACCACGAGATCCACCGGAACGAGAGGCTCGATGATCGCGGGGTTCCCTCCCTGGGTCTGGACCGCCGTGCGCATCGCAGCAAGATCCACCAGAAGTGGAACTCCCGTGAAATCTTGCAGGACGATCCGAGCGACCACAAAGGGAATTTCCTCCGGCGCCGGCGCCTTCGCGTTCCAGTTGGCCAATGTCTCCACGTCCTTCGCCTGGACTTTTTTTCCGTCGCAGTTGCGGAGGACGGATTCCAGGACGATCCGGATGCTGACCGGCAGCCTCGAGATCCTTCCGATCCCGACCTCTTCAAGCGCTGGAAGCGAGTGAAAATATCCGGTGCGGCTTTTGCCGGCATCAAAGGAACGCAGGGTGTCGAATGGGTGGCTCATGGATGTTGCCATCCAATCAAGCAGGTTTCGGACCTCCCGTCCAATGCCCGGACACAAGAAAATCGAGAATCATTGAGGGGCGGGCGAGAAATCAGGCCTGGCGTCCGTTGGCGCTGTGGACAGCCGGTTGGCTTGGGCGCTGGCTCAGGCCACGCCTTGGTAGAGAAACTTCTGAAACCCGGCAAACGCTTGGCCGATGTCGGCACCCAGGTCTGCTACGGCGTCGTTAATGGAGTTGTGATACTTGAGGCGCAGGAGCGGGGTCAGCTTGGTTTGGTCGAGCTCCTCGACCCCGACGTTGACGTAGTGCGACAGCACGAAGTCGAGGAATGCCTGCTGCTTGCTGTTGAAGTGCGTGGGGATCTCCACCTTGGCCTTGCTCGCACGTTCTTCCCGGCTGAGTGGCGGCAGGGCGTAGGCGACATGGGCGAGCACGTCGAAGAGATCGCTTTTCTCGGCGTCGATGATCTTCTGCATCTCGGCCAGCTGGTCGGGACCGAAGCCTTTTTCAGCGAGACCTTCCAACAGCTTGGCACGGGTGTCGGGCGCGCTCCATAGCAGCCGCAATTCCTCCTCGCTCTGGAAAAACTCAGGAACTCGGCCGAAGAGCATTTCCATGAACTGCCGGGCTGAAATCGGCGTGCCGTCAGGGTGCCAGAAGGTTGTCGCCGTCATGTGCTGGATCGTGCGCTCTTTGCCATCGGCCAGCTTGATCTTTGCTTTCTTCCTCTTCTGGCACACGCAGGGAATTGTGGACAGCTTCTGTGATGTCGTCAGGATCGTAGGGATCGTCTTCTCGTTATCCTGAAAATCGCGCAAGTGCTGATCGCCCAGCGATCCGTCGTCGGCAGTAACTCGCTGACAATAGTTCGCATCCTTGCTCGTCTTGGCCTGGTTGATGAGGTCGCGCACGACCAGCGCGTGGGCCTGGTTGGCGCAGAAGACGAGCGTTTTCTCGTTCTGGTTGATCTGGCTCATCAGGATCTCGACCCGCTTCTGCTCGCGTTCCCTGATCTCGATGCTGCGGTTGAAATCTTGCTCTTCATAGAGCCTGCCCGATTCGACCTCCCCCTCAACCACCGTGTCGTCCGGGGTGTAAACGTATTTGTCCAGCGTCGTGGAAATCTGCTTCACCTTGAACGGGGTCAGGAACCCGTCGTTGATCCCGTCCTTGAGCGAATAGGTATAGACCGGGTCGCCGAAGTAGGCGTAGGTGTCCACGTTGTCTTTGCGCTTGGGCGTCGCTGTGAGACCCAGCTGCACCGCCGAGGAAAAGTATTCGAGGATCGCCCGCCAGGTGCTCTCGTCGTTTGCGCCGCCGCGATGGCACTCGTCGATCACGATGAAATCGAAGAAGTCCGGCGGATATTCCCCGAACGACGGGCTTGGTTCCCCATCCTTCATCGGACCGGCCATAAAGGTCTGAAAGATGGTAAAAAAGAGACTCCCATTTGTTGGAACACGTGCCCTGCGTCGAATCTCATCCGGTTCGATCCTTACCATGGCATCCTCCCCTGACCGTTTGTCGCGTAGGCCCAGCGGAGAGCGAGCTTCGTTGCGTAGTCCTTCGCCTGCGCCACGCCTTCTGTGAGCGGCAAATCCCATGCCTTGGCTTCATCTACTGCCAGCTTGCGGTTGCGATACTCCAGAACGTAGTCGGCGAAGAGTGGATTCCCTCGCCTGCCATGACCTTCGATACGGCCGGGGCTGATCGGGTATTCCCTGAGGATGCGGCTGCCCTCGACGACGCCCCAGCCCGCAGCTTTCAGGGCTGGATCAATGTGCTCGGTTCTGGTTTCGGCTTCGTTCATGGCTTCGGGCGCTTGGGAATCTTCGCGCCGGGCATCTTCTTCACCTCGGCTTCGAGCAGCGTTAGAGTGTCGGCTTGCCCCTCGTTTTCGAGTTGGGTGCGGCGCCGGGCGGAAAAACGTTCGTATTCCTCCACGGCAAGCGAGTCGGCCTCCTCGCGGCTGATGATGACATCCAAATTGTAGAACTCGACCTGGTAAGTCTTCCCGTCCGCAGCAGTTGTTGCAGATTCTGCAACAACTGAACTTCGCGCCAGCTCCCCTTCGTCAAATACGTTTTTGATGTGCCGGGAGATGACCGATTTGTCCCGCTGGAACAACTCCGCCATCTGGCTAAGCGAAAGCCACGCCGTCTCGCCTTGAAACCGCACATCGACTTTGAGTTTTCCGTCCTCAGTCAAATAAACAATCAACTCGTCACCGGGCGGGGGCGATGGCTGGGATTTGTCAGTCATGGCTTATAATTCTCCGGTGAAGGCTTGGTGCAGGAGGGATTTCTTCAACGCCTCCAGCGCCGCGAGCTTCCGCTCGTAGAGGCGGGCGAGGCGTTGGGTTTCTTCGTGGAGGTCGTCGAGACGATTCGCAATCTCCCCCTGCTGTTTGAAGGACGGCAAAGAAACTGGCAATTCCGAGAGTTTGGCTTGGTTGATGTTGCTGATGTTCGCACCACCGCCGTCACGCGTGAGCCGGTCACGGGTTGCGCTGGACTTCATAAAGAGGAGCAGGAATCGCGGGTTGAGCACGCGGGTGTCGAAGCGAATTCGAATGATGAAGCCGGAAAACGAAGTCATTCCATCCACGTCGGGAACGAGCATGCAGCGACCGACCAAATCTTTGCTGCCGTTTGAGCGCACCGTCAGAATATCGTCACGTCGGATCAAGTAGTCGTCGGAGAGTTTGCCATCAATGGTAACGGACTGGAGCGTATCAACTGGAACTATGGAGTGATCTTGAAAGTCCCCAACGCCAACCATTCGGAGCGTCTGGCCGTTGCTCTGTCGCGTAAAGTTCAACCCGTTCTTGAAATCGGCAACGTCAGCGAGCCGCTTCTCCACCCACCCCGGCCCGCGCTGGGTGAAGAGGGATTGGAGGTGGTTTTCGAAGAGGGCGCGGGCATTCTTTAGATTCTTTTCGGCGTTGGCCTTGGCGGTGGCGAGGCCCTCAAACGCTTCGTCGAGGATGCCGACGATCCGCCGCTGTTCGGGGAGAGACTCGGGGAAACGAACCACGAACTTTTCCGCGAGCAGCGAGCGGTTTAATTCAGTTTGTCCGCCGCACCCCTCGCCGCTCTCCTTCAGCTTGGGTTCGATGTCTCGAAGCATGTAGCCGAAGAACTCTTGAAAGAAATAGCCCGGTGAAGGCCGAACAATTGTGACGTGCGAATCAACCGTCGATGGCTCAGGTGGATTTTCTTGTAGTTGCGCGACTCGACCAAGGGTTCCCGTCCCTGTAGAGTTCACCAAGACATCACCTGCTTGGAGTAGTCGTTCATTGCTGACGTTCTTGGCTATTACATCGTGCCTTCTCCCGAGTTCAAGATTCACACGATGGTCACGAACGCATCTTTGGTTCAGAACGACGATGCCGCCTTTTTCGACATACTTTGGAGACACGCCGCGATTCAAAAACGAGCACACGTTACCCAGCGTCTTTGTCTGCCACCCCTTCTTCATAGCGGCGCGCTCCGAAGGGGCAAAGCCCCGGCCCTACGCCAGCCCAGGGCAACGCCCTGGGTTATGGCATCGCAAATCCGTGAGGGCTGAAAGCCCGGCCCAACCGCGCAGCGGCAATCGTTGAGCCGGGCTTTCAGCCCTTGATTCCTGCGTGTGGACGGTTCCCAGGGCGTTGAGCCGGGCTGGCTTGGGAGCGCGCCGTTGGCCCTCCGGAGGGGCAACGCCCCGGTCCACGGCAGCCCAGGGCAACGCCCTGGGGGAACCCATCCAAAAAATGCCGAGCCCTGCAGGGGCGGCCGAATCTCCAGCCCGCAACGATTCGGTCGCCCCTTCAGGGCTGTGCGCGATTTTGTTTTCAATCCCAGGGCGATGCCCTGGGCTGTCGTAGATTGCCCCGTTGGGGCTTTGGAATTCGCCGCTGAGGCTCGCGTGGGTTGCCCCGTTTGGGCTGGCATTTTCGTCGTTGGGGCTAGCGCAGGCCGCCCCGATGGGGCTGGATTTATTGCTGTTGGGCATTGATCGGGACTGGGATTAATCCCAGACATACCGTTCATCGAATGCGATGTTGTGGCGTTGGAGGAATGCTCGGTATTCCTCCTGGAAGGTTTTCGTGCGGTGGTGTTCGCGCTGGCTGGCGATATATTGGCGGACGGTTTCCACATGGGATTCTGAAACCGCAAATGCGCCGTATCCCGACTGCCATGCAAATGAGGCAAATCCCGGGCCTTGGGATTTAATCCATTTGGAAGAGGATTTTTTAACATCTTCGACGACTTGGCTGACAGTGGCCGTCCGGGCAAGATCGAAGAGAGCGTGGGCGTGGTCATCCACGGAATTGATAAGGACCGGAGCACAGCCGAGATTTTGCAGGACGGTGGCCATGTAGGCGTGCAATGCGCTGCGGACGGTATCGGTGATGATGCGTTCGCGGCTCTTCGTGCTGAAAACGAGGTGAATGTGAAGGCGGGCGAGTGATTGTGGCATGGATTGGACCGCCCTTTCAGGGCTTGGGGTTGGTGGGTGGGCGTCCACCTGGGGTGTTGCCCCAGGCTGGCATGAAGCGCCCCTTTGGGGCTGAGGGCCAGTGCGGGATCCGACATTTCCTGCATCCGCTCGTAGCCGACACGGGCGAGCCAGAGCTTGATCGGTTCGGCCTTCGGGCTCGGAACGCTCTGGACGAGGCGCAGCAGGGTCTCTGCAATGGCGACATCGGTGAGTCGCTGCTTGCCGTCCTCCGCAGCCAATTTGAACCGGTGACAATTTGTCACCAGTTGACTGCCCCCCTTGGCAAGCCGCTCTTTCAGCTTGTTCCAGTATTTTCTAGCAGTCTGAAAATCTGGCTGCTGGGTAAGGACTTGCACGATGTCCACGACGGAGAAAAACCACGTTTCCGTTGTCTCGTCGCAGAAGCGGCGGATGTCCCAGCCGAGAGTCTGGCGCTCGGTTTCCTTGAGCCGTTGAAACTCTTTGATGAGGTAGAGCTTGAACTCGACCGAGATCCACGCGGCGAACTCCAGGGCGATGTCCAGATGGGCATAAGTGCCGCCGTAGCGCCCGGCCTTGGACTGGATGCCGGTGGCCCCCGTGCGCTCGATCCACTGCTTCGGCGTGAGTGTGAAGCTGTTGAGACCGGCCTGCTTTCTAAACCCGTCGAATTCGACGGGATTAAAACCTGGGTTGTTGATCTGCTCCCAAAGGCCGAGAAATTCGAGTGTATTTCGGTTGTGCAGCCAGTTGCGGATCAGATCGTCACTGGCATCCGCGTTTTTGTAGCGGGCGATGTCGGTGAGGCAGACGTAATCCTGCTCGTTGACGACGGTGAGGCGGACTTCACGGAAGAGGACTTCGATTTTTTTGCTCATGAATTGAGGGTCATTTCAGCAACTCCTTGATATTCCCCAGCACCTCGGCGCTCTCGGCGTCCAGTGCCGCGATTTCGTCCATGATCTCCTCCGGGCTACGGTGGACGACTTCCTCGCCGCCGTCGGGATTCTTCACCGAGAGGTCAAAGGAAGCCTTGTCGATGTCGGCGACATCCACGCTCCAGCTCTTGGGCGAGTCGGCGAAGGTCTTCTGCAACGCGATGAACTCGGCGAGGTC
>JBAXXX010000064.1:0-21431 GCA_037127695.1 Verrucomicrobiia bacterium | reverse complement strand
CCCGTGAGCCCAATCGGAGCGGTGGGTGGCTCGGGCAGCGGACCGGCGGAAAACTGGGCGAAGAGATCGCGGCGCGGCCCAGGCGGCAAGCCCGCCGTCGCGGCAAGCGCCCGCCCGGTGGCGTCTGCCTTTTTCCCGAGCGCCAACAGAGCCTGGATGTCTTCGAGGTCCAGCCGGGTTCTGACCGCCGGGTCTTTTGCGAGATTCATTGCCACCTCAAGGCTGGCCTGCGCTCCGGCCCAGTCGCCCGCACCGGCCTGCGCGGCAGCGAGCGCCTCGGCGAACATGCTGTCGCCAGATTGCGCGGCAGCTTGGAGGAGGTTTCCTGCGGCCTGAAGCGCATTTCCGGAAGCTCCCATCACAATCCGGCGATACGCCAGCCAGGGGGTGCCCGGGGCGGCCACGCCGGGGAGGCGCCACGAAGCATACGGGCGGTAGAGGGGGTCTCCGATCACGACGCCCATCCAGGAAAGCGCTCTCTGCGACATCCAGCCGCTCTCGGCAAGCGTCAGACCGCTCATCAGGCGGTCTTGGAAAACGTCGAGATTTGCGGTCAGCGAGAGGTATGGCTCATAGACATTGCCGAGCGTGGCAGCCGCGCCTCGGGCGAGCAGCGGCCCGCACCAGTTGGCCGTCGTGCTCCGCAGCGTGGCGGCGCTGAAGGAATGGATATGCACGGCCACCGCTCCGGAGCGAAATTGAAACGCTGCATCGGCAAACGGCCCGTCGGCCGCTCCGGCATACCACCCGTAATAAACTGCAGCGCCGGTCATGGGGTATCCTGCAGGAAATGTCGGAGGCAGGTTGTCAAAAATCACAGGGAGCCCCTGCGCCCGCATCAGGCCGATAAGGTGGCTCATCCACAGATCGCCCTCCGCATAGCCGCCGCTCGTGATCCCTCTTGCGTCCACATACGACCACCCGTAGAGCCCGCTCTTCTCGGCGGAGATCGCATCATCAATCATCGCCCGGACGATCGATGGCGTCGGGCCGTCGAGGCGCGCCGGCAGGAGGATCCCCGGGGAGACAGGGTTGTCGCGGATCGGGGTGAAGCGCCGAAAATACGGGTTGGGAAAAATCCCTGCCGGACCGGGCACCGGCATTCCGAGGGTGGCGAGCTCGCTGTCAACCGACGCATCGTTGCGCGAAGCGATGAGCTCCGGCAGCCCGGGGATCGAGTCTGCTGGCGGGATCGAGGGGTCATTGGCGATCTTGAGCGGCATCCCCCGCATGATCGCGACGAAGCGGATCTTCGAGTCGGTGACGACCTGCCGGCCAGAGGAGTCCCGGCCGGTCGTCCACCACCCGCGCTTCTGGAAAATCGCGCGCAGCGGGGCGGCGATCGCCTTCTCGTAATCCGCCCGCTGGATCTCTTCGGCCGGCAGGCAAGCGAGGCCGACAACCTGGCTCGATGGGATCTCGCGGCGGTTTGCATAATACTGCGCGAGCCCCCTCGACTCCGGGTCGTTTGTGTTGAAAAGAATGACGGTCGCAGCGGCGTCGAGGCTCCCGGCTCGCACGGAGGGAAGCGCGAGGGACAAAGAGGAGAGCAGCAGCAGGAGAAAATACCTCCCGCCCCAAAAAACATCATCGGAATTCATGGCTGCGCGTTTCTGATAGGAATTTGCTGATGGGATCCCGCAAGCGTCCGCCCGGCCACGTGATCCTGAATGCCTCATCTTCCTGGATGAGGCTACGTGGAGGAGGCTGGAATGTCCAGCCCTGCGCGCGCGAAGATGACGCGCTGCTCCCAAGTCAGCGCGTCAGAGAGCTGGACGCAGGGAGGGTGGCGCGACAAACGATAGATCAAGGGAGGCGCAGCCCGCCCTCGGGCTGCTCTGCAATACGGCCGGGGGCGACCGCCCTCTATTCATTGCGCTGACGCACGGAATCGGGCAGCTTGATACCGATTGACAAAGTTTGCATAGGGAGGAGATGATCATGCCACTATGAAGCCACTCGTTCGATCGATATTTTTGGTGCCAATCCTGATGATGGCAGCGCTGCGTGCGAATGCTGAGGTGACTGTCGCCAAGGGGGTGGCGAAGATCGTCGTCGGCTCTTTGCCTCCCTTCACTGCCACGTGTTTTGTCACCGATGTTCCGGCTGGCTGGAGGCCGATCTATCCGGACCTCCGCCAGGCGGCTCTTGCCGATGGCAAGCAAAACCTTGTTTACACGACCGTTGCGGGAAGCCCGGTGACGGTGGAGCGCGCGATCGAAGAGAGCGACAGCCGCGTCCGGATTACGGATTCGTTTCCAGAGGAGGCGGCCACCCTCCAGCTTGCCAAGTCGATGATTATCGAATTCCCGGGGATGGATGTTGCGGATGCCGTGGTCGAGTATGTGGAATCGAACAAGGCGGATGCGGGCGGGCGGCGGTGGAGCGAGATGGCCGAGGGCTCCAGCAAGCCGGTTCCGGTCACCTGCTCCGGGGTCAGCCTGACGTATCCTTCCGGAGAAAAGCTCACGATCCAATTCGATGAGCCCCGTGCCGTCAGCGCGAACGCCCCGGCTGCAGACAGCAAGGATCTCTACTCGTTCCGAATCGCCTACCCGGAGGCCCCCTCGAAAAGCACTTTTGAATTCCGCATCGAGGGGAAGGGGAAATAAGTCTGTGGAGGCACCGGGGTGCCGCCCAGCAACCAATGAGGCTGCCGCCTCCTGCGGCGTGCGGCAGCGCGGTGCTCTGCCCCCAGAGGAAATCGATGCTGGCCGCCGCCGCCGGGATTTCTGGAATTGTTGCCCATAACAAATGCGCGTCAACCTTCATCGGGTCGCGGCTGAGGCCGGGGTGAGCACCTCGACCGCCAGCCGCGTTCTGGCGGGCGGGAAAGCGAGAGGCCTCTGCAGCAGCTCCGCCATCGGGCGGGTGGAAGCTGCCGCGCAAAAGCTTGGATACCGGGTGAATTACCACATGCAAGCGGTCCGCAACGGACGCAGCAACCTGATCGGCTTCAGCCTGCAGATCGCCGATGCCAAGCGCTCGAACCAGGCCGGATCCTGGTATTTTGACCAGATCTGCGAGGGCCTCGAGGCCGCCTGCCAGCAGGGAGGGAAGAGCCTCCTTGTGGTGCGCCCGGATGCCGACCGGAACGCTATGGAGCGCGGCATCGACTACCTCCGCGACCGCCGTCTGGACGGGCTGGTGCTCATCCGCCACTATGCAGGGCAGGGGGTTGGCCTGCTCGACGAGCGGGACCGCGCGCGGAGGCTCAACATCGTTTCGGTGGACGGCCCCAGCGGCTTCGGATACCCTCACATCGGCTTCAACACACAGGCCGGACTGGATCTCATTGCCCGCCACCTCCGCGAGCTTGGCCACCGGCGGATCCTCTGGTTCGGGCCGCGCCAAAAAGTGCAGATCGAGAGGGAGGAGCGCGAGCAGTCGTTTTTGCGGGCGGCCTTTTCTGTCGGCCTGAGCGGAGAGGTGCTTCTCGTCGATGCGGATGCCCAGCGGAGCGAAACCATCCAGGAAAACCTCGCCCACCTCGAAGCGCAGTTTCGCGAGGGTTTCTCCCCGCTCAAAGCCTGCGGGCTGACTGCGGTCGCCTGCTACAACGATCTCCACGCGATCGCTGCGCAGCGCGCGCTGGCCGGCTTCGGGTTGCGCGTCCCGCAGGATATCTCCCTGACTGGGTTCGACGATTCATGGTCGGTTTTTGGAACCCCCCCCATCACCACCGTCAGCCACATGCTTTTTGAAATCGGCCAGAGAGCCGGACAGACGGCCATCGAGCGATTCCAGGCCCACCGTGGGTTGGCTGCCCCGCCACCTTCCTCGGTCATCGAACCATCAATCGTCGTCCGCTCGAGCACCGGTTTGGCTCCCGCATGAAACCTGAGAAATGGTAACACTTGCATTTTGCGGGAATTCTTTTTCCTGGAGGGAAAATGTCTTGTCAGGATTCGAAAACTACCAGACAAATAGGCCCTGCGAGAAAGTTCGATAGACCTCTGGGGCTCCCGGTTTTCCTTGGGCGGTCTTGGATGTGCGAGCCCAACACACCCCATACCATACTATGAAAAAATTCCTCCTTCTTCTGTGCGTCGCTATGCAAACAATCTCAATCCTTCCGGCTGAGGAGCCCTCGCTTTCGGTCTTCACCCGCGGGCGCCAGCTGGTTGTCGTCAGCTCGGACGGCACGCCGATGTTGAACGTTGAGCCGGCCACGTGGGGGCCGAATTTTTCCTGGACCGATCTGAGCGGATCGTTTGCCGAGGTGCCGGGTGGGGTTAAGGGCACGTTCAGCGGTAAGCTGAGAACTTCGGATGCCGTGGCGACCTTCGACGTGAGCCTCGTCCCGCTCGACAAGCGGCAGATCCGCGTGGATGCCACATTCCAAGTTGATAAGCCGGCCGAGACGTTAGAAATCATGGTCGTCAATCCCATGGATGGGCTCTTCGGCCTGAAGCGCGGGACTTTGACCGACGAGGCCGGCACCCAGACCGTCGTGGACCTTCCCTTCCCAAAAATCAGCAAACCGGACCTGCTGGCGGCCGTGCAGATGGCCGATGCGAGCAAGCGCGTCTTCGAAGTCAGTTTTTCCGAAAAAAAGAAGCTTTGGCTCTATGGCGGGGGCGTCCGGGTTGTCTTGGGCGAGGGGAAGATCGAGCCGGGCGATATCCGCAGGACCAGCTTCACCATCAAGCTTCCGGAGGATGCCAATATGATGCTCCTTCCGGCATCCGTCCCCTCAAACTCCGGCACCTGGTTTGAATGGACAGCCACGGGGCATCCGACCGGGGAGAGCGTTCTAGACATGAGCAAGTGGCTCGAAGCGCCGGCAGGCAAGCACGGCCGAGTGGTTCGTAAAGGCGAGCAATTGCTCTACAACGGCAAGCCCATGAAGTTTTGGGGGACCAACGTCTGCTTCTCCGCAGTGGCTCCGAATAAGGCGACGGCCGACAGGCAGTCCGCTCTCTATTCGCGGTATGGGATCAATACGATCCGCCTTCACAAATTTGCCGACGGCCCGGACTGGCAGGGAATCGTCACGGCCAAGAGCGCGGTGGAATACGATCCGGCCAAGCTCGATGCCATGGATTATTTTGTGAGCAAGTTCAAGGAGAAGGGGATCTACACCAAGCTTTCCTCGAATTTCGGTCGTGTGCCGGTTGGGCCTGACGATCTGGCCAGCGTCCCGTTCGCTACGGAATTTCCTCCGATGAACAACAGCGGATGGAAGGCAACCCCCCAGGGAGCGGTGTGGTATTCGAAGGAAATCGGCGATCTTCAGATCGCTCAAATGACGCGACTCCTCGAGCACAAGAACCCCTACACGGGCATGCGCTACGCCGACGATCCGTCCATCATGATGGTCGAGATCGTCAACGAGAACTCGTCGTTCTTCTTCACGCTTTCGGCGATGCAGAACTCGGCGACGGTCAAGCGCGCGGCCGGCGAGGCGTTCTTCGCCTGGCTCAAGGAGCGCTACCAGACTGAAGAGGCGCTGGTGGCCGCTTGGGGTGGACCGAAAACGATCGGTCGGTTCGGATCCGAAAAGATGTCGGACGAGTCATGGGCGACCGGGCTTATTTACCCGGTCGGCGGCATCTGGTTTTTCAGCCCGGAGCAGCTTGATGGCCCCCTGGCAGATCTCAAAAAACGGATGCTCGATACCATGCTCTTCATGTGCGAGCAGGAGATCAAATACTACGAGCGCTTTACCAAGGCGGTGCGCGACATCGGATACCAAGGGGAAATCCTCGGGTCGAACTGGGTGGCCGCCCGCGCGTACAGCCACTACATGAACCTCTACGCCGACTCGACCCTGGGCACGATCGACCGCCACAACTACTTTGGCGGCAGCAGCTCGATGCTTTCCCAGCCGGGCGGCGGCGTGCTCAGCTCGGGAATGATCCAGGTGGCGGGATGCACGTTCATGCTCTCGGAGTGGATCCACTGCTTTCCCAACGAGTTCGGGGTCGAGGGGCCTGCGGTCATCGGCGCTTACGGGATGGGGCTCAATGGCTGGGATGTCTCCTACATGTTCCAAAACTACGACGGCGGAGAGTTTCTGAAGTATCTTGGCAAGAAAGAGTGGGAGGTCATCACCCCGCAAATTATCGGGATTTATCCTGCTGTGGCGCGCCAGGTCTATCGCGGCGACGTGAAGGAGGCGGAGCTCACGTTCAACAGGAACGTCTATTTCCCCGGCCTGGTCAAAGGCGAGCTGGGCTTCGAGGATAAGATGAGCTTCGATTACGATGTGAAGCAGTATGACTCTTCTGCCGTCCCGGCCAAAAGCCTCGCGATCGGACGCGGGCTGGTGAACTTTACCAAAGAGCCCATGCCGACCCCGCAGATCGACCTCACGCCTTACCTGCAGGACAACGCGGTCATCTCCTCGACCAAACAGCTCAAGTGGGTGGCAGGAAAAAACAGGCAGGACGGACACATCACCATCAACACTCCCGGAACGCAGGCTGTCGTCGGCTTTGCCAGCGGCATCGCCAACGACCTGCAGGATGTCGCGATCACCTCCAAGTCGAAGTATGCGGCGATCTACGTGACGGCCCTTGATCCGGAGGCGACGATCGCCCAGGGCAAGCGCCTCCTCATCAGCACGATCGCCCGCGCCCAGAATACCGGCATGAAGTATGTCGCAGGGAACCTCGTCGAGACCGGCAAAGGCCCGATCCTCGTGGAGCCGGTCGTGGCGGACATCAGGCTCAAGCGCAAGGACAAGCCGACGATCAACATCCTCGATCACAATGGCGTCCGCACCGGGAAAACCCTTCCGGTCGGCGATGATGGTCTCCTCGCCTTGGATGGCAATGCGACAAAGGCCGTGTATTACGAGGCGGTCTATCCTTAGCGCCGCCCTAAGCCGCCCCGGACTCGGTTTCCGGATAGTGGATCCTTGCCGACCGGATCCTCCAGGCCTTCGGCGTCGTTCCGGTGTGCGCACGAAAGACCCTGATGAAGTAGGAGGCGCTGGAAAATCCGCACGTCCACGCCACCTCAGAAATGTTGTGGCCGGGCGCGTCGAGAAGCTCGCGGGCGAGCTGGATCCGCTCTTTGGCAATCCATACGCCGAGCGACATGCCATGAGCGTCTTGAAAAAGCCGGGTCAGGTGGTCGGCTGAGATCCCGAGCCGCGAGGCGATCCCTTTGACCGAGAGCCTGGCCTGGGAGATCTCCACGCGCACAATCTTTTCGACTTCTCGCACGGCCAGGTGTTGCGGCTTCTCCAGCCTGCTGGTAGGGGATCGCATTTCTGTCAGGATCGTCGTAAGAAAGGCGGTGACCAGGCCTCCGACATAGGCCTTGCGCAATGGAGGTTCGATCCCCGGAGCCAGTGCCGCAAGCTCCAGGCATTGGAACGCCTCACCGCCCTGAGAGTAGCCAGCCATATCCCTGCTGTGGATTCTTCGCGAGCTGTCGGCCTCCCCGCGCAGCGCGAGGAATCCGCCCTCATCGCGCAGCAGCACCACAAGGCGGTAGCGGGTCCTGAGATCCAGAGGGGACTCCGCATGGGGAACCCCGGCCGGCATGATGCAAATGTCGCCGGCACGCAGGCGAAAACTTCCCGACGGGCACTCGAAATCCGAGCCGCCACCGGCCTGGTAAAAAAATTCCGGTGTCGGGTGGAAGTGCGACCCTGGCCGCCGGCGGTGAAGCCCGGAGACCCCGGGGACCACGACCCGCGCCCGCCCGCTGGCCACCCGGGCCAACGCGCGGCTCAACTCCTCGGCCAGGGCCGGGGGTGCCGGGCATGTTCGCATGTCGGATTTCTACTATAACTCGCGGAGAACTTCCATGTTTTCCTTTTGTCATGGCCACTTAAGCGAGTGCATGCTCATCGCAAATATCTTATGTCACCAAAAACCAACGTTATCGTGTGGGGCGAGTTTCGCCACGAAAAGAAAAACCCGAAAGTTGCGGCCATCTACCCGGACGGCATGCATGAGACGATCGCAGGATTTCTGCGGAGCGATCAGGATCTGGATGTCTCGACCGCATGGCTGGACCAGCCGGAGCACGGGCTGGGAGGCGACGTGCTGGAAAAAACCGACGTATTGGTTTGGTGGGGGCACATGGCTCACGGCGAGGTCTCAGACGCCGTGGTGGAGCACGTCCGCCGCAGAGTTCTCGAGGGGATGGGGCTGGTCGTGCTGCACTCCGGGCACTACGCAAAAATCTTCAAGGCGCTCCTTGGCACGACGTGCTCGCTGAAATGGCGCGAGGCCACCGACAAGGAAAGGCTTTGGAACGTGGCTCCCCACCATCCGATCACCCAGGGGATCGGAGATTATTTTGAGATTCCAGCCGAGGAAATGTATGGCGAGCCGTTTGGGATCCCGACTCCTGACGAGCTCCTCTTCATCTCGTGGTTCACCGGCGGCGAGGTTTTCCGAAGCGGGGCGACCTGGCAGCGGGGGAACGGAAAAGTCTTTTACTTCCGGCCCGGCCACGAAACCTACCCGGCCTACCACCAGCCGGAAGTTCAGCGGGTGATCGCCAACGGCGTCCGCTGGGCGCGGCCAACCGTCCGGATCCCGGACACCTGCCCGAATGCCCCGGCGCTCGAACCTCTCCCGGAGGATGTGGAGGCCAGCGATCGCTCGACCATGGGATTCCGCTGAAAAAACTATGAAATCCAACAAAAAAAACATCGTGCGGGTGGCGGTTATCGGGACCGGGGGGATGGCGAACTGGCATGCGGAGAATTTCCGCAAGGTTTCAGGCTGCAAGCTCGTGGCCGCCTGCGACATCGATGCGGCGCGCGCGCGGGCATTTGCCGACAAGCACGGGATTCCGCTGGCATTTTCTGACTCGGCCGCACTTCTTGCCGGCGCGGATTTTGATGCGGTGACGATCGTCACCCCCGACGCATTTCACGCTCCGGTCTCGCTCGAGTGCCTCAAGGCGGGCAAGCATGTGCTCTGCGAAAAGCCGCTTGCCCTGAACTATGCCGATGCCAATAAAATGGTCGCGGCAGCGAAGCGGGCAGGGGTCGTCAACATGGTCAATTTTTCCTATCGCGACTGGCCTTGCCTCCAGGGGGCGGCAGCGGCGATCCGCCGGGGAGATATCGGGGAGGTCCGGCACGTCGAGGCCAGCTACCTTCAGGCGTGGCTGGCATCAAAGGTTTGGGGTGACTGGCGCGAGAATCCAACCTGGCTCTGGAGGCTTTCCACCGGGCACGGCAGCAAGGGCGTGCTCGGAGATGTCGGGGTGCATATCGTGGACTACGCAACGTTCCCATGCGGTCCGGTGAAGGAGGTCTTCTGCAGGATGAAGGCGTTTCCCAAAGCCGCCGGAAACCGCGTCGGAAGCTATAAGCTCGATGCCAATGACTCTGCGATCCTCACCGTGGAGTTCGCCAACGGCGCGCTCGGGACGATCCATACCAGCCGGTGGGTTGGCGGACACGCGAACCGGCTCGCGCTGAAGATCGCGGGAACCAAGGGGACGATTGCGATGGATTCAGAAATCTCTACGGCAGCGTTCCGTATCTGCAATGGCAAAGGCCTCGATAAGTGCGAGTGGCGCGAGGTTGCCTGCAAGCCTGTCTCCACGAACTACCAGAGGTTCATCGCAGCGATCCGCTCAGGAAAGCCCGGGGAGCCGGACTTCGCGCGCGGCGCCGAAGTTCAGCGGGTGCTCGACGCCTGCTTCGTATCTGACAAAACAAAGCAGCAGGTTCGCGTCTGACCAACCCGCCTCCTTACCAGTCCTCTGCCAGTTGGATCATGGTTTCGTAGTTGCGGAGAGTGCAGGGCGAAAGGTTGCGGCCATAAGGTGCGGCGGAGGGGAGCAGAACGAAACCCCGTCCCTCGCCGGCGGTGCCTTCGTCCAAGGCGCGCTTCACCTTCTCGGCAAACGCGGGGGCGGGGAGCATCTCGATGTCGGCAATCTCCAGGTTGCCGAACAGGACGAGCTGCCGGCCATGCCGTTCCCTGACCTCGCGCAATTCCATGTCGCCTTGCGGAGGCGGCTCGATCGGATCCAATCCATCCGCGCCCATAGCGGCAATCCTGTCGAGGATGTTTTTCAGCCGGCCGTGACAATGGATGCGCGCGTAGCCGCCGTGGGCATGGATCTCGCGGATCATGGGGGACACATAGCGCACGACGTATTCGTCGAACAGGCGGGGCGGCAGATACGGTTCGGAGGCATACTCGGGTCCGTAAATGCGCCAGAGGCGCCCGGGCAGGCAGCGGCTGACTTCCGCCGTTCGTAGGTGGATCCGGCTTGCCACCTTATCGAGCAGGCGGAGGAACAGCGCCGGCTCGCTAAACGCCAGCACCGCATAGTCCTCCATGCTGAACATCATAGCTGCGGAGCAGAGGGGATCCTCCGTGTCGACCATCACGATCCCCCGCTCTCCGAGCGCAGCCTCCTCGGCTTCGAATGGCCCGGTATCAACGGTTTCGGCAAGCGCATCGTCCGGGAGGGCAAGGTAGGCTTCGACGTCGGCGGCATCCTTGAGCAGGTGCTCGACCGTCCAGACCGTGTTGATCTGCCGCTCGCGCTTCGTGACCTGCGTCAGCGCCCGCCCGCCCACGGTCAGCTCGGTGCGGGTGGTCCTCGTCTCCCCGTCGTCCTGAGTGTCTTGCCGGAAGTGCCCGCCCCTCATCTCCGCCGGCAGAGCCCGCGCCGGGCTCACCATGCGGATGATGTCGGAGTGGTTCTCCGCAAGCTGCAAGAGCGGCTGCCAGTCGGGCGAGTTGTAAATGTTGTAAGGGTCGGGATCTTCAGGATCAATCTGGAACCCCCCGACCTCGTAGAAGCTCACCGCCGGACGGTCAACCGCCTCGCCCCGCAATGTGGCCATCAATCGCTCTCGACGTGTCATCTCGGTGTTTTCTCAGGATCGGGCTGCTGTCTCAACCCCCGACACCCCTACTGTCGCCCGCCCGGGTGTGATTAAAAGTGGGTGAGGTCCCATTTTTCATTGATCCGTAAAAGGTAGGGGCAGACCTCCGGGCTGACCGAAGCGGCGGGCCAGGGACGTCCCGCCCTACCAAGCCTTGCACCCAACCTCACCCATTTTTAATCACACCCCGCGGCCGCTTACTCGAGGAATGCTGGGCTTCGCGGCGGTTCTGGTGCCGAGATGTTCTGTCCGGGCCGGTAAATCGCCCCGTCCCCGCTCTTGCGCATAATGGTGATGCTCTTTCCCTCAGGGGATATCGCTTTCAGGAAGATCGTATCGGCAGGGTCCGCGTCGGAGACGTTCGCAACCGAGATGTTATCGAACCCCAGGCGATCGAGGTCGCTGGCGGTGATGTATTGCTCGTTAACCAGCATTTGCTTGAGCGCCGCTTTCGTTTTGATTTTTGCAGATGCTGGCCATCCAAGCTTGGGATCTCCGGTCGTCGTCCCGTCAAGCTGGGCCTGAACCATAACCGAATGAATTTGCCTCATGTTGCTGAGCACCTGCGTAGCCTTTCCTTTTTCCACCGCCATCGTGATCGCCGGAAGTGCGATGGCCACAGCGATCGCAACGGGAATGGCTGCAATCGCGAGGTAGCCGGTTATCAAGCCTGCCAGCGCCATGCCTGCCCCGCGAAGCGAGGGGTTCTTTCGGATCTTTGACCGCCCGAAATGCCCGCAAATCACGGCCGGGATGCCGGCAAGGGAACCGCCAACGGCACATCCCACGATGGAAATGATTCCGAGGACGAGCGACCAGATCGCCAAAGGTTCGGTAGCTGCCTGCGCGGGAGCCAATGGAGGGACGCCCATGTGAGGAGTAGGCGGAATAGCAGGCGGAATAGCAGGCGGAACAGCAGGCGGAACAGCGGGCGGAATAGCAGGCGGATCCTGCAGTTCCTGAAACGAGGATAGAGGCTTCCATTCTGCCATTCCCGGAGACCACCCGAGGTCGGAGGCGGAGACCTGGCCGGATTGAAGAAGCTGTTTGACCTGCTCTGCTGGGAACGGTCCCTGCTGGGCACCTTTGCTGTTGATGGTGATTGGCATGTTGATGTGATTATACGTTTTTCAGCCGCTGCAAAGATTCATGCGACCCTGGAGAGCGGAGGGGGTGGGATTCGAACCCACGGGGCCTTTCGGCCCTCCGGTTTTCAAGACCGGCGCAATAGACCACTCTACCACCCCTCCAAATGTAGCGATAAAATGTGTTGAAAAGTATGGGAAAATATTGGCCGAAGAGATTTCACCAGGCGTTTTCTGGCCAACATTCTACAGATTGAGGCATGGGGGGGTAAGCTCATCCGAAAAAATATTTCTAAGAAACCGGCTGGCAAATCATCGACGGATGAAAGTCTCTACCAGATTTCCGCCAGAAGGGAAGGCGCAAATGGCAACGCGTCGACAGCAGTGAAAATGTCTGGGGATGCGCAATCTGAACCGCCTGAGTGAGAAATATCGAGCGCCGAGGAAAGCCCGATCGCCTTGCCCATTCTCAAAATGAGAACTGCCGGGCAGGACTCCGCTTGATTTTTGCGATGGAAGCTGCGAGGGTGGTGGAGCATGAAGATCGCGACAGGCAAAGAATGCGGCGGCCTTTCGCCGGCCGCGCGGCCAGATTTTTCCGTTCTTTGACCCATGTCTTTTCCCGGCATCGCAGCGGCCTTTGGTCTTGGCTTCCTCTATTTTCTCGGGGCGATTCCCGCCGGAGCGGCGGCCGGGGCGTCGGTCTGGGCGTCGGCGGCGGCGGCCTGGCTAGGGTATTCTGCAGGCGGGGCGGTGGTATTGGCGGCCGGGGCTCCGATCAGGGAGTGGCTTGTGCGGAAGCTGAAAATCCCGGTTGCGCGCGACCCGTCGAAGCTGGTTTGGCGGGTCTGGGACAAATGGGGGCTTGCGGGCTTGGGGTTGCTGGCTCCGGTCACGATCGGCCCGCAGGTCGGGGGGATCCTCGCCCTGGCGGTGGACGGGCGTCCGCTGCGGATCTTCGTAGCGCTTTCGGTGGGATCCCTCCCGTGGTGCGTGCTTTTTGCGTGCCTGGTCGGGTTCGGGGTAAAGATCGTGCGTTGACAGGAGGCGGAGGCGGCGTAGCGTGGCGGAAATATTTCATGGAGCAGAGCGCATCAGAGTTTGTTTCGCACGCCCCGGGGTTCTGGGGGGAGGAGCCGGATTGGCACGATTGGCGGTGGCAGATGAAAAACCGTGTGACCACGCTGGGAGGGTTGGAGCGGCACCTTCACCTCACGGCCGGGGAGCGGGCAGGCGTGCTTCTAGCCGGGACGAAGCTAGCGCTCGCAGTGACGCCGCACTACTTCAACCTCATCGAGCGGGACAACCCGGGATGCCCGATCCGGCGACAGGTGATCCCCCGGATCGAGGAGGGCTACGATTCCCCCAGCGATATGGCCGATCCCTGCGGGGAGGATGCCGCCATGCCCGTGCCCGGGCTCGTCCACAGGTATCCCGACCGGGCGCTTTTTCTGGTGACCGACCGATGCGCGTCCTACTGCAGGTATTGCACGCGCAGCCGCGTGGTCAGCGGGGTCGGAGAGCAGGAGCTGCACACGGATTTTGAAGAGGCGTTTGCCTATTTGGAAAGCCACACCGAGGTGCGCGACGTGCTGCTCTCGGGCGGCGATGCGCTCATCCTTTCCGATGAGAAGCTCGAAAGCCTGATCCGCCGGATCCGGTCGATCCGCCACATCCAGTTCCTGCGGATCGGAACCCGCGTCCCGATTTTCCTGCCGCAGCGGATCACCCCGCAGCTCTGCGAAATGCTGAAGAAGTACCATCCGCTCTGGATCAGCGTGCATGTGAACCACCCGCGCGAGCTCACGACGGAAACGCGCGATGCGCTCGGGCGGCTGGCCGACGCCGGGATTCCGCTCGGCAACCAGAGCGTCCTTCTCGCAGGGGTGAACGACGATGTGCCGACGATGAAGGCTCTTGTCCACAAGCTCCTGATCTGCCGGGTCCGTCCGTATTACCTTTACCAGTGCGACCTCATCCGGGGCTCGTCCCACCTGCGCACGTCGGTGGCCAAAGGCGTCGAGATCATCGAGGCTCTCCGGGGGTTCACGACCGGATATGCCATCCCGCAGTTCGTCATCGACGCGCCGGGCGGAGGTGGCAAAGTGCCAATCAATCCAGGATACGTCGTCTACCACGATGCCGAAAAGGTCGTGATCCGGAATTTTGAGGGGCGGATCTTCGAATACCCCGAGCCCGCTTCGCCCAGCAATGCCATGCGTCACGAGGAGCTCCTCCCGGCCTAGCCCGGCTGAGACGTTTTCCTATGATTTATCCGGGCTAACCAAATTTTTTATGGGAGGAGTTATCATTCGTCCGCGATCGCGGATCCTGCACGGCCACGACTGGGTGTACTCGAGCGAGGTGCTGAAAACGTTTGGGAGCCCGGAGGACGGGAGCGTCGTCTCGATCAAAGACGGGCGCGACCAGCTGCTCGGTGTCGGGATTTACAATTCGAAGTCGCAGATTGTCGTGCGGAGGTTTTCGAGGCGCCGCCAGGATCTGGATGAGGATTTTTTCCGGCGCCGGATCGCGCAGGCGCTCGAATACCGGGCGGGTGCCGGATGCCGGGGAGATCTCGGCCGCCTGGTGTGGAGCGAGAGCGACGGGCTGCCCGGAGTGATCGCCGACCGCTACGGCCCGGTCGTCGTGCTGCAGACGCTCACCAAGGCGATGGACCTGCGGAAGGCGGCGATCGCCGGGGTTCTGAATGAGCTGGCAGGCGCGGCCTGCGTGGTCGAGAGAAACGATGCCCCGGTGCGCGCGGCCGAGGGGCTCGAGCTCACCTCCGGGATTCTGATCGGTGAGCCTCCCGGCCCGGTCGAGATCGAGGCGGCCGGAATCCGATTTCTGGTGGACCCGCTTGCCGGGCACAAGACCGGCTTCTACCTCGACCAGCTCGAATCTTACGGGATCGTTGCCTCCATGGCCGCCGGCCGGCGTGTGCTGGACTGCTTCTCAAACCAGGGCGGCTTCGCGCTCGCCTGCGCAAAGGCCGGCGCGGCATCGGTCGTCGCCGTCGAGTCGGGTGCGGAAAGCATCGCCAGGCTACGGGAAAACGCGGCCCGCAACGGGCTGGAGCTCGAGGCCCGGCACGCCGATGTTTTTGATGTTCTCTCCCGAGGCGGCGAGTTCGACCTGATCATCCTCGATCCTCCATCGTTCACGAAAGCCCGATCCAAGGTGAACGAGGCGCTGCGCGGATACCGCGACCTGCACGCCCGCGCCGCACGCCTGCTGGCCAAGGGCGGCCGGCTCGTCAGCTTCTCCTGCTCGCACCATGTCGCGGGCCACGAGTTTGAGGAGGCGATCTCCGAGGGCCTCCAGGATGCGAAACGCAACATGCGGCTCGTCCGCCGGATCGGCCAACCGCTCGATCACCCGGTCGTCGTCGGGCTGCCGGAGACCGAGTATTTGAAGGGCATCGTCCTCGAGGCGATGCCCGGGCGATAGCTCGGTTGGAATCCCTGGAGATGGCCGGGTGCCAGGCTCAGGCCGGCTTGCGCATGAGCCAGTAGATCTCGCCCGGCCACCACGGGAAATGCCGGCCCCAGGCAATGTTGAACCGCATCCACGCCGGGGAGTTCTCAAGCGGGCTTCCTTTGCTTCGCATAAAAAATGCGCCGCTGGAGAATTCCACCTCAAGCCCTGCCTCGCTGGCCATTCGGCGCACGCGGGCCGGAGAAAACACGCTGACATGGCCCATCGGGCCGGCTGACTTTCGGACCTGGGACTCCCGGATCGCGCGGAATGCCTCCGGCACCACTGGAAATCCGCCGATCAGCGACCCGCCAGGCAAAATCGCGGCAGCAATTCTTTTGAGCGTCTCTTCGGGCCTCGTCAGGTGCTCGAGCACATGGAGCAGAATCGCGCAATCATAGCACGCCGGAAGCGCGAACGCCGGATCCTCAAGGTTCGCCTCAAAAAAGTCCTCGTAGCCGACCTTGGTCAGCTTGTGCGTGAGCATGACGGCATCGACCGCCGTCCATCGCGACCAGGAGGCACCAGCCGGGGCGGACTTCACAAACTCGAGCATCTGCCCGCGGTGGACGCCGATTTCGGCGATGGCAAGCGGCCGCCCTGCGCGGGAGCATTCCTCGCGGAGAAGCTGGTAGCCGAACCAATACCGCAGCAGGCGGAGCGGGTAGCGGACGGCCTTCGCCTCGGCCGGCATCCCGAACCTCTTCGCCCGGACAGTCGGATTGTCGGCCAGAAACCCGATGCCCCATTTTGATGTGTCGTAAGTCTTCAATGAGGTGGCTGATTTCGTTCTCGGAATTATGAGGTGAGGCGTCCGCGCTCGGCGAGCAGCCGCCGGTAAAGCTCCTCGTGGCGTTTTGCCGAAGCTGCCCATGAGCAGTCGGTCGAGCGCGCTGCCAGGACGAGCGATGCCATGTCGTCGGAGCGGATCGCGCGATGGATCGCATCCCTCAGCCCCCCCGTAGAAATGCCGTAGAAGACGTATCCATTCCCCTGCCGGGTGACCGGATCAAAGTCTTGAACGAGCTGCCGGAGCCCGCCGCAGTGCGCGGCGATCGGGATGACTCCGCTGCGCATCGCGAGCATCAGGAGCTCCCCTCCCGGCTCGACAGGCCCTGGTAGCAGGAGGAAATCCGATCCGGAAAGGGCGCTGCGGAGGATCTCAGCATTCCCGGGCGTGATATTCGCGAAGCGCCCGGCATGGCGGCGCAGCGCAATGCCAAGCTCCATGCGCATGCTGTCCGCCACCGGGCCGAGCAATAGCACTCGGATCTCCTCCGACGGAAGGCGGTCGAGCACTTCCAGCAGGATGTCCATTCCGGCGCCGCGCGTCGCGGAGGCATCCGCAAGAAAGACCCTGCCGCCAGGCTCAAGCCCCGCCTGCACGAGGAGCTCGTCTCGTGCGCGGGACTTCTCCTCCGGAGGAACGACCGGCCATCCGGACTCCTTGAGCCCGTCCGGGATGCCTTCCAATTTATCGCGCTGCTCCCGAAGCACGTTTTCCAGGCCGCATCCGAATGCCGGAGTCTGCATTTCTGAAACGAACCTCCGGCTGGGCAGGACGACCGAGTCGGCGGAAAGTATCCCCCCTTTCAGGCAGTTCATGCTTCCGAAAAACTCCAGTCCACGCGCCGAAAAATCATCCCCGGGAAGGTTTGTCAGCGCGAAGTCATAGCTCCAGAAATTCCCCTGATATTCCAAGCTGTGCGGAGAGAGGATCGTGACTTGCGGCATCTGCTGGTTCCTTACGAACATCGGAGCGAGAGCGGTCTGCCAGCCGTGGACGTGGAGGACATCTGGGGAAAGCCGCCGGGCGATCTCGACCGCGCATTTCGTGAAAAAGATGAAGCGCGCCGAGTTGTCCTGGTAGTCCCGGCCTTCGGCCCCGTAGAGGCCGCTTCGGTCGAAAAACTCGTCGCGGGCGACGAAGAGCGCCTGCACCCCCCCCCGCGCCCGCGCTTCGAATACCTCTGCCGTGAGCTTCGCGGGGCCGACGGGCAGGGAGAATTTCATTTTTGTGCGCTTCGCCTTGTGCGATTTCTCCTCCCGGATGCAGCGGTAATAGGGGAGGACGAACGTCACCTCGTGCCCCGCCTCACCCAGATGGGAGGACAATTCCAGCATCTCATCGGCAAATTCCCCGGTGCCCGCAAACGGAGACATCTCGCTCGCTGCCATCAAAATCTTCATGTGCGTATTGTGAAGGGTTTTCCGTTCGTGAGTCGAATCTTAAAACCGCAATCCATCAACCTCCCGGGAAAACGGATGCGGGCGAGGAGGTTTCATCTCAGGAGCTCAAAGGTTTCTGCGGCCGGTCCCCGAAGATGGCAGACCCCACGCGGACGAGCGTGCTGCCCTCGGAGATCGCCGCCTCGAAGTCCCCGCTCATGCCCATCGAGAGCTCCGGGAGGGCTGCTCCGGTTTGCTGTTCGAGCTCGTCCCGCAGGTTGCGCAGCGCCGCAAACAGCGGGCGGGCGGACTCGGGATCTTCGGAGTAGGGAGCCATCGTCATCAGCCCGGAGACCTGCAGATCCGGAAGAGCCAGCAGCGCCCCGATCTCCGCCTTCAACGCGCCAGGAGAAAAGCCGAACTTTGTCCTTTCGCCGGAGACGTTGACCTCAAGGAGAACCTGCGGGAATCTCCCGCACTCGCCTGCAATCCGGCTCATCTGGCTGGCGAGGCCGCAGTTGTCCACGCCATGGAACATCTGAAATTGCGGCATGGCCTTGCGGATCTTATTCGCCTGGAGGTGGCCGATGAAATGCCACTCGATCGAGGGCGGAAGAAGCGGGATCTTGCCGGCCGCCTCCTGCACCTTGCTTTCGCCGAAGGCCCGCTGCCCCGCATCGAACGCCTCGAGGACAGATGCTGCCGGGTGCGTCTTCGAAACCGCCACAAGCCGGACGGACGCAGGGTCGCGGCCGGCACGGCCGGCGGCCAAACCGATGCGGCCAAGGATCGCTTCCAAGTTTGATTTGATGCATTGCATTAGAAAAACTATTCTAGCAATTCCTGCGGATATTAGAATACCTTATTCTTGAGGGGGCGAATGCAAATCCAATCATTCAAAGTATTCTGCGATTTGGCGGACACGGAAAGCTTTTCCAAAGCAGCCGAGCGGAACGGGATCACTCAGAGCGCGGTGAGCCAGCAGGTGCGGGCGATTGAAGCGCAGTTTCAGGTGCGGCTGATCGACCGCGGGCGGAGGGTGTTTTGTCTGACCCCCGAGGGGCAGACGTTTCTGGCATCGAGCCGGGAGATCATCGGGGGCTACGATGAGCTTGGAACCCGCATGAAGATGCTGCAGGAGGTGATTTCCGGCGAGCTGCGGATCGCCACGATCTTCAGCATCGGTCTGCACGAGCTGCCGCCGTATCTGAAGCGCTTTCGGAGGGAGTTTCCACATGTCGAGGTGAAGATGGACTACCGGAGGTCGGCGCAGGTGTATGCGGCGGTCCAGGAGAACCGCGCGGACGTCGGCCTCGTCGCCTACCCGGCCTCAAGGCGGGGGATCACCGCCTCGGTTTTCTGGCGTGACCGGCTGGTCGTCATTTGCGCGCCGGCCCACCCGTTCGCCGCACGCCGAAAAACTTCTCTCAGAGAGCTGGCCGGGGAAAAGTTCATCGCCTTTGAGCCTGATCTGCCGACCCGTCGGGAGGTCGACCGCCAGCTCCGCCTGGCTGGGGTTCGCGTGCGGGTTGCGTTTGAGTTTGACAACATCGAGACAGTGAAGCGGGCCGTTGAGATCGAGAGCGCGATTTCCATCGTTCCGCGCATGTCCGTGCGTTCGGAGGTTGAGGCCGGCCAGCTGGCTTGCCTCGAGCTCGCCGATGCCGAAATGTGGCGCCCGCTCGGCACCCTCGTCAAGAAGTCCTCCGCCGGCACTCCGGCCTTGCGCGAGTTTCTCGCGCTCCTGGAAAAAACCGACCTCGGCGGCGAGGGGAGCGATTTTCAGCCGCGCCAGGCAAAATCTTCGACAAAAGCATCGGCGAAGCCCATGATGAAAAAATAAATGAATACTCCAGCCATTGGCATTATCGGCGGCAGCGGGCTCTACCAGATTGACGGCTTCTCCGAGCAGGCAGAGGTCGATATCTCCACCCCGTTTGGGAGCCCGTCTGATGCCATCATCGGGGGGCAGCTGCACGGGCGACAGGTCTTTTTCCTTCCGCGCCACGGGCGCGGACACCGGATCGCCCCGCATGAGATCAACCACCGCGCAAACATCTGGGCGCTCCGTTCGCTCGGAGTTCGCTGGATCATCTGCGTGACCGCAGTCGGAAGCCTCCAGGAGCAATACCACCCGTGCGATATCGTCCTCCCGGACCAGTTTTTCGACAGGACGAGCCGGCGCGAGCACCACACATTTTTTGGCAAGGGGATCGTCGCGCACGTCGGGTTCGCCGATCCGGTAAGCCGGAATTTGAAGGGGATCCTTGCCGGGGCTTGCGCGGAGGCGGGAAGAACGTTTCACGATGGGGGGACGTATGTGAACATGGACGGCCCGGCATTTTCCACCCGCGCCGAATCGCTCGCGAACCGGCAGCTCGGGTTCGATGTCATCGGCATGACCAACCTTCCTGAAGCGAAGCTCGCCCGGGAAGCTGAAATCGCGCTGGCCACGCTCGCCATGGTTACAGACTACGATTGCTGGAAGACCGACGAGGAGCCGGTGTCGGTCGATGCCCTCCTCGCCCACCTGCATGCCAACGTCATCGCAGCGCAGGACATCCTGTCCCGCGCGATCCCGAAAATTCCTTTCGAGCCGGTCTGGCCCGAGCACTGCAGCCTCGATTCCGCGCTCGTTACCGCCCGGGAGCTCTGGCCGGCCGAGACAATAAAAAATCTTGATGTGATTTTGGAGAGGTTTGTGCGATAGGTATTGAGCCATCCCACAAAATGAAATCCCGATCCTGGCTTCTCCTCCCGGTTATCGCTGGGCTCATTGGTGCTGCGTACCAATCCGCCTGCCAATCCGCCCGTCCGCAACCATCCCAGCAACCGAAGGCGGTGCCGCAGGAGGAATTAGCTCGGCCTCAGGGAAGTCCGGGGGCGCCCGCTGGCAATTCGACTTCCGGGATGCAGGCGCCCGCCCCGGAATCCCCGGCCGGCCCGGTCCGGCTGAGCTACAACTCATGCAATGTCGAGGGGCCGTATATCGCCATCACTTTCGATGATGGCCCCCATCCTACGCTGACTCCGAAGCTTCTGGATATTCTCAAAGAAAAGGGAATCAAGGCCACGTTTTTTGTGCTCGGGGAATGTGTTAATGCCAATCCGGAAGTTCTGAAAAGGGCTATCGCCGAGGGGCATGAGATCGCCAACCACAGCTGGAACCACGAAGCTTTCACAAGGCGCGGAGGCTCAGGTGTCGCCTCGCAGGTCAACCAAGCGAACGAAGCGATCGTCGCGCTCGGCGCCAAGAAGCCGGTTCTTGTGCGCCCGCCGGGCGGAGCGACGAACCCAACCATCAACCGATCGCTCAACCAGGAATACGGAATGAAGGTCGTGCTGTGGGACGTGGATCCGCTCGATTGGAAAAACCGCAACTCCGACCACGTGACCTCCGAGATCCTCAATAATACGAAGCCGGGCTCGATCGTGCTCGCTCACGACATCCATGCCACGACGGTGGCCGCGATGCCTGCGACGATTGACGGGCTTTTGGCAAAAGGGTTCAAGTTTGTGACCGTCTCGGAATTGATCGCGATGGACCGCCCCAAGCCAGCAGCCACTCCTGCCGTTCAGCCACCTGCCACTCCTGCAGCCAAGCCTGTTTCCAAGGCTGCCGCCAAGCGTGCTGCCAAGCAGCAATAGGAAACGACGGGATTTCCCGGATCCAAAATAACCATGAGCGACACCCCTCCGCCCGAGCCGGCATTCTCCGGGATAGATCTTGCAAAAAGCTTCATGCCCGATTGGGCGAAGGACGTTTCCCCCTCCCGGATCGCTGAGCGTTTTGGGCGGGAGGGAAAGGATGAAGGGGCCGGCCGCCGCGGAGACAACGAGGCAAGGAGGGGAGGTGGTTCGTATTCCCC
>JBAXXX010000063.1:0-21540 GCA_037127695.1 Verrucomicrobiia bacterium | reverse complement strand
CACCTGATTGCGCTCTGCTCGGTGGCCGTCGTGGCGCTCGGCTCGTATTGCGCGATCATGTTTCGAAAGGGGAAACTCATGCCGACGAATGTCGTGGCCCGCCTGAACGGGCTCATCGGCCAGAGGGACCTGCCGGCCGCCTACCAGTTCTGCCAGGACCACCCCGGGCCGCTCACCGTCGCGCTCGAGGCGGCGCTCATGAAAGCGAACTTTGAGCGGGACATGTTCAACAAATCCGCCATGGAAAACTCGATCTCAGACGACTGCTTCCGCGAGGAGACCAAAATGATGGTGGTCGTCAACTACCTGAACACCTTTGCTGTCCTTGCTCCGATGATCGGCCTGCTGGGAACCGTCGCGGGGATGATCACCAGCTTCAGCGCCCTCACTGCGGGAAAAGCAGAGGCGGCGGACCTGGCAAAGGGCATCGGCGAAGCCCTCATCGCCACCGGCGGAGGGCTGCTTCTCGCGATCCCCTCGATGTTCCTTTACTTCTTCTTCCGCGGATTGCTGACCACCAACATGGCGGACGTCCACAAGGCGCTTTCGCACATGCTCGACCTCTTCACCGGCGAGGCTCAAGGCCTGGCCGCCCAGCCAGCCTCCGCAGAGTAGAAGCGATGTCTTTTTCACGCCGCCGCCTGCGCAGGGTCCACCATGGCGAGATCGGCCTGCAAATCGCGCCGATGATCGACGTGACCCTTCTCCTCCTCTTCTTCTTCATGCTCGCTGGAAAAATTACCAAGGGGGAAAAGCTTCCCTCCATCAATGTCCCTCGCGCCGCGACCGGAAAAATCCCGGCGGCCGAGGGGGACCGCGACGTCGTGAACATTGATGCGGGCGGACAGCTTTTCAGCGGCAGCCGCCGGGTCACCGCGAAGGAGCTCGCCTCGCACCTGAAACAGAGGTTCAAAGACTTCCCGCCCCTCAAGCTCTACATCCGAGCAGATGCCGGCACCCACGGCAAAAAAATCAAGGAGGTCATGGCGATTGCGAGCGAGGCCGGGGCCATTGAGATCGTCTTCGGAGTGATTCCAAAATGAGGCGCGCCGAGCATCCTCAGATCGAGCTGCAGATCGCGCCGATGATCGACGTGTGCTTTCTCCTCCTCTTCTTTTACATCCTCACGTCGAAGCCGGTGAAGTCCGAGGCGGATATGGACATGACCCTGCCGGGAACCGTCGAGCAGGAGCAGGCGCTCGACATCCCGGACGAGCAGCGCATCACGATCCAGGACAGCGGGCAGATCGTCTTGAATGAACTTCCGCTCGACAAGCCAGACAGCCGGGAGCTGCCCGCGCTTCTCTCAATATTGAAAAAGTTCAAGGCGACGGCAGACGCCAACAGGAGCGAGGCGCTGATCACTGTGGACGTTTCGGACAATGCGGTTCACCAGCGAGTCATTGATGTCCTGAACTCCTGCGCCCAGGCAGGAATCCAAGGAGTGACCTTCGCCGGGGCAGCCGAGGATGAGCCATGACAGAAGGGCAAGCCAGCAAGCCCCGGAAAGCCCGCCTGCGGCGCCTGATCATCGCGGTCGTCCTGGTGAGCGTGGGCATCCATGTTCTGGCGGCTCTCATCGCGGGAGCTGTCATCGTCGCCCGATACCTCAGCGCTCCTCCCGCAGAGTTCAAGGCCGCGAGGGACCTCCGCCTCCCGGCCAGACAGCGGGAGCAGAGAATGAACCTGGCCGCCTTCGACGGCATGGCGGCAAAGCCGAGCTTCCATGACAGGATGCAGAGCATTCGCCCAACGCCCTTCGCGCTTCCGGATCTCCCGAAGATAGACATGGCTCAAATCCTGCCGCTGGACCCGTCAGAAATCGTCTCCGATCAGGTTTCGGGCCTCACGGGCGCAGGAGGTGGCGGGATCGGAGACGGAGGCTTGGGCGTCGGCGCAGGCCTCGGAGGTACGGGCATCAGCTTTTTTGGCATCCAATCTTCGGGCGAGCGCATCCTCCTCCTCTTTGACGTCTCCGCCAGCGTCGTCAACAAGGCAAACCAGGCGGGGGTTCCGCTCGAGAAAATTCAGGAAGAAACCTCCTCGCTGATCAGCAAGCTGCCGATCAGCGCACGGTTTGGAATCATCCAGTTCACCCAGAATTACAAGCCGTTCCGGCCCGAGCTCCTCCCCGCGACCGACCAGAACCGTGCGGCCGCGCTCGATTGGATCGAGAACGAATGGGTCGCAACCGGCTCCATGAGCTCATCTGGGAAAGTCGTCAGCAACCCGCGCGGGCTTGTTGGAGTTCTCGAGCTCGCCACAAAAATGCAGCCGGATGTCCTCTTCATCATCTCGGATGCCAGCTTCCAATGGAAATCCCAAGGAGAAAAGAAAACCTTGGTTGAGAATATCCCATGGAAGGAAATCAAGAAATCCACGGGCGAAGCACTCCAGGGCGCATCGGGCTGCAAAATCCATTTTATCGGCTTCCAAATGAAGCCGGAGGACAAGCGCGAGATCGGAGCGATCGTCCGGAGATCCGGAGGAAAGCTCCGCGAGATCAAATAAGCGCTTCGAGCTGCCGGACGATGTCCGCCTTGCTCGAGACCCCAACCGTCTGCACTTTTTTCTCGCCACCCATAAAGTAGATCAGAGTCGGGATGCTGCGGATCCCAAACTGAGAAGCCGCGCCGGGGCAATCGTCCACGTTGACTTTCGCCACCAAAAACTTCCCGACGTTCTCCGCGGCAATCTCTTCAACCACCGGAGTCAACATCCGGCAAGGCGCGCACCATGTCGCCCAAAAATCTAATAGAACCGGGGCCGTGGAGTTTTTGATGAAGGTTTCGAAGTCGGTATCTTTGAGCTCTGTGATGTGTTGGCTGGACATGGCTTAAAAGTTTGAGAGGCGGGGCAGAGGAGGCTATCCGAGCATCATCCAGAGCTGCATGCCGAGCGAAAGGGCCGCGACGGCGAGCGCCGCAATGCCTAGCATGAGGGGCAGTTCCTCGCCGGTGGATTTATCTCCCGACGGCACAACCATGATGCCACTGGTAGAACCAGAAACCGGGATCGGAGGCTTTTTCTGCATCTGCACGGTGGCTTGAGGCATGCCAACCTTGGCTCCTGGCGTCGAGGCCGGAACCTTTGCTGTCTCTTTCTTGGTTTCCCCCTGAAGCGGAGCCGGGGCGACTGGCTTGACCGGAGAGCCGACACCCGAGGGGGGTTTCGGCGCAGAGGGGGCAATCGATGCCGCAGGCAAAACCGATGGCGGCTTGGGAGGGCCTGACGAGGCGGGGGCCGCAGGAGGCGCAACTGGTGGCTTGGAGAGAGATGGCAAGACGTCAGCTGGAGCCGACCCTCCCGCAGTTGCCGGCAGAGTGGAAATTGCTGGCATCCCTGGTGCCGACGGCGGCTTCGGAATTGCTGGCATCCCTGGTGCCGACGGCGGCTTCGGAATTGCTGGCATCCCTGGTGCCGACGGCGGCTTCGGAATCGCCGAGGCAGGAAGGACAGAAGGAGGGGGGGGCCTCAAGCCCAATGGAGTCGCAGGGACTGGTCCGCCAGGAACCGGCACCGGCTTCGGCGGAAGATTGATCATCGCTGTTTCGCGGGGGCTGGAGGTCACAGGGAGACCGTCGCGACGCGCAGGAAGAACGATTCTAACAGTTTCCTTTTTAGGTTCAGGCATAATCGGTACGAAACAGGGTTATAGAAGAAAATTTCAGCGCGCGACTATAAATCGCAAATTCCCGCACAGATGTCAACTGCGTCGGCTAGCCCTTCTCCTCGGGGTTCCTTTTCCGATCCGGGCGATTCCGGTTCCCCTGCGGGAGGGTGATCGCTTGTCTCGCAATGAAAGGCGGGGCAGCCGTCGGAAAATGCGGGTCGTTCGCCTCATTGTCCTGGGGGGAAATGCCCGGCCATCCGCCGGGGGAAGATCTTTTTTTTCCGGAGGATTTTTTTTGAGGCAGCTGGATCCGCTCGATGCTTTCGTCCGCCTGCTGATGCCGCGCCCTGTGCTTGCACAGTCGGCGGGCCATATAGGCATCGTTGACGGTTGAGGATTCTAGCGCCATGACGCACACATCGACCAAGTCCTTGATGCGGCTTCGTTTTCCGGCTCTCAGGTTAAAATAAACCTGTCCGGCAAGCCGGCTCAGGGATTCCCGCAGCGAGGTCGAAGGCTTCCATGCACTCTGCCTGCTGCGCCCTCTGCGCCCTCTGCGCCGGTCGACCCGCTCGGCAACGTTGTGCAGCGTTCCATCAAAGCATCCGGCAAAATGCCGGAGGGAATCTCCGCCAAACTCAGCGAGGCGGTGCAGGACTTTCGCCAGAGCCCTCATCAGGCGACCGGCTGGCCCGCAGACAAATGGCATGGCAACGAGTGCCACCTCCGGAAGGGGGCGCGGCTTGGGGAGTCAGAGCTCGTTCCTTCCATGTCGAAAAGAATCCGCCCGCATCTATTCGTCCTCGCCCTCGTCCTCAGGCTCCGGCTCAAGCGCCTCGCCGTGCTTGCTAAATTTGCGCTGGCGCTTTCCGGTTGGCAGCGGGCTCAGCGTCATGCCCACCGCGCGCCCGACGAGCTTCGGCTCCATGTCCACATGGGCCATCCCCGCCAGGTCCTCGCGCACGCGCTGCACGACCTTCATGCCGAGATCCTGGTGGGCCATCTCGCGGCCGCGGAACTGCAGATGCACTTTGACCTTGTTGCCTTTATCAAGAAAATCTTCGGCGTGGCGCACTTTCGTGATGTAGTCGTGCTCGTCAATGTTCACTCGGAACTTGATTTCCTTCACCTTGGTCACGGCCTGCTTGTTATCCTTCTCTTGCTTGGAAAGATCATAGCGGAACTTCCCGAAGTCCACAATCCTGCAGACCGGAGGCTGGGCGTTGGGGGCGATCTCCACGAGATCCAGGCCCATGCTCCGGGCGCGGCGGATCGCTTCGTCCAGGCGCATGATGCCGAGTTGCTCGTTGTTGGCGGCGAGGATGACACGCACCTCACGGGCGCGGATCCTTTCGTTGATGCGAATATCCTTTAAGTTAATGGAACCTCCGGGTTGGTGTGGCAGACAGAAAAAAACCGGCTGGAGGAAAACCCAGCACATACGTCACAAGGAAAGTCGGTTTCATGCGCGGCATGAATCAGCTTTTGCGGAAAAATCTCTGCATGTTCAATGTGGCAAGTCAAATCTATCGCCGAGAAGATGAATGGATTTCTCCGAAACACGCAAGAGGAAATTGCAAGCGGGCTTTTGGCCGCCAGCCTTTTTAGGTGCTCTTGGGGGGAAAAGCAGCTATCCCTCAGGCAAGCAGGAATGATCACCATCGAGAACCTGGTCAAGAAGTTCGGGAAAACCGTTGCGCTCAATGGCATCAATCTCCGCATCGAGCCGGGCGAGATGTTTTTTTTGCTGGGGGCGAGCGGGTGCGGGAAGACGACGCTGCTTCGGAGCATCGCCGGGTTTTGCACGCCCGATTCCGGCCGCATCCTCCTGGGTGAGGAGGAGGTGACGCGGCTTCCGCCCCACAAGCGGAATACCGGCATGATGTTCCAGAGCTATGCGCTGTGGCCGCATATGACAGTCGCAAAAAATGTGGCCTTTGGCCTGGAGGAGCGAAGGGTGCCTGCGGCGGAGGTGAGGCAGCGGGTCGCCAAGGCGCTGGAGTCCGTGCAGATGGGGCCCTATGCTGAGAGGAAAATCGCCCAGCTCTCCGGCGGGCAGCAGCAGCGCGTGGCCCTCGCCCGAGCGCTCGTCATCCGACCGCGATGCCTGCTCCTCGACGAGCCGCTGTCAAACCTCGACGCGAAGCTGCGCCTCGAGATGCGCGCCGAAATCCGGAGGGTCAGCAAGGAGTTCGGGCTCACCGCGATCTACGTCACGCACGACCAAAAAGAAGCGCTCTCGATTTCTGACCGCATGGCGATCCTTGATGGCGGGAGGATCGCCCAGGTCGGCGCGCCTGAGGAGGTTTACCGGCGCCCGCACACGCGGGCGGTCGCCGACTTCATCGGCGAAACAAATTTTCTTCCGGGCCATGTCGAGTCGTTCGCATCGGGACGCGCGGTCGTGGACGCAGGCGCGTTCGGAATTTTCGAGTGCGTGGTGGGCGACCTGAACTGGCTTCCCTGCCCTGGCGAGCCGGCAACGCTCTCAATCCGTCCGGAATGCTGGACGATTTGCGAGGCGGCAGCCACGAGCAACTGCGTGCGCGGGCGCATCGGCGAGGCCGTCTACCTCGGCGAGATCGCCCAATACCAGCTTTCAGCGCCCGGCGGGCCGCTGAAAATCTTTGAGCTGAACCCGCACCTGGCCGCGCGCGCCCCGGGACGCGATCTTTTTGCGGCCGCCAGGCCCGAGGATGTTGTCGCCCTGCGAAGATGATTTTCCGCCCCCTTACGGGCGGGGGCGCGTCCGGAAAAGGATGCCGAGGGAAAACGTGACAGCGCTCCCGATGAAAACATAATATGGCCAGGCGATCGCCGGCCACCAGGACGGCAGAAAAATCCCGAACCGGATGCTCTGTTTCACCGGGAGCCCGGCCGCGTTGACCGACTCGCCCAGGGGAATTTCAATTTTGCAAAGGACGAGGACGGCGAGGATTCCGAAGGCCATGGAGAGGACGTTCATCCGGTCGCTGCCGCGGGCACGCGTCAAAACCCCCAGGAGAAAAACTCCGAGGAGCGAGCCGTAGCTGTAGCCGAGAATTCCGAGCGCCAGCGGGATGATGGTGACATGGGTGTGCAGCACGGTGTAGGCAGCCACGGTTGCCACAGCAACCATGAGCACGCCGAAAATCGAAGTTGCCCAGCGCGCAGCGCTCACGGCCTGCACGTCGGTGGCGGCCGGCCGGATGTAGGGCTGGTAGAAGTCCTTGATGAATGCCGTGGCCAGCGCGTTGAGCGCCGCCGATGTCGAGCCCATCATCGTGGCAAAAACTCCGGCGATCATGAGCCCTCGGATTCCGACCGGCATCTCGTTGACGATGTAGTGGGCGAAGATCTCGTTGTCCTCGGTCGGTAGCGAGGGGTCCGGGTGGACCTGGTAGCGCACCCAGAGGAGGAGGCCGACCGTCAGAAAAGAAAGGACGATCGGAATGTCTGCGAACCCGCTGACAATCAGCGAAAGCCGGGACTTCGCCGTGTTTTCTGCCGTGAGCATCCGCTGGACCATGTCCTGATCGGTCCCGTGCGTGGCCATCGTGAAAAAGGTGATGCCGATGATCGCTGCAAAAATCGTGTATTCGGTCTCCAGCAGCCCGCGCAGCGCGGCGCCGAAAGGCTTTGCGGAATCCCATCCGGTCTGAAACATCGAGAGGTTTTGCCCGGCGAGGTGCTCGCTCACGGTCTGCATCCCGCCCGGAATGTCGCAGTAGACGGCGACGATCGAGAACAGGATCGCCCCGATCATCAGGCAGGCCTGGATGAGATCGGTCCAGACGACCGCCTTGATCCCGCCGGCCGCCGTGTAGAGCGTGGTCACGAAGGTCACGAAAACAATCCCCCAGAAATACGTCTGGAGCGTGATTTCCGAGCCTGGAAAAAGGTAGCGGTAGACAACCACCATGATGACCCCGCCGAGATACAGGCGCACGCCGATGCCGAGAACCCGGGTGGCAAGAAAAATCCCGCTCGCGAGGTTTTTTGTCCGCTCGCCAAACCGGATGGTGAGGAACTCATAGATGCTCTCGACCTTGTAGCGGTAGTAGGGGGCGATGAACAGCCACGCGATAATGATGCGCGCAAGGATCGTGCCGACCGCCAGCTGCGCGTACGCGTAGCTGCGGGTTTTGAACCCTTCGGCCGGCGCGCCCAGAAATGTGACGGCGCTCGTCTCGGCAGCAACGATGGACGCCAGCACTGCCCACCACGGAATCGAGTGCCCGCCGAGAGCAAAGTCCTGGAGGCTCGTGTTTTTCCTCGCCGCATAGAGCCCGATGCCGACGATGCCGACAAAATAGATGAGGATGACAGCCCCATCCACGCCGAGGTTGAACCAGTTCTGCGCGGGGTGCATGTCAGGCGCGAAGCTGCTTCAGGAGAACCATCGAGTTCCGGCCGCTCGCCTCGTATTTGGCGCGCCGGGCTGGCGGCAGCTGCGACGGCTCCGCCGCATGGTAGCCGCCTTTTTGCTGGAGGTAGCTGTAAGCCTGGGTCGACAGCGCAAAAAGGTTTTTCACCCCCTTCTCCCTCGCGAGGTTTTCGACGAACGCCATGAGCTTTCTCCCGTGTCCTTGGTTTTCATGGGCCTTGCTGACATGCAGGCACGCGAGCTCGCCGGCCTGCTCTTCCGGCGAGAGATGGAGTGCGACGCAGGCGATCGGCGACCGGTCAATTTCCAGGAGCCAGTAGTCCTCGAGGTGACCGAGGATTTCTGTGCGGGTCCTGCGGACGAGCTCCTCGTTGCGCACCGACTGCCGGATGAGAGACATGACCGCGCGCACGTCCTTTTTAAAAATCCGGCGGATCTGCTGGTATTCGTTCGAGTAGATCATCGAGCCGATCCCGTCGTGGCTGAAGACCTCGTTCAGGAGCGCCTCGTTGACGCTGCCGTTGAGGACATGCACTCGTGGCACCCCCTGGCTGCACGCCTGCGATCCGTTCTCAAGCTTTGAGATGATGCCTGGCCTAAAGTCCTGCCGCCGCTTTTTTATCAGCTCCTGCGTTTCGGAAATCGAGAGCTGGCGCGGAAGTGCGGCCGAGGAGGAAAAGGCCGCTCCCGGAACGAGGTAGAGAATTTTGGCGGCGGAAAGCTCCTCGGCGATCTCGACGGCGATGGAGTCGGAGTTCACCCGGTATGTCCGCCCCTCTCCGTCGAAGCCCAGCGGAGGAACGACGGGAATGATCCCCTCGTCGAGCAGGAGCTTGAGCGCCTTCACATCCACACGCTCGACCCTGCCGGTATATTGCTGATCCACGCCCCCAAGGATCCCCGCCGGGTGGGCGGTCAGCGCGTTGATATAGGCTGCTCGAAGGTCCACGGATGAGAGGCCCTCCATGATTTCGTTCGTCAGCCGGATCGCCGCGTCGATGCTCAGCTGGAGCGTCGGGGCATCGGTGACCCCGATCCCGTCAGAATTCGTTATCGCCAGCCCGCGCTCGGCCGAAAGCGCCAGGATCTGGTAGCTCGCCCCGTGGACGAGGACGACCTTGATGCTCAGCGAGCGCAACACCGCAATGTCCAGAAGCACGTTCGAAAAGTTTTCCGATGCGATGACCTCGCCATCCATGGCGACGACAAACGTTCGCTCCCGGAACCGGGGCACATACTGAAGAATTTCGCGGAGGTCTGATACGTTCACTTAGGAAATGTTGCTTCTTCTACCACAGGCTGCCTGCGAAACACAGAGAAAAAGTTGCTTCTCGGATATGAGTTCCACCCCGAGGCTCTTATTGACGATGCCTCCTGAGAAGTTACGTTTGCTGAAAGATATCGTGGGACGTCATACGCGGAAGCCTGGGCCAGCGATTTAGGGAAGCGGTGCCGATTTCTCATTGTGTCCGATGTCGTCTTTCAGGTTCAGAAAGGAGCTATTCGAGAAAGGCGGCGACTCTTTTGTGGATGCCTGGCGAAAATACAGGCCAGGCATGTGCCGGAACATGGCTTTGAACAATGGCCGTGGCATGCCTCCACCTTGCGGAATGCCCGGGAATGACAATGGCATCCCACGCACACCAGGTGGCCAGCGTGGGGATCGCCCAGGCGGCTTCGTTCAGGCGCGAGAGGAAGGGGCTTCCGGGACACATTTCCCGGCAGGCCGGCAGCCCGGGAAAAATGTGGGAAAGGTAAGATCCTCGATGTGGCGAGTGGAGAAACACAGCCCTCCGGATCGGTCGCGTGAGCGTTCGGACCGCCTCGCGGACAACGATCCCCCCCATGCTATACCCGATGAGGTTCACGGACGTGGCGCAATGCTCCAGCTCGTCTCGCAGGGCAGCGCCCACACTTTCCAGGGAGGTGCGCCCGGATGTATCATAGCGCCAGATTCGACATGGCCCGGCTATTGCTTCGACCCTCCGCCTCAAAACTTCCCAGCGGGAATGGCCTCCCCAAAAACCCTCCAGAAGGAACGTCGTCGCCACGGAGCCGGCCTCATTTTTTTCATTCATGGATTTCGAATTGGCTCTGAAGGGTGGCATAGTCGGGCTTCCCGCTTCCGAGCATCGGGATGGTCCTTTCGATCAGGGTGCGCGGAACGAAGAGCTCAGGGATCCCATGGCTCGAAGCGTAGGTCAGCAGGTCCTTCCGGCTTGGCCCGGGCTTCTCAGTGATCAGCAGCACTTCCTCCCCCCGTTGCGCGTGCGGAACGGAGACGGCGGCATGAAGGAATCCTGGCCAGGCAGCCGAGGCCAGATCCTCCACGGCGGTCAGCGAAACCATCTCGCCGGCGACCTTGGCAAACCGCTTGGCCCGACCCAGGATCTTGATAAAGCCCTCGGGCGTGGTTTCGACAATATCTCCGGTATCATACCAGCCATCGGATGGGGGAACCAGCATTCCCGGGCGCTCGGGCAGGTAGTAGCCGAGCATGACATTGGGCCCCTGCACCCACAGGCGGCCACCCCGGTCGATGCCGGGCACCGGCTCCAGCCGATGCCGGATGCCGGGCAGAAACCTGCCAACCGTTTCCGATTGGTTAAACATCGGGGAATTGATGCTGATCCCCGGCGCGCATTCCGTGCTCCCGTAGCCTTCCAATAGGCGGACGCCAAAAACCTCCGACCATGTCTTCTTCGTGCCCTCCTTGACCTTCTCCGCCCCCGCGAAGATGTATCGCACGGAATGAAAATCATAAGGATGTGCTTTTTTTGAATACCCGCTGAGAAACGTGTTCGTGCCAAAGAGGATCGTCGAGTTCGTCTGGTAAACGAGTTCGGGAATGATCCGGTAGTGGAGGGGGGAAGGATACATGAACACTTGGACTCCCCCCAGCAACGGGGTGAGCGTGCCGCCGGTCAGCCCAAAAGAATGGAACATCGGCAGGCAGTTGAAAACCCGGTCCTGACGGTGTAGATCGATTTGAGAAAGGAGCTGCCTCACATTGGAAAGGAGATTTTTGTGTGACAAAACCACGGCCTTGGGGGTGCCGCTGGATCCGGAAGTAAAAAGAATCAGGGCAGGCACGTGGGCGGCTTCCTGATGCGGAAGTCCGAGCTCTTTCAGCCGGGCGCCGCGCGTCAAGCCCCAGAGCAGGCCGGGAAACCAGGTGCCCGCGAGCAAACGGATGGCATCGCCAACCGAACGTTGAGACTTAAGGGATTCCAAGTATCGGATTTCGATCCCGGCTTCGATCATCGCCTCCACAAGCTTTTGGAGCTTGGCCTCACGCACGAACCGTTCGGAGGTCCAAACGAATCGCACCTGCGATGTCGCGCACGTGCTCAACATGTTTTTGATGCCGAGGGAAAAGTTCAGGAGCGCGGAGACCCGGCAGGCCGCCTGAACGCCGAATAGAGCGACCACTGCCGCCTTGCTATTGGGGAGCATGATCCCCACGGCTTCCCCAAACCGGGAGCCCGCGACCAAACGGGGAGCAACCGCCAGGGACCGTGCAATCAGCTTCCGATAGCTGAGTGGAGCAAAGCCGGGGTCATCCATCACCGGGTAGGAGCCGCCATGCTCGTGGCGGGCTTGCAGGAGGGCCTCAAACAGGAATTGGCTTGTTGGGGCGGTGGCGAACGCCATCTCGCTCATGATATTGTAAATCCGGGCCACCACGGCCGCCCGGGCCGCGCGAGCGTTGCCCTCGGGAGGGGAAAGCCGCACAGGTGGCAGTATCGTCATCGAAATGCGAGGGAATAACCGTCGCTTGACCTTGTTGCCGAGATAAGAAAAATAGCTGTGCTGCACGCCGTCCAGCTGCACCGGGATGATATCCGCCTCACCGCGCACGGCCATCAGCCCAGGCCCCTGGTAGATTTTCATCAGCCCCCCGGTGACGGTCAGGCGCCCCTCGGGAAAAATGACGACGGGCACCCCGGTGCGCACCAGCTTGGTCAGGGATTTGATGGCCATGGGATTGTTGGCGTCCACGGCATACACCCGCACAAACAGGAGGATCGGACGGACCCACCACTTTTTTGCGATCTCCGTATTGATCGCAAACGTGGGGACTTCCGGCAGAAATGCCGCCAGCACGACCGCGTCGAGATACGAGACATGGTTGGCAATGATCATCTTGCGCTCCCCGCCCGCCTGATAGTTCTCGAGCCCCCGCACTTTCACGCGGAACAGCGCCTGCAAAATCCACCGCAAAAACGTGTGCAGCACGGATTCAGGAATGATGCGGATGATATACAAGGAGACCGCAATATTGAGGACGGCGACAATTGTCAGAATGACGTATCCGCTGCAGCCCATGGCCCCAAGGGCAAACCCCATACCGTTCCCAGCGACCATGAACAGCGAGTTCAGGATGTTGTTGGCGGCGATATTTCGCGAGCAGTGCGAGGCTTCCGACCAAGCCTGTAGGATGGTGTAAAGCGGGACGCTAAAAAGCCCGCTGCAGATCGCGACGCCCAAGAGGCAGGCGCACACCATCAGCCCGCCCGGCGACATCACGACAAAAGCCGCGGCAGGAGCCGGGAGGGAATGCAGCCCCACAAAGAGCAGGGTGAAAAACGAGATTCCCAAACCGGCGAGAGGGACATACTTCGCGCTGATCTCGCCCTTGAGCAGCCTCTGGCAAAGCAGCGCTCCGAATCCGATGCCCAGGCTGAACAGGGCAAAAAAGAGATTGGCGATCGTCTTGTCCGCATGGAGCTGCTCGGCCACGTAAGGGGGAATGAAGGCGAGCCAGATGGTTCCGACGGTCCAGAACCAGGAAATGCCGAGCATGGATCGCCAGATTCCGGTCTGCGGATAGGCGCTCATCAGGATCGCTTGGGATGCGGCGAAGAGATTCCAGGAGATTTGGAACGGCGTGCCCGTGCTGGGAGCTTGGGGGATGGCGCAGCTCGCCAGCCAGCCGACCACGGCCATGGCGCACAAAGCCCAGGGGAGCCAATCTGCCAATGCGATGCCTGCCGTGCCGCTGACAAGTGCCATTCCTCCCACCCCGGTTCCGATGAGGATAGCAACAAATGTGGCCGCCTCGAAAATGGCAGAACCGCTGAGCAGCTCCTTTTCTTTCAGGTGCGCGGGCAGGATGCTGTATTTGAGCGGCCCAAAAAAAGCGATCTGGATTCCGGTGAGAAAAACCACGCCAAAAAGCAGGTAAGGCAGCTGGGCGACAAATCCCCAGGCCGCGAGCCCCATGATCGCGATCTCCGCAATCTTCGTCCACCGCACGAGGCTGGCCTTTTCAAAGCGGTCCGCAATCTGCCCAGCCAAGGCCGAGAAGAAAATAGCCGGGAAGATCAGGAGCACCATGATGAGGTTCACCGCCGATGAGATATTCCACCCCATCTCATGGGCGGTTTTGTAGGTCACCAACATGATGAATGCGTTTTTGAACACATTGTCATTGAAGGCCCCGAGGAACTGGACCAGGAAAAGCGGAAGAAACCGTCTGCTGAAGAAAAGATTTGTCATAAAGAATGCGGCCGAAGGATGAAGGGATGTTCTGCAAATCAGCCGGGTGCCGAGCTGCAACCTCCCGACAGCCCTGCCCGCACGAGCTTCTCCAAGGCATCGAGCCAGCGCGGGTGCTCGTTCAGGCACGGGATGAGCGCGAGTTCGCGCCCGCCGGCAGCCAGGAAGATCTCCCGTCCGCGCATGGCGATTTCCTCGAGGGTTTCGAGGCAGTCCGAGACGAACGCCGGGCAGATCACAAGCAGCTTTTTCACGCCGGATCCGGCGAGGCGGGGGAGCTCGAAATCGGTGTAGGGTTTCAGCCAGGGATCGCGCCCGAGCCGGGATTGGAAGGAGACCGAGGACTTGTTGGCCGGGATGCCGGCGGCCTCGACGAACGCGCGGGCGGTGGCGAGGCATTGTGCGCGGTAGCAGGTGCCGCGGGCCGGGCTCGAGGTTTCGCAGCAGCCCGGCGAAGCCAGGCAATGCCTGCCGGTCGCGTCGGCCTTGCGCAGGTGCCGCTCGGGCAATCCGTGGAAGCTGAAGAGCAGGTGGTCGAAGCCCGCGGCGAGAAATTCCTGCGCGCTGGCCACAAGCGCCGCGATGTAGCCGGGGTCGCTGAAATACGGATCCACCACTTTCAGTCGCATCTCCGGTGCCAGCCGCGCGGCGGCCTCCTGCGCTCGGACGGCCGTCGTCTCAAAGCTCGACATCGCAAAATGCGGAAACAGAGGGAAGACGAGCAGGTCCGTGACTCCTTGCCCGCGCAGGCGCATGATGGCAGGCTCGATGCCGGGGTTCTGGTAGCGCATCGCAAGCTCGACAGCAAGGCTCCCGCCAACCCGGCGCTGCAATTCGCGCTGCACGTTCCGGCTGGTCGCGACGAGCGGCGAGCCATCCAGCGTCCAGATCTTTTGATACGCCTCGGCCGATTTCGCCGGCCGCCCCGGCAGGATCGCGAGGTTCACCATGCACCAGCGGACCGGCCACGGCACATCGAGCACGCGCGGATCCATGAGGAATTCTCCCAGGTACCGCCGCACGTCGGGGACCGCCGTGGAATCCGGCGAGCCAAGGTTGATCAGCAGGACTCCGGATTTGCTCTGGAAGCTCATTCCCTCATTCCCGAAAGACATGTTTTCCCGATGACTCCGAAATCGCCATCCGTCGGCACACGCAGGCAGACGTAGGGCATTTCTGGAGAAGGGCTCGCGGCATGGACCGGCTGATACTCAAAGTATGGGCCGCCATTGGAGGAGGCGACCGCATGGAATGCCTGTGCGGGCGACTCGCCGTTGCCGCAGGCGTGCAGAAAATCCCGCAGCGACCCGAGCACCCGGTTTTGGTATTCCTTCGGCGAGATCATGGGAGGTTCACACACAGGACGCTGAGAGCACGGAGAAATTCTTAAGGTCCGGCACTTCGCCAACGACAATTCGCTCGATGTTGCCCTTGAGAAATTCGCCTCCGAAATTGATGAGCAACCCCAAAGACAAACCGCTGAGTTTGAGATAAGTCAAAAGTTGTTTCTTATGCACACGGGCGAGTTGTTCAACGGATTTGATTTCGACGATGATTGCGCCGTTCACGATCAGGTCTGCGCGAAATCCTTCATCGAACGACTTGTTGCCAAAATGGATCGGGATTGGACGCTGGCGCACAACCGTTAATCCCCTCCCGGTCAGGATATCGGCAAGAATGATCTCGTAAACGGATTCAAGTAACCCCGGGCCGAGATCCCGATGCACCGAAAGGGCGCAGTCCACGATGATCCCACTGGTCTCATTCAACTTCATATCCTCCGTGGCCTCCGAGTTCTCCGTGTGAGGCTCCATTCCATCCACTCATCTTCCACATTCGCATCGGGCGGACCGCACGCGAGGTCGGGCACATCCTTGAGCAGGCGAAACGGCACCTGCAAATGATGCTTCACGACCGCTTCTTTTCCGATCCAGTTTAGTGTGGGCATGGGGCAGAAGACTGGTCGGAAGCCAGGGATTTTTCAACCCGCTCCGCGATGTTGCATCCGGAAACGATCGAGTCGCCCAGCGAAATGCCATCCCGATAATGCCCGGAAAAAAAGAGGCCCGGGGCATTCGCTTCCATCTTGGCCAGCGCCGCGCGGTGGCGGCCGTAGCCGACGTTGTATTGCGGGATGGCTTGGGGATAGAATGCGCAGTGCCGGAATGTCGGGCTGCCGGTCGCTCCGAGAAGCGCGCGCAAATCTTCCTGCACCACCTCGCAAAGCTGCTCTGGCGGCAAAGAGGCCAGCTCGGGATACCGCTCGCCCCCGATGTAGCTGGTGAGGGTCAGGTGTCCGGCCGGGGCGCGGTTGGGAAACAGCGACGATGAAAAGATCGTGCCGAGGATCTTGAACCCTTCGACCTTCGGGATCAGCGCCCCAAACCCCTCGCACGGGTGCGCGACGTCCTCGCGCCGGAAGCCCAGCACCACGCTCGCCACCGGCGGATGGCGGATTTCAGAGAAAGGTGCCAGGTCGAGGGCCCCGGCCATGTTCTGGGGCGCTTCCAGCCCGACCTGCAGCCTGGCAAGCTCGAATGCCGTCCCCGCATAAATCACCGCGCTGTGCTCGGAGCGCAAAGGGCCGTCCTTCGCGCGGAGGTCAACCGTCCAGCCGAGGGCGGCCCGCGTGAGCCTGATGACAGCGGCATCGAGCTGGACCGCGTCGCCGAGACGCTCGCCCAGCGTGTCCGGAAGCACCTGAAGCCCCTCGTCAAAAGAGAATTTTGGCGCGCGATCCTTGGCGATTTCTCCGGATTTCCTTCGCTCGCTGGCGCCGAGGATCTGGCCTTTGATGAGCGATCCATACCTGGCCTCGAGGGCGGCGAGCTTGGGAAATGCCTGCTGGACGGACAGGCTGCTGGGATCGCCCGCATAGACGCCCGCCACCATCGCGTCGATCGCGTGGTCGAGGAACTCCCGGCCGAGCCGCCGCACGACAAACCCCGCGATGCTCTCCTCCACGCCATCACGCCGCGGCGGCACGAACGGCTCGCGCAGCACCGCCAGCTTGGCCTGCAGCGTGAACAGCTTTGTCGTCAGAAACCCCAGCGGCGACCCGGGCATGGCGACCGGGCGCTTGTCGCGGACGACATACCGGGCCTTCGATTTCGGATCGGGCTCGAGGCGCCGGGATTCCAGCCCCGCATCGCGGATGAGCCGGGCAATTTTCGGCGACGTCTCGAGGATCGTGTTCGGCCCGAACTCCGCGAGGTAGCCGCCCTGCCGGTGAGATTGGATTGCGCCGCCGACGCGGCTGCCCGCCTCAAAGACGGTGACGGGAACCCCTGCGCGCTTGAGGTAAAATGCCGCTGTCAGCCCGGTGATGCCAGCCCCGATAATCGCGACGGATTTCATAGGCCACTCAAACGGTCCTCGAATGCCTGCGCTCGCCTGCCGGGGCGAGCGTGCTGTCGAAGCACATCGCAATGTTGCGGATGAAGAGGCGCCCGATGTCGGTGACGTTGAAGCCCGACGGCGTGCGCTCGACCAGGCCGTCAGCCTCGAACGGCTCGAGCGCGGCAAGCTCCGGAGCAAAATGGCCCGCGAAGTCGATCCCAAGGGTTTGCGACATCGCGGCGAAATCGAGCGACAGGTCGCACATCATGCGCATGATGGTTTCCCGGCGGATCTTGTCCTCGCCGGTCACGAGATACGCGCGGTGCCACGGCAGGCGCCCGGCATCCACCGCCTCCTGGTATCTCGGCAGCTCCTTTTCGTTCTGCCAGTAGGCGTCGGGGATCTGCGAGATGCTCGACATCCCGAACGCGTAGATGTCCGATCCCGAGCGCGTGCTGTAGCCCTGGAAATTCCTCTGGAGCTGCTTGTTCCGCTGCGCGACCGCCAGCTCGTCGTCCGGCCGCGCAAAATGGTCCATGCCGATGTAGACATACCGACCGCTGGCGGTCAGCTTTTCTATCGCCAGCTTGAGCACCTGCAGCTTGGTTTCCGGCGGGGGCAGAAGCTTTTGCTCAAGAATTTTTTGGGCCGGCTTAATCCACGGCACATGCGCGTAGCTGAACATGGCGATCCGGTCGGGATTCATGTCGAGAACCGTGTTCAGGGTTTCGTCGAACGATTCCGGCGTCTGGTGCGGCAGCCCGTAGATCAGGTCGAGGTTGATCGAGCCGAAGCCGAGCTCGCGCATCCAGTCCATCGCCTGCCTCGTCATCTCGCGCGGCTGGATCCGGTGGACCGCCGCCTGCACTTTCGGATCGAAATCCTGCACGCCCATCGAGGCCCGGCGGAAGCCGATCTCGCGCAGCGCGACCAGGTGGTCGCGCGTGAGCCGCCGCGGATCAACCTCCACGCTCGCCTCGATCGCCGGAGAAAACGTGAAATGTTTCCGGATCGTGTCTCCAAGCCTCCGGATTTCGTCCGGCCGCAAAAATGTCGGCGACCCGCCGCCGAAGTGGAGCTGTACGACCTTGCGCCCGGAATTCAGCTGCGAAGCCGCCCGGGCGACCTCACGCCCGAGGCAGGCGATGTATTCTGCCCCCCTGTCATGGTTGGGCGTAATGACCGCGGTGCAGCCGCAGAACCAGCACAGGGATTCGCAGAACGGAATGTGAAAATAAACCGAAAGGTCGCGGGCGGAAGCGTTGTTCTCAGCGATCCGCGCCGAGAGCTCGTCCCACGAGACGTCCCCGGTGAACCTCGTCGCCGGCGGGTAGCTCGTATACCGCGGCCCCGCAGTATTGTATTTTTTAACCAGGTCGAGGTCGACGTGCAGCGTGCTCATGGTGGGGGGAGATTAACCACGGAGGGCACGGAGGGGACGGAGAGAAGAAAAAAAGACAGGCGGCAGAGATCAGGCTTGCGAGACTTTTTTTTGGAAAAATCCTCCCTGCCCTCCGTGTTCTCCGTGGTTTTCAAACTCTTCATTTGGAACTCCGCACTGCGTCCACGAGCGCCTGGATGCATTCGAGCTTCGCGGCAGGCGTCACGCCGTGGCCGAGGTTGAAGACGTGGCCGGTGAGCCCGTCCATGTCGCGCAGGATCCGCCGGGTCTCCGCGGCGACGAGCTCCGGCGAGGTGGTGAGCAGGAAGGGATCGAGGTTGCCCTGCACCCCGACAGACTCTGGCAGCAGCCTGCGGATCTCCGCCATCGGCTGCGTCCAGTCCACGCTCAGCACGTTCGCGCCCGTCGAGACGAGCGGCTCCAGCCGCCCCAGCACGCCCTTTGAAAAAAGAATGACCGGCACTTTTCCATCCAGCTCCGCGATGATCTCCCGGATCCAGCGCCCCGAGGCGGCCTCGAAGGCGTTGTCGGCGAGGAGGTCGCCGTTGCTGTCAAATATCTGCACGGCCTCGGCGCCAGCGGCGATCTGCATCTTCAAAAAGTCCGCCACCACCGCAGAGATTTTTTCCATCAGCTCGGCAAACAGGCGCGGCTCGGAATAAAACAGCTCCTTCGCCCGGTCGGATTTTCCGAAGCTGGACCCTTCGATCATGTAGCGCGCGAGCGTCCACGGCGAGCCCACAAAGCCGAGCAGCGCGGTACGGCCGCCAAGCGCCGGCCTGATCAGGGCGAACGCCTCCTCGACGTAGCGCAGCCGCTCGACGGCTCCCCGGTGATCCAGCCGCCGGATGTCCTCCGCCGAATTCAGCGCAAACTCCATCTCGATGCCGCCGCCATTTTCCCGGAAATAATACGGCTGCCCCATCGCCTCCGGCACGACGAGGATGTCGCTGAAAAGGACGGCCGCGTCGAAGCCGAAGCGCCGGATCGGCTGCAGCGTGACTTCCGCCGCAAGCTCCGGCGTCCTGACAAGCTCGACGAACGTGTGCTTTTCCTTCAGCGCCCGGTATTCCGGCAGCGCGCGGCCGGCCTGGCGCATCAGCCACACCGGCGGGCGATCGACCGGCTCGCACCGGCATGCGGCAAGAAACCTCTCCCGATTTGTGCCCGGAAGCCCAGCAGGGTGCGCGCCCCCTGGCTGGGATGGTGGAAAATCGGCGCTCACAGGCTGAAAAAAGCGGGCATGGGATCAGGGTTCTTTCTAGCAATCGGTGGCCGATGAGCCAAAGCAAAAATGGCGCCTCACGCAAACACCAAAGGCAATATTCTCGAGGCCTGCGGACCCATTTTCAGCGGAAAGCGATGCCGCCACGCAGTCACATCCCAGAAAAAGTATTATTCCTGATCCCCCGCAAGATGCGAGGAAACTGCTCCGGCAACCGCACAAATGGGCTCGCCTTTTCCAGTGGGATGGCGAAGATTCTCGCCTGAAATGAAATCCCCGCACGAAGGAGCTGCGGCTGCGGACGCTGCCGCGCCGGCGAGCGCAGCCAAGATCCGCATTGCCCCCCGCAAGGCAAATGTGGCCCCGGCCGGGAAAGGCGAACCCCAGCCGCCCGCCTCCACTGATCACGTACGCATGGGCGGCGGGAACCGCCCGAACAAACCCAAAATCCCCTTCAAGCAGCGCTCGGGGAAGCCGTTTAAAAAAGGAAAAAAAAAGCCTCTCAATCTCCCGCTGAAGCCAGCAGCAGATCGCGGGCCGGGCAACCGGGTTCCCCCCGAGGACCGAAACCGCGGGGTCAAGGCCCGGCTCCTCGTTTTTTTTACAAGCCGCCGCAAGGGCAACTACCGGATCGTCACATACGTCCTCCTTCCCCTCGCCGTCCTGCTAACGATCGCCCTGGTTTTCGTCATCCTAAAAATTCTTTGATCCCGTCTTTACAAGGCAGCTTCCAGAGTTAGTGTTTTTTTCCATGTTTATCGTCCTGCCGCTCCTCATTTCACTGCACGTCGTGATTTGCATTCTGATCGTTTTGGTTGTCCTGATGCAGCGCCCTCGAAGCGAGGGGCTTGGGGCAGCCTTCGGCGGGGGGATGACGGAAAACATGTTTGGGGCGCAGACCACAAACGTTCTGGCAAAGTTCACCTCCTGGCTGGCTGCGGCATTTTTTGCGATCACCCTCCTGCTTTCGATCATCACTGCGCGAAGCGCTGGAGGGAAGACGGCGATCCAGGAAAGCCTGCTCAACGCTCCGGTCCCCCAGGCCTCGCCGGCGGCTTCAGGAGCCCCGGCCGCCGCGCAGCCCGAGGTGCCATCAGCCGCGGCAGGAGCTTCCCCGGCCGCATCCCCTGCCCGCTGAGACGCGCTAATATAAGCCGCTTCCAAACGAGCGAGCCTTCCGATCCCCCCAGAAATGCCATTTCAACCAATCGGTGCGCATTGAGATGAATGTCGTCAAATCGCTTGCCTCCTTTCGCTCTTGGCGAAAAAGCCGTTCCGGCCGGGTGGTCTTTGTGCCGACGATGGGGGCGCTCCACCACGGGCATGCGGCGCTCATCCGCTCGGCCCGCACATTGGCCGGGCGCAAGGGCTCCGTCGTTGTTTCCGTGTTCGTCAACCCGACCCAGTTCGGTCCGAAGGAGGATTTTTCCTCCTATCCGAGACCTTGGCGCCAGGACGCAGCCGTCTGCCGGGCGTCTGGGGCGGATGCGGTTTTCATGCCCTCGGCGGATGAAATGTATTTCTCTGACCGCTCGGTGTCCGTCGAGGAATCCCTCCTCTCCTTCTCGCTCTGCGGGCGCTCGCGGCCCGGGCATTTCTGCGGGGTCTGCACGGTCGTCGCCAAGCTTTTCCTCCTCGTCCAGCCGACCCATGCCATCTTCGGGGAAAAAGACTGGCAGCAGCTCGCCATCATCCGCCGGATGGTTCGCGACCTGAATTTCCCGGTCGATGTGCGTGGGCACCCCACGGTCCGCGATCCCGACGGGCTGGCTGCCAGCTCGCGGAATGCCTTCCTGACTGCGAGCGAGCGCGCGCAGGCCCCCCTCCTGCATGCCTCCCTGCAGGCTGCCGCTTTGAAAAAATCCCCCGCAGGGATTGCCGCTCACGCGAAATACCTCCTCTCGCAAATCCCGCACGCCCGAGTGGACTACGTCGAGGCGGTGGATGCGGAATCGCTCCAACCGCTCAAAACCCGAAAGCTTCCCGGACGCCTCGCCGCCGCAGTTTTTTTTGGCGGCGCACGTCTCATTGACAACATCCCGCTGCCGCCGCTGCCATGAGAGAATTTGATTTTATCGTAATCGGCAGTGGCA
>JBAXXX010000062.1:0-21720 GCA_037127695.1 Verrucomicrobiia bacterium | reverse complement strand
TGCTGATGATCTCGCGGACCTTGAGCACCGGGATCCCGTAGGTCTCGCCGCCGAGGAAAAATGTCAGGTATTTTCCCGCGAGGCCGGCGGAGGATCCGTCGTTCATGGTGGGGAGCTCAGGGAGTTGGGTTTTCATGTGGGGTGATCAGTGAATCGTCGTGGGATCCAGGCTGCAGGAGCCGGCATCGGAGCGAGCCTGGACCCATGGCCCGGAGCCGGGGGGTGTTTTCGCTAGGAAACAGCTTGCTTGCATGAGGGCATGGTGGCCCCGGCAAATCCCGCCGCAACATTCCATATCCCCTATAATGGGTGGGGCGGTCCACCTAAGGGTTTTGCCCTAGCCCGGAAAAATCAGGCCCTCGATGCCCTTGCTGTGGCAGAGCGGATGCCGGTGGGCGACATCCCTCCAATCGGCAATGAACTGGCCCAACTCCGCAGGTTCCAAAGCAGGCGTGATTTCCGCAAGAATACACTCCCCGATAACGAACGGCCCGAGCAGCAGCGCAGGGTTCAATGCCGCCTCGGATGCGGCGGCTCACTTTTCTTCTCGTTGCCATCCTGCCCTTTGGGATAGAGAGATGTTTGGGCCATTTCGGCCTGGCATTTTAGTGGCACTATGAAAAAGCTTTACCTTCTTCTGATCTCCTCCGCCCTCGTCCTGGCATCCCCCGTCCGCGCGGAATTCCGAGCGGCTTGGATCGCGTCTGTTTACAACATCAATTTCCCCTCGAAGCCCGGCCTCTCCGCCGAAACACAAAGAGCGCAGGGGATCCAGATTCTCGACGCAGCCAAATCCGCTGGGCTCAACGCGGTGCTCCTGCAGGTCCGCCCGGAAAGCGATGCCCTCTACCCTTCGCAGATCGAGCCATGGAGCCGGTATCTGACCGGCACGCAGGGGCGGTCGCCCGGGTACGACCCGCTCGCGTTTTTCATCGCCGAGGCCAGGAAGCGAGGCATCTCGGTCCACGCCTGGCTCAATCCATACCGCGCGGCTGCGGACGCCAAGCAGCCCCGCTCGGAAAACCATATCAGCAATAAGTTTCCCCAGTTCGCCTACCGCATCGGCAGCGTCCTCTGGATGGATCCCGGAGCTCCGCAGGTCCAGCGCCAGATCGTCGCGGTCGTGCGCGACCTTGTCTCCAGGTACGATCTCGCAGGGATCCATCTCGACGACTATTTTTACCCGTACCCGCCGTCCGGAGGCGGAGCTTACCCGTTCCCTGATGAAAAAACTTATGCGGCCTACCGCGCGGGCGGCGGGTCGCTTGGCCGGGCAGACTGGCGGCGGAACAACGCGCACCTGCTGATCCGCGCGATCGGCGAGGTCGTCCGCGCGACAAAGCCCGGCGTGATCTTCGGCGTCAGCCCGTTCGGCATCTACACGAAAGGCTCTCCGCCCGATGTCCGGGCCGGAGTGGACCAATACCACGAGCTCTACTCCGACCCGCTCAAATGGATGAGCGAAGGGTGGATCGACTACCTTGCGCCGCAGCTCTACTGGGCGGAAGGCGGCCCGCAAAGCTTCTCCTCGCTCCTCCGCTGGTGGCGTAGCCCGCAAGCCAACCCGCGCGGTGTCCCGATCTGGCCCGGCCTCGCCGTGGACCGCCTGTCCTCGCACGGGTGGCCGGCCTCGGAAATCGCCACCCAGCTCGAACTGGAAAAATCCATCGCCCCGCGCGGGCGTGGCGGATTCCTTCTGTGGAACATCGGGCCGCTCACAAAAAACACAAAAAACATCCTGCCCGTGATCCGCTCGCACTGAGCCGGATCTGCCTACGTGCGAGGCCGGCGCGCGGGAGCTTTTCTCATCGGCTTGCGTGCTGGCGCGCGGGATTTTGCGGGCTTTGCCCGCGCCCGGCTGGCGCGCTTGAGGAACTCGACCTCTCCCGGGGAGAGGTGGCGGAACGAGCCGGAGGGGATCCGGGCATCGGTGATGCTACCGATCCTTGTGCGCTTGAGGCGTTCGACCTCGTAGCCCAGGGAATAGAGCATCAGCCGGATCTGGCGCTTGAGGCCTTGGCGCAGGACGACCTTCACGCGGTCGGGAGCCAGGATGTGGACGCGCTCGAAGCGCCCGCGCCCGCCCTCGATAAAAATCCCCTTGATAAGCTTTGGCGTGTGGGCCGGATCAAACGCCTTGTCGAGGGTGACCTCGTATTCTTTTTCGATCTCGTGCGAGGGATGGGTCAGGCTCTGGGCGAGGTCCCCGTCGTTCGTGAGGAGAAGAAGCCCCTCGCTCTCCTTGTCGAGGCGGCCGACGTGGGAGAGCGTCGAAAACTCCGGGGGGAGGATGTCGTAGATCGTGCGGCGTCCGAGCTCGTCCGAGCGGGTGACGAGATACCCGCGCGGCTTGTTCAGGAGGAGGTAGGCCTGCCGGGCCGCGCGGATCACGCGGCCGTGCACGCGGACATCATCGTCCGGGCCGACCTGCGTCGCGAGCTTCTCCACGCGGCTGCCGTTGACGGCCACCGCGCCCGACGCGATCAGCTCATCGCAGCCACGACGGGATCCGAGGCCGGCGGCGGCAAGAAAACGATTCAGCCGCATCGGGCGGGCGGGCAGGGCCTCAGCCGGGACGATCAAGCCTCTGGCTTCGTCTTCGGAAGCCCGAGAACCCGCTGGCCGTCTCGAAATTGGCCGCGCTTTTTCAGAAGGTCCACACGCTCAAACCGCTTCAATACGCTGCGCTTTGCTTGGATCGCGCCTTTTCCTTTTAAACTGGGATGCAGACTCATAAAATTTATTGGACGTGGAGACTCGCCCGGTTTGCAGGAAAATGCAACCGCTTTTTGGGGCTGCTTTTTTCTGCGGGAAGCTCGCCAGCTGAAAATCGCTGGATAATCCCTCGCCGGCATGAGGATTTCCAGCTAGGATCTGCTCAGGATGAGGCATCTGGTTACAAGTTTGATGATTCTGGCTTTTGTCGGATCTTGCTATGCCCAGAAGCAGGAGCAGAAGCTGATGGATCGCATTTTGAAGCCTGACATGCAGAAGACAAATCCGCTTCAGGGGAAGACGTTTGGGAAAACGAGCTCGGTGATGCTGCGGGCGGCGGGCGAGACGAAAGGCGGCTTCTCGGGCGTGCGGGATGCTTCCATCCGGGCCTACCCGTTCAGCCGGTCGTTTTTGGGGATCCAGAACCCGTGGTTTGGAGGAAAGGTTTATGATGTGAGGGCGGCCTCGACATCGTCCAAATCGGCGCTCATGAACGCGGGCCGGGCGGTGCCGGTGAAGAAAGCTGAGGCGGCCGGGTATTCTGATGCGGCGAAGGGGGCGAATCTCGGATCATCGGAGGTGCCGGTGCGCACATTTATCCCGCAGGCAGGAGCCCAAGGGGCGGTCAGCCAGATGACGGAGAAAATCAACGGGAAAATGACGATTGACGAAGTGCGGGAATTGTTGAACAAACCCCGTTGATCCGATGTCCACACTTTCTGCTCTCACCCGGGGTTGCGCGAAAATCCACAGCCTGGCCGAACTGGAGGCGAAGCTTGCTCTGGGCCGCCCCCTCAGAGTGAAGCTGGGAGTGGATCCGACGGCTCCGGACATCCATCTCGGCCACGGCGTTGTGCTCTCGAAGCTCCGGGAGTTCCAGGATGCCGGGCATGAGGCGATTTTGATCATCGGAGATTTTACGGCGATGATCGGGGACCCGAGCGGCCGCTCGGTGACGCGGCCGCAGCTGACTCACGACCAGGTGCTCTCAAATGCCAAGAGCTACCAGGAGCAGGCGTTCAAAATCCTCCGCCGAGAGCGTGCGCGGGTTGTTTTCAACGGCGAGTGGTTCCAGGCGATGAGCTTTGAGGAGGTCATCAAGCTCAACAGCCGGGTGACCCTCCAGCAGATGCTGGTGCGCGAGGATTTTCGCGATCGCCTCGACAAAGGCCTGCCGATCCGCGCGCACGAAATCCAGTATCCGATCATGCAGGGTTGGGACTCGGTGATGATCCAGGCGGACGTCGAGCTTGGCGGCACCGACCAGCTTTTCAACATCATGGTCGGACGCGACCTCCAGCGGGAGGAGGGCCAGCCGCAGCAGGTGGCGATGACGATGCCGATCCTCGAGGGGCTCGACGGACACCAAAAAATGAGCAAGAGCCTGGGCAATTATATCGCGCTTAACGAGCCGCCCGCCGACATGTTCGGGAAGCTCATGAGCATCAGCGACGAGCTGATGGCGCGGTATTACGAAATCCTTCTCGGCGAGCCGATGCCTGAGGGGGCGCACCCGATGGAGGCGAAGAAGTCGCTCGCCGGACGGATGACCGCGAGGTTCCACGACGAGGCGGCGGCCGCGCATGCGCTCGAGGAATTCAACCGGCGGTTCAGCGCGCGCGATCTCGACTCCGCCGAGCTGCCGATTTTTTTACCCGGCCCGGCCCGCGATTTTGTGAGCCTTGTCGTCGAGGCCTACGCGCAGTGCTTCCAGGCGGCGCGCACGCGCTCCGATGCCCGCCGCCTCATCGAGGGCGGCAGCATCCAGTGGCGCGGCGAGAAGGTTTCCGATGCGAAGGCGGTGCTGCCGGATGGCGAGCCCGGGGTCCTCAAGCTCGACAAGACTCGCGCGGTGCGGATCGGGAAGTAAAGTGGGGCTCCTTGACCGCCGCATAGAGCGTCACGACTCCCAGGCACATCGGGCGCGGGCGCCCGGCGGCAAATCCGCACGAGCTGATCAGCGAGGCCATCTCGGAGCCGCACGGAAATCTTTCGATCGACTCGCCGAGGTATTTGTAGGCGTCCGGCCGTCCGGTGGTCCGCCCGGCGACCATCGGCAGCAGGTGGTGGAGGTAGAGCCGGTAGGCCGCTCGAACCGGCCCGCATGATGGCATGGAGAAATCGAGGACTGCCAGCAGGCCGCCCGGACGGAGGACGCGGGCCATCTCGCGAAGCGCCATCTCCCAAGAAGCCATGTTTCTGAGCCCGAAGGCCACGGTCACGGCATCGAACGTCCCCTCGGCAAAGGGCAGCGCGAGGGCATCAGCCAGAACGAGATCCGGCACATTCTTGCGCCGTGCCACCTCGAGCATGGGCAGGCAGAAGTCTGCCCCGACGACAAGAGATGACGGGCACGCCTTCTGCAGCGCGATCGCCAGATCCCCGCTGCCGGTCGCCAGATCGAGGATCCGCTGCGGACGGGCTGCTGCGGCCAGGCGGGCGACGCGATCGCGCCAAAGAAAATCGAGGCCTCCGCTCAGCAGGTGGTTTGCGAAGTCGTAGCGCCCGGCAATCTCAGAAAACGTCCTGCGCACGAACTCTGGATCTTGTTGGCGCAGCAGATAAGACACAAAGGAAAAGTGGTGCTCACGAGAGGAATCGAACCTCCAAGGGTTGCCCCATACGGTCCTGAGCCGTACGCGTCTGCCAATTCCGCCACGTGAGCGACAGGAGATGATGGATATCCGATCCTCCCTGCCAAGTAAACTGGAAAGATTGCCCCAAACCTGCGGTGCAGGGCAAAAATCTTCTGCCGCCTATACTTCCCCGCATCACGTTCTCGGAAAACAGGAGGCTTTGTCGTCCCGGTCGAATATCCGCACTGGATCCCGTCCGCTATCGGCGACGCGGCCGGGGCGACCACCCTCGGAAATTATTTGGCATCCAGCTCTGCCACGCGGACGACAAGTTGTGTACCGTAGGGATAGGGGGTGCAGTCCAAAGCGAAGAGGCCGGTTTGGGAGTCCTGTGTGAATGCGAGAATCTCGTCGTTGTCCAGCCAGCGCGCGGAGCGGATCGCCTTTTTCAAACCGCTGAGCGCGCGCGCCCCCCCTTGGCCGCTGGCAACGGTCACATGATCGTTGCCGCAAATGGGCAGGTTGAAGGCGAAGTAGTAGAATTTCCGGCCGGCTTTCAAAAGGAAATCGCGGCCTGAGCAGCGCACCCCATCGACCGGGCGGACATCGCGCAGGACTTTGTCATAGAGAGCGACCCACTCGCCTGCGCGGCGCAATGCGGCGGCCTCGTATTCGGGGATCCCGCCCTGCGCGGTGGGACCGACGTTGAGCAGGTAGTTGGCGCCCGCTTTGCGCGTCAGGGACAAGTTTTCAATGATCTGGGCCGGCGAGAGGTAATTGAAATCGCGCGCGCCGACGCCCCAGTGGGCGTTCATGGTCTGGCACATTTCTCCCGCCAGATACTTTGGCCAGCCGCGCCGGTCCGGCCGTGTCGGCAACCCCTGCTCGAAAGTCGTGCTGTCAAGTTCTGGATGTCCTTGAACCCCTCGTGCATCCAGGCCGGTGTTATTGATGATCAGCGCCTCGGGCTGATGCTTGCGGATGAGCTTGTAGAGGCGGTCCTCTTTCCAATCGGCTTCCGGATGGGCCCAGTTCCCGTCGAACCACAGGCCACCAATCGGCCCATAATGGGTGCATAGGATTTCGACCGATGCGTGAAGGTAGTCGAGGTATTTATCGAACCCCGGCCCGCCGTCTGCCGGCGCTGGCATGGCCAGCTTTTCCCACCACTGCCAGTCGATGGTTGTATGGTAGAAAAACGGAACGAGATCCTCGGCCCGGCAGGCTTCGACGAATTCGGCGACCAGGTCGCGGCCTGCGGGTGAGTGAGGCGCATCGAAGGTCGACAGGCCGCGCGTGTCGTAAAGGGAGAAGCCTTCGTGATGGCGGGTGGTCAGTGTCAAGTAGCGCATGCCGGCAGCCTTGGCCAGGCGCGCCCACGCCCGCGCATCGAAATCTGCGGCGGTGAACCCCTTCTGCAGCTTGTTGTAGTCTTTGGGGCGGATCCCCCGGTTCATCATCACCCACTCGCCTGCTCCGAGCTGGGAATAGAGCCCCCAATGGAGAAACATGCCGTAGGCGAGGCTTTCAAAGCGGGCAATTCGGGGAAGCGGCATGGGGATAGTCATAGGTATAGTCATGCGAATGGGTTAGAAGGCGAGATCGAGAACGTCATTCCGGCGGTTTCGGCTCAGGCGGGCAGCGCCGGCACGCAACCGCCGCCGCGATCCTGTTTATCCCATCCGAGATGACAAGGCTCAAGAACATTTCCTCTTGCCTCCCATTGGCGGCAACTTACGATCCCTACCTCGCAATCTATCGAAGCTCCTCATGTATCTGCAATCCTTGGAAATTATCGGCTTTAAGTCGTTCGCGCCGAAGACGGTTTTAAATTTTCACCGCGGGGTGACGGCGATTGTCGGGCCGAACGGCTGCGGGAAGTCGAACGTGCTGGACTCGATCCGCTGGGTGCTTGGCGAGCAGTCGGCGAAGGCGCTGCGCGGCGGGGAGATGGCGGACGTCATTTTCAGCGGCACGGACAGCCGGCCGGCGCTGGGCATGGCCGAGGTCTCGATGACGTTTGCCGAGTGCGAGAAGGAGCTCGGAGTCGAATGGAACGAGGTCCGGATCACTCGCCGGGTCTATCGCGACGGGAAGAGCGAGTATTTCCTCAATAAAACCTCCTGCCGGCTGAAGGATATCCACCAGCTCTTTATGGATACCGGAGTTGGGCGCAGCGCCTACTCGATCATGGAGCAGGGGAAGATCGACCAGATCCTCAGCAGCCGCCCGGAGGACCGCCGCGCCATCTTTGAGGAGGCCGCAGGGATCACCAAGTATAAGGCCCAGAAAAAAGAGGCCCTCCGCAAGCTGGAATACACGGACGTGAACCTGGTTCGCGTGCAGGACATCATCAAGGAGGTCAAACGCCAGATCGGATCGCTCCAGCGGCAGGCCGGCAAAGCCCGCCGCTATCAGGCGCTCATGCAGGATCTCAGGACGTTCGACGCGCACCTCTCGCACCGGAACTACCGGGCGATGTCGGATGAGCTGGAATCGCTCCGCCGCCAGCACTCGCAAGGCGATGAGGCCCGAGCGATCCATGAGCAGGAAATCTCCCTGCACGAAACCGAGCTGGCCGGGTTCCGACAGCGGATCGATGAGCTCGACCGCGAGGCCGCCACCGCCCGCGAGGGACTCCAGACGGTTCGCAACCGGATTTTCTCGTCAGAGAGCCGGATCCAAACGAATGGCGAGCGGATTGCCGAAGCCGAGGCCATGATCGAGCGCCACAGCTCGGACATCGCGCAGGCAGAGGAAAAAATTCGCTCCCAGCAGGAGCAGATCGAGCAGACCGACTCGCTCCTCAGCCAGATGATCGAAACTCTACGGGGGCACGATGAGGCGCTGAGCGAGCACAATGAAAAGGTTCGCGCCGCCCGGGAGGAACGCGTCTCCGTGGATCGTGAAATCCAGGAGGCAGGCGCCGGAATCTCTCGCCTGGAGGCCCGCATGGGCTCGCTCCATGGCGATATCTCCATGGCCGCCGGCCGCCGCGAGTCCGGCGAGACCCGCCTCCGCCTGCTCCAGGGGGAATCGGACTCGGCCACGCGGAACGCGGGCGAGCTCAGCGCCTTGCTTGAGGATCTCTCCTCCCGGTCGGAATCCTCACGCCTTGCGCTCGAGCACGGGCAGGCGGAGGCCTCAGAGGCTGCGATGGCTCACGATGCGGCCCAGCAGGCGCGGCAGGGCGCCGATGCCGTGCTGGTCGTTGTCGGCAAGGAGGCGGCCGGCATCGAGTCCCGGCTCGAAGTCCTCCGCCAGCTTCAGGATCAGGGCGAGGGGCTCGACGAGGGCACGCAGGCCGTCTTGCACGGGCTGGATAATCCATCGTTTTTCTGCCCGGCGATCCGGGGCGCGCTGGCGCAGAACATCCAGGTCGAGCCCCGCTTCATTCCGGCCGTCGAGGCCGCTCTGGGATCCGCGCTTCAGGCAATTGTCTTCAAGGATCCAGGCGTCGCGGAATCCGCCCTGCTCACGCTTTCGCGCAACAAGCTCGGCCGTGCTGCGGTCATCCCTTCCGAGTGGATCAGCCAGGCGGAGCCCTCCCGGCAGGAAATTCCTTTCGGGGCTACCGGGCGCGCATCCGAATGCGTTGGAGGCGACGGCGATGCGGCGGATCTCGCGCGCCAACTGCTTTTTGGCGTCCTCATCGTGGAGAATCTGGAAGCCGCATTTCGCCTGCGCCCGCAGGCTGCCGGCTTCGCCTACGCAACTCTTGCCGGAGAATTCATCTCCCGCGAAGGGATCATTCAAGGCGGGCAGGCGAGCGAAAATCCCGGGCATTCGATGCTCCAGAGGAAGGCGCAGATTGCCCAGCTCGATGTCGAGCTGAATGCTGCGGCCGCCCGCCTCGAATCCCTTGCCGGCGAGCGCGCCCGGACCGGCGAAGCGCTCGATGCGGCGGCCGAAAGGCTCAGCTTCGCTCGCGAGACGGTCCAGTCGAAACAGGTGGAATCCGCCTCCCTGGACAACGAGCGCCGCCACGTCGAGCGCCAGCTCGCGGATGCGGAGGCCAAGCGCGCATCGTTCATGCGAGAGACCGTCGCAATCGAGGAATCCCTGCGCGCCAGCCTCGCCCACCTCGGCGAGCTCGAGGCCACGATCGCGATTGCCTCCGCCGAGCTCGACGCGTTCCGCGCCTCGCGCGGCGAAGCGGAGGTCCGCGTGCAGGTCGCCCGGGAACGCGAAAGCGCCGCCTTGGACGCCCTCAACGAGATCAGGGTTCGCGTCGCCACGGAGCGCCAGCAGCAGGAAAGCCTCCACCGCCAGCGCGGCCCGATGTCTGCCCGCCTCATCGAGCTCTCGGAGCTCCTCGATGCCCGCCGGACAGATATCCGGAACTACGAGTCGCGGATCAGCTCGCTCGAGGCCGAGAATGCCTCGCTGCATATCCTGATCGCGGAGTCGCGGGAATCCCTGGCTGCGGAGGAGGCAAATGTCGAAGCTCTGGCGGCCGCCCGTGCCGAGGTTCACGGACGAGCGGACGCGATCGAGGCGACCCTCCGCACCGCGAGGCAGCAGCTCGTCCGGATCCAGGACGAGCGCGGCCGGATCGAGGTCAAATCCGCCCAGACAGAAATGCGGATGGAAAACATCCGGGCCCACACGTCCCAGCGCTTTCAGATCGAGATCGAAGCGTTCGAGCCGGACACCTACAGCCTCCTCGTCGCTTTCCGCGACCGCAACAAGCGCAAGCCGGGCTCCGAGACCGGGGAGGCTGCAGCTTCCGAGGAGCCTGAAAATCCGGATTCTGGCGACGTGGCAGCTCCGGAGCCCTCGCCGGCAGAAGGGATCCCGTGGGATCGCATCGAGGAAATTGTCGCCGAGCTCACCGAGCGGATCGAGGCCATGGGCCCGGTGAACGTGGATGCTATTCAAGAATTTGACGAGCTCGAACAGCGGTATATTTTCCTTGAAAAACAGAACGCCGACCTCGTCAACTCGAAGGCTGAGCTTCTTGAGGTTATCGGAAAAATCAACCGCACGACGAAGGAGCTCTTCGCGGAGACATTCGAGAAGATCCGCGTGAACTTCCAGGAGATGTTCACCGAGCTATTTGGGGGCGGGCACGCAAACCTCATGCTCACCGACGACAGCGACCCGCTTGAGTCGGGCATCGAGATCATCGCCAAACCCCCGGGAAAACAGCTCCAGAGCGTAACCCTCCTCTCAGGCGGAGAGCGCACGATGACCGCAGTTTCCCTCCTCTTCTCGATCTACATGGTCAAGCCCAGCCCGTTCTGCGTGCTGGACGAAATGGATGCGCCGCTCGACGAATCCAATATCAGCCGGTTCGTCAAAATTCTCGACCGCTTTGTCGCCCAGAGCCAGTTCGTTGTCATCACTCACAACAAGCGCACGATCAGCCGCGCCGACATGCTTTATGGCGTCACCATGGAAGAGCACGGAGTCAGCAAGCTCGTGAGCGTCAAATTCAGCGGCAAAGCGGATGTCAACCATCCGGAACACTCGGTCGCCGATTCGTTCGGAAAATCCCGCCGTCTTGCTAGCGAAGAAAATGCGGACAAGGAAACCGGAGATCCTGCCGATTTCCTCGAGGAGCCCGCTTCGCCCGACGAGCCTGCTTTGCCGGAAGAGCCTGCTTTGCCTGCTTTGCCTGACGAGCCCGCTTTGCCTGACGAGCCTGTTTCTTGAGAGTAAGATTCCGCTGTTTACCCGAGCAGTTGCAGGCTTCCCCATTCGCAGGAACAAAGGAACGCCACGGCTGACCGGGGAGCCGCCATCACATTGGGAGGGATCAGAAAGCTCCCTCAGCCGTGAGGGGAATGGGCAGCTCAGCGCACGACCCGCGCGCCGCCGCCGCCCATGATCTTCTCGACCTCTTGCACGGTCACCATCGAGGTGTCCCCGGGGGTTGTCATCGCCAAGGCGCCGTGGGCTGCACCGTAATCCACCGCCTTTTGCGGGCCGCCGCCAGTGAGGAACCCATAGATGAGCCCGGAGGCGAAGCTGTCTCCTCCCCCGACGCGATCCATGATCTCAAGGGCAGGATATTGGCGGGACTGGAAAAACTTTCCGTCATGCCAGACGATGGCTCCCCAGTCGTTGACCGTGGCGGATTTTACCGCGCGCAGGGTGGTGGCGGTGACGGCGAAGTTCGGGAATTCCTTGACCGCCTGGGAGATCATGCGCCGGAAGCTCTCGATCTCGATCGCGGAAATATTTTCGTCCACGCCTTCGACTTCGAACCCGAGGCAGGCGGTGAAATCCTCCTCGTTGCCGATCATGACATCGACATATTTTGCGATCTCCCGGTTGACTTCCTGGGCCTTTTTCTGCCCGCCGATCGACTTCCACAGGGACGGGCGGTAGTTGAGGTCGTAGGAGACGATCGTCCCGTATTTCTTAGCTGCCTTCACGGCCTCGATGACGACCTCTGGAGTGGATTCCGAGAGGGCCGCGTAAATCCCGCCGGTGTGGAGCCACCTCGCTCCGAGCTTCCCGAAAATCTCATCCCATGGGATGTCTCCGGCCTGGATCTGCGACGCGGCGGTCATGCCGCGGTCGGGGACGCCGACGGCACCGCGGATGCCGAACCCGCGCTCGGTAAAATTGAGGCCGTTCCGCACGGTGCGGCCGATCCCATCATACGGCTTCCACTGGATGAACCGGGTATCCACCCCTCCCTGCATGATGAAGTCTTCGATCAGGTGGCCGACTTCGTTGTCCGCGAAGGCGGTGACGACCGCGGTGGTCAGCCCGAAGCATTTGCGCAGCCCTCGGGCCACGTTGTATTCGCCGCCGCCCTCCCATGCGGAAAACTGGCGGGCCGTGCGCACCCGGCCCTCGCCGGGGTCGAGCCGGAGCATGACTTCTCCGAGGGAAACCAGGTCGTAGCGGCAGTCATTTGCGTTGCGAAGGGTAAGGCTCATAGGGTTTGTCTCGTGGTGGGTGGTTCAGGGTGAAAAATCAGATTTCGACAGTTTGGAATTCGGTTGCCTTCCAGGGGACGGCCCCGCATCCGGCAGAAATCTCAGCGAAGGCATCCAGCTCTGCCGGAGTGAAAAGCAGGCCGCCGTGCTGCGCGGATAATTTTCCCGCCTCGGCCTCAAGCTGGCCGGGCAGCAGGCAGGCCTCGTTGCCGTGCCCGAGCACATCTCCAAGTACCGCGCGGATGTTTTCCGCCTGCGTGCGCCCGCCGGCAAATGACCCGGACGACAGGGCTTCGGGGTGGGTGACCTGAAAGAAAAATGTGGGCGTGTGCTTTTCGCTGTCGTCCATGGCCCGTCCCCGGATCGTGGGGAGCGATCCGCCGATGAACGCTGCGTAGAGTTCGTCGATGAGCCCGAGCCCGTAGCCCTTGTGCGCCCCGAACGGAAGCAGAGCAACGGCAGCATTCGGATCGGTGGTTTCTTTCCCCTCGGAATCCACCGCCGAGCCCGGAGGAAGCTTTTTGCCCTCCCGCTGGAACTGCTGCACGCGCCCCATCGCGACGGTCGAAGTCGCCCAGTCAATGACGATCGGGAATCCGACGGCATCCGTGGTGGGGAACCCCCAGGAGTGCGGGTTCGTGCCAAGCGTGGGGTTCTTTCCGCCGAACGGCACGACCTCCGCGATGGCCGAGGTGCAGTTCGTATAGGCGATGTAGCCCCGGCGCGCCGCCTCCATCACATATCCGCCGCCCCAGAGGTAATGCGTGGCGTTGTCGACGCTGACCGTGCCGGTGCCGAATTTCTCCGCCAGGCGGATGCATTCCTCGATCGCCCGGTAGGCGACCGCCTGGCCGAGCTTGCGGTGCGCGTCCCACACTTTGGCCGCCGGAAAACGCCCCGGCTTCTCCTCGATCTGCGCCCCCGGAACCCAGCCTCCGGTGCGGCTTCCGAACAGCTCGTCCAGATGCAGGGCCTTGATGGCGTTGTGCGTGCGGATGCCGTGGCGGGACGCGCTTTCGCAGAAGCGCGCGGCATCGGACGCCTCATCCGGAAGATAGCCGCGCTTCTCAAAGGCTGCCTGGACGAGCGCATTGTGAAGAGCGACCGGGACGATGTGGTAGATCTGGGACATTCGGTTGGCTTTCCGTACGGGTTCTAAATCTCCCGCTCAGGCGTCGTGCTGCTGCCGGTCCCCGACCCAGTCGTAATGGAAAAACTTTCCTCGCGGGCAGTCGGTGCGCTCATACGTGTGAGCGCCGAAATAATCCCGCTGGGCCTGGAGCAGGTTGGCTGGGAGCCTGGCGCTGCGGTAGCTGTCGAAGTATGCCAGCGACGCGGAGAATGCGGGGATGGCGAGCCCGGAGAGGGCGGCTTCGGCGACGATCTTCCTCCAGTTGTCCTGCGTGCGCAGGATGATGTCTTTGAAATACGGATCGAGCAGAAGATTCGGGAGCGACGGGTTCCTGTCGAACGCCTCCTTGATGCGCTGCAGAAACCGCGCGCGGATGATGCAGCCTCCGCGCCAGATCATCGAGATCTCACCGAAATTCAGATTCCAGCCCTGCTCCTGCGAGGCCGCGCGCATGAGCGCAAACCCTTGGGCATACGAGCAGATCTTCGAGGCGTATAACGAGTCGCGCACCGCCTTGATGAGGGCGGCCTTCTCTCCGGTGAACGCAGGCTTTTCCGGCCCGGCGAGGTGCTTCGACGCAGCCACGCGCTCCTCCTTGATCGCGGAGATGCAGCGGGCGAACACCGCCTCTGACATCGTCGATGCGGGGATCCCCATGTCGAGCGCGGAATTGATCGTCCATTTGCCCGTGCCCTTCTGGCCTGCACGATCCTGGATCACGTCCACCATCGGCGCTCCGGTGACCGGATCCTTCGTGCCGAGAATATTCGCCGTGATCTCGATCAGGAACGAGTCGAGATCTCCCGCATTCCATTCCTGGAACGTCCGGTGCAGCTCGTCCGACGTCAGCCCGACGCCGTTGTGCAGGATGTTGTAGGCTTCGCAGATGAGCTGCATGTCGCCGTATTCGATCCCGTTGTGGACCATCTTGACATAGTGGCCGGCGCCGTTCGCTCCGATGTGAGCGGTGCAGGAAACCCCGCCTTCGACCGGCTTCCCCGGGGCAGCGCCCTCGATCGGCTTGCCGGTCTCGGCGTCAACCTTCGCGGCGATCGCCGTCCAGATGGGCTCCAATTCCTTCCAGGAGGCGAGGTCCCCGCCCGGCATGAGCGAGGGGCCGAATCGCGCGCCCTCCTCCCCGCCGGAAACCCCCGAGCCGATGAATCGAAACCCGAGCGCGCTGATATCCGCCTCGCGGCGGACCGTATCGGTCCAGAGCGAGTTCCCGCCGTCAATGATGATGTCTCCCGCCTCCAGCAGCGGAAGGAGCCCGGAGATCACCGCATCCGTAGCCTTGCCGGCCTGCACGAGGATGATGATTTTGCGCGGGCGCTTCAGCGACGCCACAAATTCCGCCAGCGTGGGGAACCCCACAAGCCCGCCCGGGGTGTTTGGGTTCGCGGAGACAAACTCATTTGTCTTGCTGGTCGTGCGGTTGAAAACCGAAATCCGGAATCCATGGTCCGCGATGTTCAGTGCAAGATTCTGGCCCATGACGGCCAGACCGATCAATCCAATGTCCGAGTTGCTCATATGATAGTGTATTTAATGGGTGATAAATGGCTGATAAGTGGCTGATAAGTGGCTGGCATTTGGGTGTCCGCTCAGGGTCAGATGGTGTTGGCCTGGGCGAGCGGCGGCCTGCCCTCGAGCACGGCGATCAGGTTTTCCACGGATTTCGTCGCCTGGCGAACCACGCTCTCGTAAGTGCGCGAGCCGATGTGCGGGGTGATGATGGCCCGCTCGCAGCGGAGCAGCGGGTGGTCGGCGGGCGGGGGTTCCTCGTCGAGCACGTCGGCCCCATATCCGTAAAGCTTGCCGCTTGCGAGGCCGTCCGCGATCGCCTGGTTGTCCACGATCTCCCCGCGGGCGCAGTTCAAAACCACCGCGCCGTCCTTCATCGCTGCGATGCGGTCGGCGTTGATCAGGTGGCGGGTCTCGTCGGTCAGGTTGGTGTGGAGGGTGATCACGTCCGAGCGGGCGATCAGCGAGTCGATGTCCGGCGCGCGCTCGACTCCGTATTGTGCGGCGAACGCATCGTCCCAATACAGGTCGTGCCCGATGAGATCCATCCCGAACGCGCGCGCCCGGATGGCGACTTCGCGGCCGATGCGTCCGAGCCCGACGACCCCAAGGGTTTTTCCATGGAGCTCATGGCCGGTGAGCCGCTTCCATTTCCCGGACTTCACGTGGTTCACCTCCTCGACCAGGCTGCGGTAGATGGCCAGCAGCAGGGCGAAGGTGTGCTCGGCAACCGTCGTGTGGTTGACCCCTGGGGTGAAGCAGACCGGAATCTTCAGCTCGGTGGCCGAAGCCATGTCGATCTTGTCGAGCCCGATCCCATACTTGCTGAGCACTTTCAGGCGCGGCAAACACTTTTCAAGCACCCGGCGGGTGTATGCATCGTCCCCGCACAGGATCCCGTCGAAGTCGCCGACGGCGTCCAAGGTGTCCGCCTCGTTCAGCGGCCCTCTGGCGCACGCGATTTCGTAGCCCTGAGAGCCCAATAATGCATGGTGTGAACCCGGGGTGTCCTGAAAGGATGTTGTGGTGACTAAAATGCGTTTCATACGAATGAGAAGGGCATAGTAGAGGCTTTTGACAATCGCGTAAAGAAAAATAATTCCCGAAAAACGCGCCCTGAGGGGCATGGCGGGAAAGGGATCAATGGAGCGGGGACGCCCTCGTTCCCGTGGCTCGAAAGCGGCGGCGGGACCTCGAACGGTTTTCGGCATCGGGCCGTGGGCGACCCGACTCCTTTGGAGGAGGCGAACAGGATGCGTAACTTTTGTCTCATGCACCCAAATCCCTGCGGAAAAACCGCCAGCCGCCGCTCAGGTGGCGTGGGCGCCGGCCGGCCTCCTGAGCGCAAGGACAAAAGGCACGATCAGCAGCGGCCAGAACGAGGTGAAGAGATAGGCGGCCTTGAGCCCCAGCGCCTGCGACGAGTCCCCGGAGCCGAAGAGGAAAATGGTCCAGTCAGGCGGCGCGAGGCTCACATGGTCGGCGATCAGGCCAACGAGCCACGGCATGAGTCCCGAACCGAAATCCCCTGCCGCCGCAAGAAGCGCGAACATCGATGCCCCGGCCAGGGGAAACCTTGCGGCAGAGAGAGAGATCGTTCCCGGCCAGAGCATGCTGACAAAGATCCCCGAGAAGCCGGTGGCAAGAAGGGCGAGCAATGGGGAGGGCAGGAGGGCCATCGCCAGGCAGGTGAGTCCGGAAAAAACCGCGCTGATCCACATGACGAGCGAAAGGTTTGCGTGGCCGCCCTTCCAGCCGAACCAGAGGCGCCCCACGACCATTCCGACGCCGAAAAGGCCAAACCCGACGAGGTCGGCCACCACTTTGGAATACCCGAGGGCGGTCTCGACATAGGCGGACGTCCACTGCGCGATCGTCACCTCAGTTGCCCCGGCCAGCACCATCGTCGCGAGAAGAAGGTAAACCGGGCGCCCGCGCACGATGGATCTCAGCGTCTGCCGGTTTTCAGAATCCGCCAGGGGCGGGAGCCTAACCATCCAGAAAGCCACCGTGTTCAAGACCGGAAACACGCTCCACAACGCCATGATCCACGGCCACGAACCCAGCCCGAACCCATAGAGCGCAGCCCCGGTCGTCACGATCACCGCCACTTTCCCGATCGGGTAAAACGCGTGCAGCATCGCCATGGACGCGCTCTTGTTGTCCGAGGGAAGCGCGTTGATCAGCGGGCTCAGCAGAACCTCCAGAAGCCCGCACCCGATCGAAAAAACCACCGTCCCGGCCATGAGCCCGGAGTATGGGCTGTCCAGGACAAAGGGGGAGAAGGCAAAAACCCACAGGCCGATCGCCGAAAGCGCGTTCGCCGCAATGATCAGCGGCCGGGGCGGCACCCGGTCGGCCAGCGCCGTGCAGGCAAGGTCCACAACCATCTGCGTCGCAAAATTCACGAGCACGAGCCGGCCGATCTGCTCGAAGCTCAGCTCGAACTGCTCCCGGAGCGGGATGAACAGCAGCGGGGTAATGTTGATCACCAGCGCCTGGATGAACATCCCCAGGTAGCAGCACCAAACAACCCAGCGAAGCGAGGAGATCATAGGGTGTTTGCGAGAGGTGACGGCAAAAAAACATGAAGTCCTTTCATGGTGTCCGGCAAGCTCGCACGCAGGCTTCGCGATGTCTAGCTCGGACAAACCAGAGGCGGGCCCGCCCAGCGCCGAGCTTTTCAGATCATGGTGCCTGGCCACCTTCGCGTGGAATTTTGCTGTTTCCTCCAGCGCGATCAACCGGATTACAAGGCCATCCCATACCTCTCGCTCGTCCGCGTCAGGCGCGACGAAACCGACATCAGGTCTTCCCGTCTGGGCACTTGGATGCTAAGCTCTTCCGAGGTGTCAGAAAGCAGGCAAAGAGCCGGTGGAAGAGATGCGATGGAAATCGCAGCCGTTGCGGCATTGGCGGTGCTCCCTGCGTTTGGCGGGGCGTGGTGGCCAGCTGGGGTGGCGGTGGCCTGCGTGGCGATGCGCCCATCGGCCGGCGGAGCTCTGGGGATTTTTTTAGGTTGCCTTGCCCTGCTGCCGCTGGCTGCGCTGGCTCCGCCCTGGGGTCCGATGCCATGGGCGGCGGCGCTTCCGGGGCTGCCGTCGAGCGTCACCCCGCAGCCGCTAGCTCTCCTGGCGGCATGGCCGGGCTACCTGGCTGGGCTGGCTTATCTCTGGTGGATCTGCGGGCGGTCGCGAGACGGGTTTCTGGAGGCGCGGCAATCCGGCATGCTGCTGCTGGCGATTGCCGGCTCCCTCCTGCTGGCGGCCGGCCGCTGGGAGAGCGGGGCATGGCGCGGCCCGCTGGCGGGGATTTTCGAGGCGGTGCTTGGAACGCGCAACCAGGCTGGCGGGTATGCGGCCGTGGCGGTTGCGGCCTGCGCGATGAAAACTCTTTTCGCCGAGGATGCCCGGAAGCGTCTGCTTTGGGCGGCAGGGGCAGCCGCCTGCGCGATCCCGCTCGTCACGCTCGGCTCCCGAGGGGCTGTTGGCGCCGCCGCGATCGGGTGTGCTGCGGGCTGGGCACTTCCTGCAATGCGCCCCAAGAGGTGGAGAGCTGCGCTCGCCGGCTGCGCCGCCATCTTTTTTCTCGCCGTGCTCGTGGTGGCTCTCTGGCCGCAGGCGCCGATTGTCGGGCGGTTCTGGAGCTCGGGGGTCACCGGCGCGGGCACCCGCATGGAGATCCAAGCCGACGCATGGAGGCTGCTCGCCGCCTTTCCGCTCACCGGAATCGGGCTGGGAAATTTCGAGGCGGTTTTCCCGTTTTTTCGCATGGCCTCCGCTTCGCCGTGGCGGGCGTATCATCCGGAAAGCGATTGGCTATGGCTTGCGTGCGAGGCCGGGCTTGTCGCGGGGATCCTTGCGTGGGCGGCGGTTGCGGTGCTGGCAGCCAGGCTTTGGAGGATGGCCGGCGCGCGCCCGGGCGCAGCGGCGGTCGGGTTCTCGGCCCTGGCAGCGGTGGCGGCGCACGGGCTTCTGGATGTTCCGGCGCATTGCGCGCCGGTTTTTGTGCTCGCCTGCGCACTCGCTGGCACCGGCAGCGCCGGAGGGAGAGAAGGATCCCGCCTTCTGCCATGGGCTGTCGCCCTCGGGTTGGCGGCCTCGTCCTGCTTGGCGTTGCGCTGGACGCCGGCCTCGCGCCCGGAGGTCATCCGCCCGGATCGCCCGATGCCTGTCTCGGCAGCCGCGCGAGCCTGGCTGGAATTCCGGCCGCTGGATGCTGATGTTCTTGAGCTCGAGGTTCACCGGGCGATCCGCGCCGATGACAAGCGGCTTGCCGAGCGGCTGATGGGCAGGCTTTTCCTCCTCGAACCGTTTTCCTCTGCGCCTGCCGCCCGGGCGTTTGCGCTCCTGGTCGATTGCGGGGATGCAGGGATGGCGCTCATCCCGGCGCGCGCGATCCTGGAGAGAACGCCTGCGCCGGAGCGCGCCTGGCAGCTGGAAAAGCTGCTGCGCATGGGGGCCGAGCTGCCCGAGTTGCGCTCAGGGATCCTCTCCCTTCCGCCCACCACGGCAGCGACCCAGGCCGTGCGGATGGCATTCCTGGGGCGCGGGCTGCCCCCGGAAGAATCGCTGCGGCTCGCCGAGTTGGCCGGACGGGCCGACGATCCTGGGGTGCCAGCGCCCCTCGCGATCGCGGCGCTCGAGCTCGCCGCTTCTGCAGGGCACGAGGAATCGCTGCTGCGGGCCGCAGGGATCCCCTCGCTTGCCGGCCCGCTGTCTGCCGTCCGTGCCCTGCGGTTGGCCGAGAGCGGCGACTTCGAGTCCGCCTGCCGGCTGGCGGCGGCATCGCCCGGGATGACGGAAAAGCAAATGCTGAGCTCTCCCACGACTCCTGCGCCGGTGCTCCTTGCGCTCCAAGAGATGCGGGCCGGGAACCCTGGCCGGGCGCGGGCACTCCTCCACGCGTTTGAGGCCCGGCATGCCGCGTCTCCCGAACTCTGGTTCGTCCTCGGGTGTGCGGAATGGCAGATCGGCAGCCCGGAACGTGCTTGGATCGCATTTGAAAAATTTCTTGGCTTCGGGCAGAGTGCGTCGTATGGCAACCCACGCAGCCGCTGATTTTTTCCGTTTTCGAAAACGGTGGCTTGCCGGAGCCTTGCTGGCCGCAGTGGCTGCTGCGGGAGCCGGTGCCTTTGCCCTTCCTCGCCTGCCGGCGCTGAAGCTCTGGCGCTCCGAGCAGCTTGCCAGGCAGGCTGCGGCGGCGATGGACGCAGCCGACTGGGGGCGGGCTCACGCCAAGACAATCGCCGCGTTCCAGCTCGACCCGCAGAATCCGAATGCCCTGAGGGCCGCAGCCCGGCTGAATGCCGCTGCCGGCATGCCCCAGGCCCGCGACTTTTATCGCACGCTCCTGGCGACTGGCAAGGCGACCGGCGACGACTACCTGAACTATGCCGACTCCCTTCTGCGTTCCGGTTCCTATCCGCCGTTTCTCGCAGCCGTGACCGAAGCGGGCAACCGGCTTCCGGGGGATGTCCGGGTGCGGATCCTCCTCGCCCGCTATGCGCTGGTGGCCAACGATTGGGCCGTCGCCTCGAACCTCCTCCATGAGGTTCTCGCATCCAGCCAGGCCTCCGTCCTGGACAAAACGTTGTCGGCGCAAATTCTGTTAACGATTCCTGTGCCCGAGATCCGCCGGATTGCTTCCGAGTGGATCCTCGCCAATCCGTCCGCCACCAGCCCGGACTCCAGGCTTCTGGAGGCGATCCTTGCTGCCAATGACATTCCCGAGGCCTTGAAGATCCGGGCCGCAGCGGCGGTCGAGAAGGTTCCCGGGAGGAGGTTCGAAGGGAGGATCGAAGCCGCTGCCTCCCGGCTCCGCTCAAATCCTGAAGACAAAGAGCGGGTATTTCAAGAGCTCGTGCGCGAGGCGAAAACCCTCGACGACCGGAAGTCCCTGGCATCGTTCTGCGTCCGGTTGGGGCAAAGCCAGAACGCGCTCGATCTCCTGCCGCTTGGCGTCGCGCGGACCCGCAGGGATCTCTTCCTCATCTGGCTCGACGCGTCCGCTGGACTCGGGAGGTGGGACGAGGTCCTCAATATTTTAAAATCCAGGCAAAACCCGCTCGAGCCCGGGCTGCGCGACCTGTTTATCGCGAGGTGCTACGAGTCCCTCGGGCAGGAAAACTCTGCGGCGATCTCTTTTGAGCGTGCAGCCCGGAGCCCGACAGAAGACCGGGATCTCCTCTTCTACCTTGCCGGGTATTTCAACCAGCGCGGAAGGCTGCCCCTTGCCGAGATCGTGCTCCGTCGCCTGACTGTCGACCCGCTGGCCTCGCGCCCTGCCTACGAGGCGCTCCTGAATCTATGCAGGGCGCGCGGGGACTCAAAAACCCTTTTGGGGGTGCTCGAGGAGATGCACCAGCGGTGGCCGAAGGATCCGGCCGTGGCAAACGACCGCAACTACCTCCTCCTCCTCCTCAACCGCGACATCGCCAGGACCCTCGAGCGAAGCCGCCGCCTCGAGGCCGCCCATCCGGATTTGTTCCCCTTGAAAATGACCTGCGCCCTCGGCCGCTTGCGCGACGGCCATGCGGCGGATGGCCTGAAGATCTTCGAGGATTCGCAGGTTCAATTCGGGCAGCTCCTTCCGGGGCAGAAGGCCGTGTTCTCCGCCCTGCTCGACGCCTGCGGGATGTCCTCCGCCGCTGCCGAAGTCCGGGCGGGGCTCGAAAATTTGCAGCTCCTCCCCGAAGAGCGGGCGCTCCTCGCGAAATAGGCGGCGGCCGGAGGCGCTGCGCCGGGGGTGGATTTCTGGATGTTCCCGATTTGATTTCAAGCAGGAAACCGTGTAAGGGAATATTACGATGCGACGTCTCCGGCCAGGATTTATTTATTTCATCCCGCTCTGCTGCTTCGCTGAGGCCGGGGAGGCC
>JBAXXX010000061.1:0-21941 GCA_037127695.1 Verrucomicrobiia bacterium | reverse complement strand
CCCGGCTGGGATCGAACCAGCGACCATCGGATTAGAAGTCCGGTGCTCTATCCACTGAGCTACGGGCGCAGACTGCTTTCCTCTAATGAATTGCGCCGTCCCATGAAGAGGGCAGAAAGGATACCCCGCCCATACCTTGGCGTCGATTCGCCTTGCAAGGGCATCAAACCACCAAAAGCTGATTCAAACGTCATCCGATCAAAACGGCCAAATATCCGCATATCACGGGAAGGAGGAAACCCCCCCCATCAAGTGGACGCAAGGAAAAAGGAAATCCATGTTCAGGAGGGAGCACTTCAAAGATTTGGAGGCAACAACAAGGAGGACAGAGGAATGGGAGCCCGTGAGGCGACGATGCCGCTCATTTTGAGTCAGGTTTCTGAAGAAGCATGCCCTCCGGGCGCGTCGCGGGTCGGGTGCACCCGGGCGATCTACAGCCTGCGAGAGGCGCGATAGAACGAGCACGCGGATTGCAGCGCCTCGTCGAGCGAGATCCGTGGGCTCCAGCCGGTGGCCGCCCGGAATGCAGAAGGATCGACCACCCACCGGCCCGGCCAGATTTCTTTCGCCCGGTCGCGGGTAAGGCTCGGAGCGGCAGCCCTCCAGGCGGGCACGGCATCCACGGCGGCCGCCAGCACCCGCACGAGGCATTGCGGCACCCGGACGGTTATTCCATGCCCCCCGACAGCGCGGGCAGCCGAGCCGATCAGCTCGATATCCGAAACCGGCAGCGCGGAGGCGATGTAGAACGGCCCGCGCCGCCCGCAATCAAACGCTGCGAAGATCGCATCCACGACGTCTTCCACCGCCAGAAAACTAAAAAGTTTTTTCCTGAGCCCCGGCTTCGTCCTCACGATCCCCCTGGCCATTTTGAAGAGCGGGAGGGTCGCAGAATCCCTCGCTCCCAGAATCATCGGCGGGCGGAGAACCGTGATGGGGCGATGGGGGAATTCTCTGGCGATAGCATTCTCCATCGCCAGCTTGGACTCCCCATACCAGGTGATCGGCCGGTCCTGGTGGGCTTCCTCTCTCGCCAGGCAGCCGGAAGGCGTCGGACCGCCGGCGGATTGCGAGGACAGGATGACGACGCGACATTCTGCAGGAAGCGCGCGGAGGGCCCGCAGCGCCCAATCCACATTGACAGAAAAATACTCTTCGCGGCTTCTGGCAAAAAGCACGCCGGCGGACAGCACTGCGTGCGAGGGATCGCCCCAGGCATCGGGCTCAGGCGGCAGCGGGATTGCGGCGCCAGGCGGCAGCCCATCATCGGCAAGGCAAGCCCGGAGCTTTTCGGCGCTCCTCACCGGAGCCCAAACGGGGATCCCGCTCGAGGCAGCGCGCAGCAGGAGGTTGCGCCCAACAAATCCTGTCGCGCCGGTTACAAGAAGTTTTGAGACGGGCATCACCTCAAGTGAACGACCCCAGCGCGGGAGTCAAAAAAAATCGTCTCCTGATGCAGCGGCAGGGCGGATGCCGGCGGGCGACCGCCCTCGCAAGGGAGGCAGCCCGCCCTCGGGCTGCTCTCGGCAAGGCGGCCGGGGCGACCGCCCTCCATTCTTTGCGCTGACGTGAGGGGCATCGGGGGATGGCGGGTGCGGTGTTGACAGGCGGGGCGCGCTCGGCTGACTATGTTGCTGATGGCAACTGACGCGGCAACGGACGGGAGCGACGGGTTCGAGAATCCCGGAATTTGGGATGCTTTGCTCGCCTACATCGAGGCGGGGAAAGTCATTCCCATTATCGGCCCGGATTTGCTGGTAGTCGAAAGCGGAGGATCGCCGATCCTTTTGGATAAATACCTCGCCGGGGAGCTTGCCGGGAAGTTCAACCTCAAGGGCGGCTCGCTGCCGGAGGAGCCGGGGCTCTCGGATGTGGTCTGCGAGTATCTGAAGCGCGGCGGACGGCGGGAGATGCTCTACGTGCGGGTGCGCGAGATCCTGAATGAGGCGGCCTTCCCGCCCCCGCGACCTTTGGTCCAGCTTGCGGAGATTGCCGGCGCCGGCCCGGATGTCTGCGGCTTCTCGTTTTTTGTCACGACGACGTTCGACACGTTCCTTGAGGAAGCTCTGAACTCAGTGCGCTTCGGCGGCCGGCCGGTCACCGATTCGATCTCCTACGCACCGAACGACATCAAGGACATCCCCTCGCCTCTTGCCCGGCTCGAAAAACCTCTCGTCTATCACCTGCTGGGCAAGGTTTCTGCGCTGCCGACCTACGTGATCTCTGAAGAGGACATGCTGGAATTCGTCTGCGCTTTCCAATCGAAAGAGACCCAGCCGAAGCTGCTCTTCGACGAGTTGGAGCGGCATTCGCTGCTGTTGCTCGGGAGGGTTTCCCTGCCGGGATGGCCGATCCTTTTCCTGAGGACCGCGCGCCGCCGGAGGCTCTCCAACCCGCGCGACGACTTCGAAATCCTCGCTTCCAACTGCGGGAACATGGCTTCCGACTCAGTCGCATTCCTCCACCGCTACAGCAGCAGCACACAAATTTTCCAGCTGGGCGGGGCCGTCGAGTTCGTGGATACGCTCTGGCGCATGTGGAAAGAGCGGCATCCGGAATCTGCCGTACGCCCTCTGCCTGCGGCGGCAGCCGATTCCACGCCCCCCCCCGAAGCGATGGCGAAGGATGCCGTATTCATCAGCTACGCGCGCGAGGACCTGCAGGCGGTGCTGACATTGAAGGCGGGGCTCGAGGCGGCGGGGCTGACCGTGTGGTTCGACTTCGAGAGGCTTGGGGCGGGCGACGATTACGACTTGATGATCCGCAACAACATCCGCAACTGCTCGATCTTCCTCCCCGTCATCTCCGCGCACACCGAGGCGAGGTCAGAGGGATATTTTCGCAGGGAGTGGACGTATGCGCTCGACCGGGAAAAGGGGATTTTTTCCGGCGTCCCGTTCATTATCCCGGTTGTCGTGGACGGCACGAGGGATCCCCGCGCTGTGCCGCCGAGGTTCAAGGACTTCAACTTCAGCTGGCTGCCGGGCGGGGACGTTCCCTCCGAGTTTGCACGCAACCTCACGGCGGCTAGAAAGCCGGTATGACCGCTCAAATTTCATGAAAGAATCTGCGGATCACCCACTCCCACCGAACACATCTGTGGTGGATGACTTAAACCCTTGGGTGGGCTTGAGCACCTTCACCGAGGATCTGCAGTCCTTCTTCCACGGCCGCGATAGCGAGCAGGAAGAGCTGCTGCGCCTGGTGCATCGCGAGCCGCTGACGGTTCTTTTCGGGCTCTCCGGCCTCGGAAAAAGCTCGCTGCTGCAAGCGGGCGTGTTCCCGAAGCTGCGCGCCCAGGGCTGGCTCCCTGTCCCTCTTCGCCTCGCCTATGCGGCGGACACCTTGCCTCCCGTCACCCAGATCAAGGAGGCGATCGTGCGCTCGGTCCACGCAGCCGGACTTTCCTTTCACAGGCTGCCCACCGCCTGCGAATCCCTCTGGGAGTTCTTCCACAGCCGGGACGCGGGAGTCTTCGACGCGCAGGGCTCGCAGGTCACGCTCCTGCTGGCATTCGACCAGTTCGAGGAAATTTTCACTTTGGGAAGAACCGCCGACTCCACTGGGGCGCTGCGAGATGAGCTCCTTGGCGAGCTGGCCGACCTGGTGGGAAACCGCGTGCCGAAGCTGCTGAGCGATCGGCTGGAGCAGGATTCCTCGCTGATCGAAAACCTGGACTTCGACCGCAGCGACTACCGGGTGCTCGTTTCCCTGCGCGAGGATTATCTCGCGGAGCTCGAGAGCCTGCGATCCAAGATGCCCCTGATCCTCCAAAACCGCATGCGCCTGAGGCCGATGGACGGGAAGCAGGCGATGCAGGCGGTGCTCGAGCCAGGCGGAAAGCTTGTCAGCAGGGAGGTCGCCGAGCGGATCGTCCGGTTTGTCAGCCATAGCCGGCATGGTGATCCCGGGCAGGAAAATTCCGATGCCGTTGTGGAGCCGCTGGAAAACCTGAAGGTCGAGCCGTCGTTGCTGAGCCTTTTCTGCCGCGAGCTGAACTCCCGGCGCATCGCTCGGAGCCTGGCGGAAATTACTCCGGACCTCCTCGCCAGCAGCAGCAGCCGGATCCTCCAAGACTTTTACGAGCAATGCTTCGACGGGCAGCCGCCGGCCGCCAAGGACTTTATCGAGGACGAGCTGCTCACCGACACGGGCTTCCGCGAAAACATGGCGATGCCCTCCGCACGCAAGCGCATGGCCGCACGCGGCATCGGATCTCCAGACGCAGTCATTGAGACACTGGTCATGCGCAGGCTTCTGCACATTGAAGAGCGCCAGGACCTTCAGCGCATCGAGCTCACACACGATGTCCTTACCGACGTCGTGATGAAAAGCCGGATCGAGAGGCACAAGAAGAATGAGGAGCTCGAGGCGCGCCGCAAGGATGCCGAGCGGGAGGCCTCCATCGCCGATGCGCGGGGACGGGAGCGGGAGGCGCTGCGCCAGCTTCGCAACACCCGCCGCCGAAGCGCTTTCTTTGCGCTTCTTGCCTTCCTCGCGATCGCCGGCCTCACGGTCGCGATATTCTCCTACCGGGAGGCGGTGCGCCAAGGGGAGGAGCTCGAGCGGCAAAAGCAGCGGGAGACCGAGCTTGCCGCCGCCTCCCGCCGCGACGCCTCGGTCTCGGACATGATCACCGCCTCGACCATCGCACGCGGCAGCCTCGCCCGCGCAGGGAACATTGTCGCGCTCCTGTCCCGCGCGGTCGAACGCGACCCATCGAACCGTCCGGCCTTCGTCTCCCTGCTGTCCATACTTGGGGGGACCAACTGGCCCATCCTGGCAATGCCTGCCATTGCCCTGCCGGATTCGCCCGGCGGAGCCTCTTTCAGCATCGATGGCCGCCACATCCTCGTCTATTATGGCAAAACGCTCGGCATATGGGATGCGGTGACCGGCGGGATGCAAGGCTTGCCATCTGCCTTCCCGGCCAAGGTGCTCGGCGCAAAATTCAGCCTGGACAGCAAATCTCTCGCCATCGCATTGGATGATGGCACGGTTGCGATGCGCGAGGTGCCCGGAACCCCGGGAATCCCCCCGCGCGACGTCGAGCTATGCGACGGAGGAATCACCTCGGTGAAATTCAGCTCCGACCATCGGTTCTTGGCGGCGGCGGCGGGGAAGGTCATCCATCTCCTGGAGATCTCCACGGGACGCCACACGCAAATCAAGACGGAGAGCCAGCCCCTGACCCTGCAGTTCAGCCCGGATGGCACCCGCATCGCAGCGGGGATCCAGACGCTCGACGAGGGGATGTTTACCTGCGTCTGGCAAACGGCGAGCGGCAAGGAAGTCCAAGAGCTCACCAAGCAGTGCGCCTTGGAGCCGAAGATCCTGTCGTTCAGCCCGCGCGGCACCTCGCTGGCAGCATCGAGCAAGGAATTTGTGTTCCTCCAACAGGAAAATGGCAGCCGTTCGGCGATCAAGCTCAGCGCGGGCGCGGATGTCTCGTGCATCGAATTTAGCCCCGACGGAACCCTCATCGCGATCGGGTCCCGCAAAGGCGAGGTCGTCATCGCACGCAATCCCGAACTCGCGCCAAGCGGTGCCGCAGACGGGACCGGCGAGCGCTCGCTCATGGACGAGATCGTGCGCGCCACATGGGGCGGACCGGTTATTTCCATCTCGTTCAGCCCCGATAACATGCGCGCGCTCATCGCCATCGCCGACGGCACGGTCTGGCTGCTCGACGTCGCGGAGATCCGCCCAGCAGATAAAAACATAGAAACATCGTTCGGCCCAAAAATTGGCAGGACCGGCGGGTGGGTAAAATCCCAGCCGCTCCGCCAAAGCGGCGAGATCGTCTCGGCGAAATTCAGCCCTGACGGGCGCAAGGTGCTGGTCGCCAGCAAGAACAATGCGGTCCGCGTTTGGGATATCCTCCCGAACCAGATGCAGCCGGCGTTGCTTCCCTCCCCAGCACCGGTCACCTCGTTTGCCGTCGCCGATGCGGGAGATGGAAAGCCGGTCGTCGGCACGATGGCTGACGGCTCGTGCGTGCTTTGGAGCCTGCGCGACGGTCAATACGCTTCGACGCTGCTGCCCGCCGCATCCTCGCCGGTGGTGGGAGCCGGGTTCGATCCGGCGGGAGGCCGGGTCTGGACGGCTTGCTTAGACGGAACGGTATCCCTCCGGAACGCCGATGGCGCCGCCGACGTCGTCTTGCCCCACCCTTCCCGCGCATCTTTCGTCTCCATTCCGCACACCGCACAGGGAGATTTCCTTCTCACCGCCTGCGGACGCGAAATCCGCCTGCTCGCGCTGGCCGGGGACACAAAAGCTCCCGCACGCGTGTTCTCCTCACCAGAGGAAAATATCAGATTTTCAGAAATCAACGCCGACGCCTCCGTGCTGGCTGCAGCCGCCGGGAATAGGGTTTTCCTCTGGGACTTGCGCTCGCCGGATGCCCCGGTGCGCACGCTGGAAATGAAGTTCCCCCCCACGCTATTGAAGTTCGTACCGGGCTCAACCACGCTGGCGGTCGCCGCAGGCAAGCGGGTTCTGTTCTTCGACCCCGATTCCACGAGCCCGTCCGCCTCGCTGCCGCACGGGGAGGATGTCATGTGGATGCGATTCCTGCCGGACGGCACGCTCGTCACCTGTGCAGGCAAAGAGGTTTGGCAGTGGAGGGGCGGAAGCCCGGTTGGCGATGCGCTCATCCACCCGTCCGCCATCTCCGCCGCCGACACCAGCCCGGAAGGAGATTTCCTCATCACCGCCTCCGATGACGATACCGTGCGCATCTGGGAGCTGGATTCCGGCTTGCTGGTATTTGACCGCAGCTTCCCAGGCATGAACACCCCATCCGTGGGCTTCAATGCCGATGCCTCGGCGTTCTTTGCCCTGTTCCAAGGGCATGCCCTCGCATGGGATTTCCCCGGAACTGTCTCCTCAGTTCCCAAAGAGCTCCCCGCCCTCGGATTCTCGATCTCCGGAACAGAATTCAGCGGAAACCGCGTGCGCCTCGCGTTTTCCGATGTCAAACAGCAACTCGAAGACGCTTGCACAGGGATCTTGCGCGGGGAGGCATCGGGCACGCAGGCCTGGCCCCTGTGGCTCGCACGAATTGAGGCCAAGAACCGACCAGTCAGCCCATCCTCCAGCCTCACCCGCGAGGCCCTTGCCGACATGCTCATCGCATCCGGCACCCAGGAAAACCTCCAGCGTGCATTGCTCCTGTCTCCCTGCAACCCTCAGGCGATTCAAAAGCTCTCAGCGGTATTGCGCAAGAAGTCCCCGCCCGACCCGCGTGCGCCGTTTTTCGAGGGCCTCGCCAAAAAGCTGGAAAGCCAATGAAATCGGCTTGCGCAACCGGTCGCCTGCGATCAAGAATCGCGCCCATGCGTCTGGCGCTTGCGACATTCATCGTCCTCACTCCATTGGCCGGGATTTTGGGAGCCCGGGATCTGGCCGGACAAATCGAGCTGGCCCGGGACGCCAAGGACACCTATGCGGAGATCGAGCTTCTGCGCCGATGGGCGGATGGGCATCCGGGCGATCAGGAGGCCCTCGAAAAGCTCACCGCGCTCTGGCTTGGAATTTCCGATTGGGAGATGGCGGCGGAAACGCTGAAGCTCGTCAAGGAGCCAGGGTTTGTCGTGCGCTCGCAAGCCACGATCCTCCGTGAGCAGGCCGGGAACCTGAAGGGCGGGCTTGAGCTGCTGCGCGCCCGCGCGGCAGCCGCGCCCCATGACCGGGAATCGAGGCTGATGTTTTCCAAGTATCTGGCGGCAGGAGGGCTCTACCAGGAGCAGATCGCAACGCTCGATTCCCTGATCAAAGATGACAAAGAGGAAGACGCGGCCGACCTTTATCTCGACCGGGCAGCCGCCAAGCTTGCATCCGACGACCCTGCGGGCGCGCTGGCGGATTTCCGTAAGGCCGCGGCAAGGGCCCCCGAGGGGCAGCAGGTCCAGAGCCGGCGCAGTTCTTACGAGCGCCTGGAAAAATCGCTTGCGGAAATCGGGAAGCTGCGCAGCCGGTCGCCTGCGGACTCGATGAGGAGAGGCTACTGGTGGCTTTATGGCGGCGTGCCGCAGCGCGCTCTGGCCGAGGCGCGCGCGGGGATTTCCCTCTGGCCGGGCTCCGCCTTCGGGAACATTCTCGAAACCCGGAGCCTCGTCGCCGCCGGCATGATGGACGCCGCGAAGGCGCGCGCCGATCGCCGGGTGGAGGTTTCCGCCCCGCTGGAAACGCTTGATACCGTCAACGGGCTCCTCTATGCGGACGCGACGCTCGCAGCCAAACCTTTCGACGCAACGGCCGGATTTGACCGCGCGGCCTGGCTGAATTTTTCCGGCCAGTATCTTCTGGCGACCGATGCCGTCGAAGCCCTTTTGAAATCCACCCCCGCAAGCATTCCGGCACTTCACCTTGCCGTGGCGATCAACTGCCACCGGAGAAACCTGCCCGCAGCGACCGCCTACACCGCCCGCCTGACGGCATTGCATGCCCCCCACGATGTCCTCGCGGACGCTTTCACCGGCCTCGCAACGATAGCATTCGAACAGTCGAAATTCGCGCTGGCTCTGGACTTCGTCGAGCGCTCGCTCGCCGCCCAGCCAACCCCGGACGCATGGAAATTGAAAGCGGCCAGCCACACCCGCCTCGGCCAGCCGAACGAAGCCGCCGAAGCCCTCAAAAACGTGGAGAAACGATGAAGAAGGGAATTTGTCTTGCCATCCTGATTGCCTGCAGCGCGCACGCGATGCAGCCCCCGGCGAAAAAGCCCTCAGGGCCGGCCCCAACCGTCTCGCCGCTGCCCGCACCTCCCGTCTTTCAAATTCCCGCCGACACCCGGCTTTTTACTGACGATCCGAATGCCGGCGGGGTCACGATCGCTCCGGAGGATGGAAAAATCGAGCCATTCGCGAGCTTCAGCTTGACGTTCCCGACCGACATCGTCCGGCCGGACCAGATTGATGTCGAATGCAAGGAACCTCCGGTCGTCGCATGGCCGCCGCTCGAGGGAAAATTTTTCTGGAGGTCGCCTTCAACGGTTGACTGGCTGGTGACCGGGCCGAGGATTCCTGGCCAGACCTATCGGGTGAGGCTGAGCGAGGGGCTGAAAGCGCTTGACGGCAGCGCGCTGCCGATCAGCTCGTGGGGGGTCGAGCTCCCCGCCGATCCGCTGAAGGTCTCGAGCTGGTATGACGAGCATCTTCAGCTCAGCTCGCGGCCGGTCGTGCCGTTGGAGTTCAACTACCCGATCCGCCTGCACGACGTTGCCGACGGGCTGTGGTTTCAGGACCGCGCGACGAGGAAAAGGTTCCCGGCAGAGATCTCTGTCAGCTCCGAGGACAGCACCCCGATGCCGACGCCCACGACGATCCGAGCCACACCGCGCGAACCGCTGCCGGTCGGGGCGTTCTATGACCTCGTCGCCGAAAATGTGCATGACGGATTTTCCGGGCGCACGCTCGAGTATCCCAGGGTGTTCCCGCTCGGAACCACCCGACCGCTGGCGGTGGATTTTGTCGCCGCCCGCAACTGGGCGACCGATAGCCCGCACATCGAAATCAAATTTCATTCCCCGCTCGCCGATGGCCCGCTCCCGCCGATGGCCATAGCTCTCGATCCTCCAGTCAAGGACATGTCTCTCCGCAAGGACGACGACCGGATTTTTGTGGATGGAAAATTCGATGTGTCGATCCGGTACAAGGTGGCGATCTCGGACAAGGTGACCGGCGACCGCGGGTTCCCGATGGCCGCCCCATCGCGGTGGGGCGCAACATTTCCCAAGAAGCCTCCGACGATCCTTTTTCCTCCGGGAGAATTCCGGCAGCGCGCGTCGCTCGGCCTGAGGTTCGCGCTCGTCCAGTGCAATACCGGCCCCCTCACATGGAGGCTGGCAAAAGTCCCTAACGACAAGCTGGCGGACGTGCAGGAGGCCTTGAGCAAGGGGGCAGAATCCGGGGATCCGCTTCTCGTCGATTCCTTGGGACTCAAGGTCGTCGGGCAGGGGGAATTCGGCCCGGTCGCCGACGGCAGAGAGGAGCTTCGAAAAATCGAGTGCATGGCACCTCTCGGCGGGCCTTATTTGATCGAGGCGAGCGCCGGGGCTGCGGACGGGACGCGGATCGCCAACCATTCGCTGATCTGGTTCGGCGAGCTCGCCCTCACGCAGAAGCTCAGCCCGGCGGACCTCACCATCCAGGCGGCGGACATGGGGACAGGCCAGCCGGTTCCAGGCGTGCGCCTGCAGCTCCTCACCAAGGAACTTCTTGAAGTCGCCTCGGCGGAGAGCGACAGCAATGGGCTGGCGCGCTTCCCTCGCACCGCTTCCACCGCAGCCGCGTTCTTCCAAACGACCCACAAAGGGGCGGTCACGCTCTGGCCCGCCGCGCCGGACGGACAGTTCCCGTCGGGCTCAAGCTATTTCTCCCCGCAGCTTTCCGTGCTCGGAAAAATCCTCACCGACCGCCCGCTCTACCGTCCGGGCCAGGATCTCAAAATCAAAGGCTACGTGCGCGTGAAGCGAGACGGGTGCCTCACGATCCCCGACGGCCAGCAGGTGGCCTGGGAGATCTCGAAAGCCTGGCAGGACTCCGTGCTCGCCTCCGGCACCGCGCGGGTCAATGCCTTCGGCGGCTGGGACGCCGCATGGACGGCCCCGGAATCCGGCGACGTAGGAGAATTTCGCGTGCGCGCCAAGCTCGGAGCCGCAGAGGCTGGCACCCAGGCAAATTTTAAAATTGAAGAGTTCAGGAACCCGCCGTTCTCGGTGACCTGCGAGGCGGAAGAATCCGAGGCGCCGGTCGAATCTTCGGTCCAAGTCGCTTCGCAGTATTTTCACGGAGCTCCAAATGCAGGCAGCCGGGTCAAATGGAAGGCCACCTGGGTCAGCGACCATGACGGCGAGTATTACTCTGGAGAAAATTCCGATGGCTTTTATGAGGTCGACATCTACTCGCAGGCGGCAAAGCCTCCGGTCTTCGATGCGGTGGTCGAAGGCGAGACTTCTCTGGATGGCGATGGCCAGGCCACCCTCACCTGCGCCCCCCCGTTCCCGGACCCCGGCAACCGGGCCAATGCATCGGTCCTCTGGCAGATCGATGTCACCGGGCCGGATGGGCAGACGATCACTGGGGGAACCAACGACACGATCACGATGAACGACATCACGCTGGGGGTGAAAGAGGTCCCAGCGAGCCCGCAGGGGACCGTCCGCTTCCAGCTCCGCGCGACCCCCCGCAGCGAAGGCGGCCGGGTGCCCGCAAATGTCCCCGTTACCCTCTACATCGTAAAAACAAAATCGGTGAAGGAACTGATCGCCCCATTTGTTTATAGGTATAGGAATTTTGACGACTTCATCCAGCTCGCCACAAAAAATGCCCCGGCGAATGGCACGGTGGATTTTCCGGCGAAGGAGCCCGGGCGCTATGTCCTCGTGGCTGGTCCGGTGCCAGGGGGCATGCGGGTCAGCGCGCAGGCAGACATCACAGGCCCGGGAGATTCGGAGTTTCCCGTCCGCAGCGATGAATCGCTGGTGGTCACCTCGCCCAAGCAGCCGATCGTGCTCGGAGAAATGGCGTCGTTCGACGTCCTCTCCCCATCGGGTGGGATCGCGTGGGTGACGGTCGAAACGGACCGCATCCTTTATTCCAGCACGATCAGGCTCCCTGGCAATGCGACAAAAATCGAGATCCCGACGCGCGCCGAGTTCGGCCCGAATGCCTGGGTCGCCGTCTATGTTTTGAATCCCGGCGGCACCGGCCGGATCCCGGGAGAAATGTTCGGCTATGGGGCGTTCGCGATCAGGGATCCCGCCCATGAGCTCGATGTCCGCCCGCAGACGAGCAAGCCGGCCTACGAGCCGCGCGAAAAAGTGACGGGGACGGTCACGGTCAGGTGCCAGGGCGCTCCGGTGGCAGGGGCGGAGGTCACCGTCTATGCCGTGGACGACTCGATTCTCACGCTCGGCGGATGGGCGCTGACCAGGCTCGCCACGGAGTTTTACCCGCAAAACTCCTACAACGTCATCACCTCGCCCGCGCTGCGAGGGCTGGTGGCAGGGATCCAGCCGGCCCAGCTCACACAAAAGGGGTTCACAGTCGGCGACGGGGGCGGCGACGAGTTTGGAAACGTGGAGTTCACCCGGAAGGATTTTAAGCCGCTCCTGTTCTGGAGCCCTTCGCTCAAAACCGGGGCGGATGGCACGGTGGCATTCGATACGACCGCTCCGGACAACCTCACGAGGTTCCGGGTCATCGCGCTCGCGCAGACCCGACAAAGCCAGTTTGGCCTCGCTTCGGAGACGTTCGAGGTTTCGAAGAAGCTGCTCATCGAGCCGGCGCTGCCCCGGTTCCTGCGTGCGGGCGATGAGGTCGAGCTCCGCGCCGTTGCGCGCCAGAAGCTCTCCGCAAAAGAAAGCCTCACCGTGAGCTGCCGGACGGGACTCAGCCTCGCAGGCCCCTCCTCGATCGTCCTCTCCGCCGACAAGGATGCCCCCGCAGTCGCACGCTTCAAGGCCCGCGCGCCAAGCGGCACACCCTCCGCTCCAGTCCGCTTCGATGTCAGCGCGCCGGACGGAAACAAGGATTCCGTAGAGGTCTCGCTCCCGGTCCTCCCGCGCACGATCACCGTCAACGAATCGACCGCCGGCAGCTGGGCGGGAGACAGGTTCCTTGCGGCGGATTTCTTCCCGCCGGCATGGACGTCCGGCACGTTCGACACCACGCTCTCAACGTCCCCCTGGCTCACAAAGCTCATGGGCCTGCCCTCGGTGCTCGACTACCCGTACGGATGCCTCGAGCAGCAGTCGGCCAGGATTCTCGTTTTCACCTCGCTCGCCGACCTCCTCAAATGGATCCCCACAAACAAAGAGCGCGACGAAAATTACAGGCGCTCGATCGAGGAGTCGCTCAAGGTGATGGAGGCGTCCCTGCTGCCCGATGGGACCCTGCCCTACTGGCCGATGGGAACGACCGGGAACGCCTTTGTGACGATCCAGTGCGCATGGGCGGCTTCGATGGCCGAGGCGAATGGCCTCACCGTCTCCGAAAGGCTCTCCGATGGGCTCTCCCAAGCGCTGGACGGGATCATCAGGCGCACCATTTCCTCATCCCCCACCCTCCGGTCGTTCGCAATGTTTGTCGTATCCCAGAGAAAGGGAGCCCCGGAGGATACCGGATCCCTCGCATCGGCCGCAGACGAGCTTTATCTCGAGCGCGACCGCCTCACCTCCGACGGCAAAGCGATGCTGGCCATCGCCCTCCACAATGCCGGTGCCGCCCAGGAAAAGCAAAACCAGCTGCTGAGCGAGCTGCCTGCGCTCTCCGACGACCAGGCATTCGACCCGGCAACGTTTTCCTCCGCCGCCCGCTCGGAGGCATTCCGGATCATGGCAAGGCTTGCGATCTCTCCGCGGCCGGCGGCGGATTCGATCGCCCGCCTGGACAAGCTGTCGTCGGCATCCCTCTCGACACAGGAAAACCTCTGGCTCCTGACCGCCTTCAAATCCTTGCTGAAATCCCAGCCCGCAGCCGCGCTCGCCAAACCCCTGAAGCCGGAGCCGGATGCCACCTCGCCAAACAAATCTGCCGCCAGCTGGATCGGAAATGACCTCGCAAAATCTTCCGGCTTCAAAATCTCCGGCCTCGGCGGGACCGCAAAAGGCGTGTTCGTTTTGAAGGCCCGCCGCCAGCTCGCTGAGTCCGAAAATGCTCCGGTGCAGAAAGGCATCCGCCTCGACCGCATGGTGAAAAATCTCACGGAGCCCTCGCGCAAAGGAACCCCGGAATCCCCGTTCCTGCTCGGCGATGAGATCCTCATCACCTACCGGTTTCAGCCGGCAAAGTCGCAGAGCTTCCTCGCCCTGGAAGACGCCCTGCCAGCAGGCATCGAGGTCCTGAACCCGAACCTTGCCCTCTTCGCCAAATTCTACGAGGTGGCGGAGGAGCCAGGAGTCGCAACCGCATCGCTCTCGCACTCGGAGATGCGCGACTCCAGGACCGTGCTCTTCTTTGACGAATCGCCCGCAAGGCTGCAGTCATACTCCGTGCTCGCACGCGCAACGTCCGCCGGCTCGTTCACCTGGCCGGCCGCCCAAATCTCACCGATGTATGATAGCCGGTTCTACTCGAGAACCGCGCCGTCAACATGCGCGGTCAACGCGGAGTAATATGCCCGATCCGAAAATCATTTTGGATGCGGAGGGCGCGCTCCGGAGGCTGTGCGCAAAATCGGACCTCTACGGCCGTCTGGTGAAGCGCTTTCAGCAGAATTGGCTCGATGCTCCCGATCGCCTGCAGCTCGCTATCGCCTCGGATATTTCCGCAGCCACGCTCCTTGCCCACGCGCTCCGGGGTGCCGCCGCAACCATCGGGGGTGACGGCGTCGCCTCCATCGCGCGCCAGATCGAAGCCGGCCTGCGCGCGGGCCGGGATGTTTCTGCGGAGCTCCCCGGGCTCCGCGCCGCCATGCGCTCGCTAGCTGAAATGCTGGCAGGCCTCCCGGCGCATTTCATGGCAGCTTCCGAACCGGACGGCCCCCAAGATCCGCCATCCGCCCGCATCCGATGAAGGCCATCGCTGACTGCAAAGTTCTTGCCGTGGACGATTCCCCCGAGAACCGGATGATCTTGGAATGCCTTCTCGAAAAGACCTGCAGCGTCCATACCGCAGCGGATGGAGCGGATGCCATCGCCCGCGCCAGGGAGCTCCGCCCCGACCTGATTCTCCTGGATGTCTGCATGCCTGGCATGGACGGCTTCAGCACCTGCAAAGCCTTGAAGGCATCGCCCGAAACAGCTCAGGCACCCATCATTTTTCTCACGACCCTCGCGGATTCCACGGACAAGCTTTCCGGCTTCGCCGCTGGCGGGGTGGACTATATCACCAAGCCCTTCGACGGCGCAGAAATCTGCGCAAGGGTGACAACTCACTTGCGCCTCTCGCTTTATGATCAGGAGCAGCGACGGCTTATTCAGTATCTCGCGGGCGCCGTCGAAGAGACTGAGGAGACGAATCACTTCTTCGCAAACCATACGGCAGATGTGGTCGTGCAATGCTCTCCGGAGGGAGCCATCCGCCGCATCAACAGCAGCTGGGTCGAGCTCACCGGCCTTGTCGGCGGGCTCCCGCTCGGGCGCATGCTTTGGGAAATCGGGAGCCCCGGCGACTCAGAGACCATCCGCTCCTCCTTGCTGCAGGCGATTAGCGAGCGCCAGGATGACCTGCATCTGACATTTCAGATCTCGACGGTGAGCGGGCCACGCACGCTCAAAGGGGCGCTCCGCATCTGCTACGACCACTCGGGGGATCCTCTCGGCTTCAACGGGGTGCTCACGGACGTCTCCGAGCTCGTCACGGACAACGCCGGCTTGGAATCCGCCCTCATGGCCGGCCGCGCCGCTGCAGCCGCCCACCTGGCTTACCTCGAAAATATCTCGCATGAAATCCGCACCCCGCTCAATGCCCTCCAGGGCGGGCTTCACAAGCTTCGCGAAATCCGCCTCAATGAAGATGCCGAGCGCGCGCTCAAATTTGTCGAGCAGGGAGCCTCCGATCTCTCGAGGCTCTTCGAAACCATTCTGGCTGAAGACAGGCGCAGCTCCAGGGCTTCCAGCGGAGTTTTTCACATACAGGAGCCCATGTCTCAAGGCTCCCATCCCTCGCTTCCGGTTCTGATCGTGGACGACATCAAGATCAACCGGCTGCTTCTCAAACGCTTGATGAACGGCCTCGGGTTTCAACAAATCGACCTTGCGGAATCCGGCGAGGAGGCAATAGAAATCTGGAGCCGTCAAAAGCACCCCCTCGTCCTCCTGGATTACCAGATGGGGGGGATCGATGGATACGAAACCTGCAGGAGAATCCGCCGCATGCCGGCCCCGAACCGCCCGACGATCGTAGGCGTGAGCGCCACCGCTCTCCCGGGAAATATGGACCGGGCACTTCAGGCCGGGTTTTGCGCGCAAATCCCCAAGCCCGTCTCCAAAGCCCTCATCCGGCAAACCTTGGAATCTCTAGGATGGCAGCTTGCTCCATCCTGAGTCAACATCCTGTCCCCAGGTGGAGTCGAACCACCATCTGAGCTTTAGGAGAGCCCTGCTCTATCCACTTGAGCTATGAGGACGTTGGATACCAGTGACTTAGCGATTTTTAAGGCGCAAAAACAGGGAAAGTTCTACCAAAAGTTCTACTTTGTCTTCCCATGTCCGCTGATGTTTACCAGTGTCAGAAGCCCCTGTAAAGCCTCGCAATCGCAGGGGCCGGCCATCACATTTCTCCCCCCGCCGGTTTTCACCTCTCGGAGGTCAGCATTCTGCCACTTCCAAAACCCAACCAAGAGAGGGCATTCTTTTCACTGTCGCGGGCATTTTCGTTCTGTCCCGCCCCACCCTGCGGGCCGTAAACTGCCGGCATGACTACCGAACAGATCCACGGACACGAAATCATCGAACTTGTCGCCAAATACCCGGAAGGCATCGCGACCGCGACGCTGGCTGACATCGTGGCGGGCGAATTTGGGACCGGCGCCCGGTTCTTCACCTGCTCGGCAGAGAACCTGTCCCTGCCGGAACTCCTGGCATTCCTCGGCGAGCGAGACAAGGTCCAGCTCCGCGACGGCCTCGTCTTCCCCGGCGGATCGCCTGCCTGCGAGCACCATTGATCAGACGAATGAAAGCTCTCTTTGAATTTCTGCGAAGCCTGTTCCGAAGGCCGGTGCCGGTGCCACGGATTTGGACCCGGTGGATGCCGTAGGGGTGCCTTGCATGCCCAAGGCACTCCCCAAGACATGGTTCGTTTACATGCTCCGGTGCTCGAACGGATGCCTCTACACCGGGATCACGACCGACGTTCAGAAACGCCTCAAGGTTCACAATGACGGAAAGGGCTCCGCGTATGTCCGAGCGCACCGGCCGGCCAAGCTGGTCGCATTCACGGAAGCGGACAGCAGATCCTCCGCATCCCGCCTGGAATACTCCGTAAAATCCATGAGCCGGGCACGGAAGGTGGCTCTGGCCAAAAAATGGAAACACGGCCGGAGAATCAAGTCGTAGCCGCCCTTCTGTAACTGCTCGCTGGTCTCCCCCCGAAAATACCCCGAGAGAAATCCCGCCCTGCCACGAATACGAGGAAAGGGCATCCACGCCGGCCGCCGCAATGCCGACATCCGGCGTGCTATATAAAATTGAAGGCGAAATTTACGTCTTCGCAAAAAATATGAAAAAAATAGCGATAACTATAGCAGCGGCAGGATTTCTGGCGGGCGTGTTGGTAGTAGGCATCATCGGGCTTCTCCTTGGAGCGCCCCTCACCTTGTTCTCGTCAGAGAAAAAGTCATGACAGGGTGTAAATCAACACTGAAGGTGATCCGCGAGGTCACCGCGCAGTCGGCGGATGAGAGCTGGTGCGAATGGGTGTTCGACCTGTGCGTGTTGTTCCTGGTCTTGCTTGCCCGCGCACTCGACCCGGTGTGGCCGGGAGGGATGGATTACATCAAGGTCAACGTCATCCTGTTCTGCGTCCTGCTCCCGATCATCCTGTTCGGGAGCCTGGCGCTCAACATCGTGCTCCTCCTGAGATGAAGTTGCCGGTCCCTATGGTGCCGGACGACTACGTGTGGGAGGGCGATGGCGTCCTCCCCATGCGGGGCTGGTGCCAGCAGGATGGGCGTAGCTGCGGGCTGGTAGCCGCGTTCATGATGCTGGCCTACTTCAGGCCAGAGGAATTCCCATTCCGGGAATTAAAGAAACGGTGCCCAGTGTCCCCAGACAAGGGGACGAGCTTGGCTGAGATCGGCATGGCCCTGTGGTCATACGGCTTGACTGTCCGCCTGACCTGGCAGCTCACCAAGAGGGAGGTCGATGAGGCCATCGAGGCCAATAGCCTGATCCTGACATCGGTGAACGGCAACTTGACAGGATACGCGGATAACCACGCGATGGTCGTTCACGGCAGTCGCTCGAAGGAGGTGCTGATGGCGGGGCATCTGGATCCGGCCAGCTCCTCCAAATGGGTCAGCTGGAAGAGGCTGCGAGAAAGCCTCGACCCGGCCGGGTTGGGTATGATCGTCTCCGGGTAGAACATTCCCTGCATGCTGCGCCTGTGAGGTGCGGCGTGCGGGGGTGTTTTCTTTAGCTGCCGGGTGTCAGCCTTTTCTATTGCCAGAACGGGACAACCTGATGCTTACTCGCAGTTCCAAAAATGGACATATCACTCATCAACAGCCAATCCCTTCTCCATTTGCTCAGCCTGACGGAGAAGAAGGAAGAACTCCTTCAGATCCTCGAACAGATTGATGCCGAAATCATCAGGACCCTCAAAGGAGGGGTCGTTGTCGAGAACATCACATCACAACCCGCAATCGCACGTCCAGCACCGGCAGCAAAATCGGTTGCCCTCGCTCCGAGTAAAACCGTCAAGCCAGCCAAGGCCAAAAAGCGGACAATGAGCCCCGAGGGCCGCGCACGCATTTCCGCCGCTACGAAAGCCCGCTGGGCTGCACTGCGAGCAGGCAATGGCATCACCGCCAAAGCTGTCGTTGTGCCAAAGGCAGGCAAGCCGGCCAAGGAGAAAAAGAAGGGCATCAGTCCCGAAGGACGCGCGAAAATCGCCGCCGCAGCGACCGCACGCTGGGCCGCCGTCCGTGCTGCCAAAGCAGCGGGCAAGCCAACTGCCCCAACAAAGGCAGCAAAGCCCGCCAATGCTCGGGAAAACGCCAAAGTCTGATTTTATGCCCACCGCCCCAAAAAAAACCGCAGGAAAACCAGTAGGAAAACCAGCGCGCAAACCGAACCCCGCGCTCATGAAACTAGTGCAGCCCGATGCGGTGCTCGCTCCGATCGTTGGCTCCAAGCCGCTTCCTCGAAGTGAGATGACCAAGAAGCTCTGGGACTATATCAAGAAGAACAACCTTCAAGATCCCAAGAAGAGGACGCAGATTAATGCCGATGCCCCCCTCAAATTGGTCTTCGGTGGCAAGAAGCAAGTCAGCATGTTCGAGATGACCAAGCTCGTCTCGGCACACGTCAAGTAGCCATTCACACCAATCCCCGGCGGTCCTGGAAACGGACTGCCGGGGATTTTTTTGCCCAGAAGTCTGGATGGGACGCGGCAGAGTTCCGGCTTTCAATACGCCATTCGGGGCGGTTATCATGTTGCTTCACAGATTATTCCATCATGTCCAATCTCACCAAACGCGACCTTGTTCTGAAGATCAGCAAGGAAACCGGGATCACCCAGCAGGAAGTTTTCACCGTCATCCAGCAGACGCTCGACCTCATCACCGCCGCCCTTGCGTCGGGTCAGGACGTCGAGCTCCGGAACTTTGGAGTCTTCGAGGTTCGCCTTACGAAATCTCGCGTGGGTCGCAACCCAAAGGAGCCAGAGAATGACGTGCCCATACCGGCGCGCGCCACGGTGAAGTTCAAGTCGGGAAAAATCATGCGGCAGCGGGTGTTGCTGCGAACTGAGGAGTTGTGCAAACCGGTGAAAATTCGGGCGACAACCTGACTTCGAGACTCATTGCCATCGTGTGGTCGTTTCCGATCGCCGGAGGCGCGGAAGGAGCTCCCCCTGTTTGAGAGCTTTGGGCACAAGGGACTGAAGGCGGGCCAGCAATGGGGAGAGGTCGATCACCTCGGCTGCCGAGGCTTTCAGGTCCGGCCAAAAATGGGAGGGGGATACGACCTCCACGAGATCGCCCAGGCCTGACTTTGCTTACGTCGAAGGAGCCTGCTGGCGAGGCTCTTGGAATCCAGATTTGCAAGCAGCCCACTGCATAGATTATTGACCTGGAGCAATCTACAATGGAATTTCTGCGTTACGGGCAGATTTTTATCGCTCTTAAATTGAGGTTCGGTAGCCTCCCCGTTTTTCCGCACGCATGCGAAATTCAAGCGATTCATACAGATATTCGACACCTTGCCCTCTATGGACGGGCCATTGCGGAGGCGTGCCTTTCGGCGTTGCAGCGAGCGTGCTTCTATTTCTCGCAGTGGTTGTTACGGCATGGGGAGACAGCTTTTCGTATGATTCCACCGGTCGGTTATTGAGCTCAGTCCAGAGCAATGGCCTGGTGAGCAGTTTCAGCTACGATGGGGAGGGCAATACGATTGCGGCACAATCCTCTGCGACGGATGCCGGATCGGGAGGTGGCGCGGGCAACGGGATTGCTGACTGGTGGGAAACACAGTATTTCGGTGCGGTGGGGATTGACCCTCTTGCCGACCCAGATGGGGACGGTGCCTCAAACCTCCTAGAATATGCACTCGGGCTCAATCCAACCACTAGTGACTACGTTGGGTGTCTGGGCCAAGGAACTGTGAGCGATGCTGGTAATACCTACCTCAGCTTGTCCTACTCCAGACCTGAACCTGCGCCGAGCGGCCTCTCCTACACTGTTGAGGCCTGTGCGGAACTCGCGCCAAGCAGTTGGAGTTCCACTGGCGTTGTCGAAATGGAAATTACAGCAAACGCCACCTTTCAGACAATTACGGTCCGCGATGCTGTTCCTCTGAACGGCAGCCCGCGTCGCTTCATGCGTCTCAAAGTGAGCAATCCGATTTCCAATCCCTGATGAGAGAGAAAGTCTTTGGCAGCAGTCTGGCAAATATGGCCATGGTCGTTCGGTGGTTGCCGCACGCAGCCGCCTGGGTTTTCCTAGCTGTGGGTGTGGTGACAGCCGGAGCGCAGGATTATCCGGCTTGGCAGAATGTGACGATGGACTTGAGTCGCTCCCCTGTCGTCACTGGGGCCGGGGCCACCATCGGCGGCATGGCCTCGCAGCTCCCTGCGGCCGCAGGAAGCACAGGATTGAGGTCAATGTCGGCAATGAGCGTGCCGGATTCAATTGACGCCGAAGTCGTGGCACTCGCCGAAGCGTTGGGGAATGGGCAGGCTGCGTCAGGGGAGAACGGTTCTTCAAAAGCCGTGCGCATCTTCAATTGGGTGCGTAGCAACATCGAATACGAGCATTATTACGGTCTGCGTAAAGGAGCTGCCCTGACCCAATTGGAGGGGTCTGCGAACGACATGGACACCTGCGCATTGCTTCGGGATTTGCTGGTTGCCGCTGGCTACCCCGCTTCCAACGTCCAGTTGGCGATGGCGAGTCAGGCCGTTGATTATACGGACCTCCGTGATTGGATGGGGCTGGCGGATGAGCCATTTCCCGGAAAGACCTACCTGCAAGCCTACGGCAGGACAAAAGAAGCAGATTACGGCGCGGGCATCAGCGATAAAGTGGCCAAGCAGGCGACGTTTGCCTGGCAATTTCTGGCAGACAGAGGCTCTGGCGTTCCAGCAAACAGCGGCAATCCCTTCGTGGTTTCGGATTTTCTTCCGGGCAAGGCCAGTCTCCTCTTCGACCGCATGTTCGTATTTCTCACGGTTGACGGATCTGGATATTTATTGGACCCCTCCCAAAAGACCTACGAGAAAACGGCGGGAATCGACCTTCTTTCGGCCAGCGGCTACTCGCGGTCGGAAATTCAGCTGCAAGCGGGTGGGACGTCGGACGCAAATTCCACTTTCAATTTGAATGCCACCTCGGTGGGAACCTACCTTGCCGGACGCTCAACTGCCCTCCTGAGCTACCTTTCCGCGAATGCACATGGAGCGAGCTTGGCGGAGATTGTGAACGGACGCCGCATCATCAAACAGCCAATCAGCAATCTGGGGCAAGGTATGGCACTCCCCGACGTCTTTGCTTCTGGAGCCGGTTTTTCGACATGGACGGTATTTCAGTCCACCTCCGACCCTACTTTTGCTCCCTACAAGACGACAGTGCGCTTTCAATATGTGGGGGCGGATGGGATTGACTACACGATTCCCACGGCTGACCTCAAGGGGCAGAAAATCACCCTTACCTTTTCTGGAAACACGGCAGAATTGCGCCTTGATGACGCTGCCCCGGTCGATACGGGGACGGTGCCCGACGCAACGATGAATCTGGCGATTACCGTCACTCATCCAGGCACGCGCGGAGCATCC
>JBAXXX010000060.1:0-22661 GCA_037127695.1 Verrucomicrobiia bacterium | reverse complement strand
GCATTTAGCCAGCCATGAAATCGGACTCGCCCGCTAAGAATCTCGTCCTGAAGCTGGCGCTCGATGGCCCCCCTGTCTTTTCCATCGCCAGCCACCTCTAGAAAAAAATTCACGCCGCGACGGGAAAGCTCTTTGACCAGCGGGACGATGTCGCAGGCCCGCTTATCCGAGTCGTCAAGCCTCCCGACGTAGCACAGCCGCAGGGATCCTCCGGCGGGAGTGCGCACGAACGTTCCGGGCTTCCCGATGCCGGTCGGAATCCGTTTGACTTGCGCGGAGGAATATCCGCACTTCTCGACGATGGCGAGCTTGAGGAGCCGGCTGTCCACGACGCAGAAATCAATGATCTCCCGATACCGGCGCAGATTGGAAAAGACGTCCGCATCCCAGCCTCCGACCATCTGGACGAGGGGCTTGATAAATCCCTGGGCGCGCAGGGAGCACATCGCCGGGATTGCGTCAAACAGCCTCGCCCCGACGACAATGTCGGGCGCGACCTTGCGGATGGTTCGCGCGATCGCCGCACGCCGGGCTGAAAATGTCCCTCGCGTCCCGTCCAGCTCGACGGTGGGCAGCGGGCCGTTTTCCGCAAGGAAGCGGGCCGGGTCATGGAATCTCTCCCCGCGCGCCAGCCCGAGAACCGGATCCCATCCGAAATCCGGCAGGCTTCGGCACAGGCGGCAGAGCACGGACTCAAATCCTCCGTGAGTCGCCGCAGAGGGAGAAAGAAAAAGGGCGCGCCCCATGGGGTCAGTCGCTCCGGCCCGCTGCCGCCGGGCTCGCGCGAAGCCAGGCGGTAGTATCGTTTTCGTCCGTGGCAATTTCATAGCCGAGATCCAGGAGCTCCACATAGAATTGAAGCTGTTCGGCATGAGAAAAATGCTGGTGCTCAAAATGAACGACCGTCGGCCGGCGGGACGCGAGGCCGGCGGAGCGCAGGAGAACCAGATCGTGCCCCTCGGTATCGAGGACAAGAAGATCGCAGCGCCCGGACGGCAGGTGCCGCCAGACATCCGGCCACCCGATGGCGGGCAGCTCTTCGCTAACCACGACGCTCCCATCGAGCCCAATCGATCGGAGCGTCTCGATCAATGGCGGAAGATGCAGCGTGCCCAATCCAAGGATCCAGTCCGGCCCAGGGGTTCCCTCGCGGACATAATGCATCGTTCGAACTCCGCCCATCTCATCCACTGCCGCCTGCAAAAAGACAAGCCCGGGACACCCTTTGTATGTTTCTTTCAAGGCCCGGAAATTCAGCGGCACAGGCTCGATAAGGACCCCCTTCCAGCGATGCCGCCTGACGAACGGGTGCAGCGGATCGAACCGCTTCCCGTCGTTCGCTCCCACCTGGATAAATGAGAGGGTGTCCAAGTCGGGAAACCTTTGGAGCAAGACGCTCTCGAAAACGCTTTGAGGCGGGTGGTCGAGATACCTCGCCCCGGGGTGCGACGCCCGCACCACAACCAGCCCGAGCTTGCGCAAAATAGTTTTCAGCAGGGCTTTCATCATGGCACGGGAACGTCTGGCGGAGGCTCAGGCTTCGCCGGCTCCGGCAAGGATTCCGCGAGGACGCCAGAGGAGATTTCCAGCCGGACATGCCCCCAATCCGCGCTCCATGCATGCTGTCCGGCTGGCAGGCGGGCCGGGGAGTCGAGATCGAACCGCAGGACGTCGTGAACCGCATCCGCCGGGCTCCAGCCGCTCGTGACGACAATAAACGAGCAGGTATATCGCCCGGGAGCAAACCCCGGATCCGCAATTTCGATGTCGAGGTTCGCCTTCTCGCCGCGCGCCAGCGGGCCGAAGGGCCGGCTGAATGCGGAGCCCAGAGGGTGGCCGTCGCGCGCATTGATTTTGACGACCAACACAAACCCGGAGCTGTCCACCTTGCCAGCAATCGCCACCCGGAAGCGGAGTGGATTTCCGGCTTTGAGCCGGCCGGCGACCAGCCCGTCCAGCCGGGCACCGAGCAGCTCGACCGTGCGCTCGCCGAGCCAGGAAGGCCTGCGGATGCCCGAGAAATCGCAGTCCCCGGAATCGGTTTGCTCATTTCGCTCGATATACTTCTCGACCGCATCGCAGCTCGGGCCTGAATAGATGCAGCGCCCGCCTGCGAGGACGAGGCACCTGCTGGTGAGGTTGGAAATGGCCGTCATGTTGTGGCTCACGAAAAGCACGGTCCTCCCTTCGCTGCCAAGGCGCGACATCGCTCCAAGGCACTTCTCCTGGAACTCCGCGTCCCCGACCGCAAGAACCTCGTCCACGATCAGGATCTCCGGGTCGAGATGCGCCGCCACCGCAAAGGCCAGCCGGACATACATCCCGCTGGAGTAGCGCTTCACCGGGGTGTCCAGGAATTTCTCGACGCCAGAAAACGCGACGATCTCATCGAATTTCCGGGCGACCTCGGCGCGCCTCATCCCGAGAATCACCCCGTTAAGAAAAATGTTTTCGCGGCCGGTGAGCTCCGGATGGAACCCGGTGCCGACCTCGAGCAGGCTGGCGACCCGCCCGCGCAGGACAATCTCGCCGCCGGTCGGCTCGGTGATCCGGCTCAGGATCTTCAGCAGCGTGCTCTTGCCTGCGCCGTTGGCCCCGATGATCCCAAGGACCTCGCCGGGCTGGACGTCGAAAGACACGTCGCTCAGCGCTAAAAAATCCTCCTTCTGGGATCCGCCCTGGTGAAAGAGCGAGGCAAGCCGGTCGCGCAGGGTATGGAACTGCCCGGCTCCTGCGCTGCCGATTTGGTAGCACTTGGAGACGCCGCGAACTTCGATGATCGGGGAGCTCATGGTTGAAAAAGAAGCCTTCGGCTCACGAATTCCTCTGCGCCATCAAAAACGCAGAGCACGTTGGTGAGGCCCATCTCCCAATGCGCAGGCGCGGGGCAAAGCTGCCTGAGGCAAGGCTCGTAAATCATCGGCCGGTAGCCCCATCTCGCAATCTCGCGCAGGAGGTCATGGGTTTCGATGCCATAGCGCGTCGAGTATCCCGCCGCCTCCATCAGGAAAACCGGGGGATTCCCGGCCTCCAAAAGCCGGCTCATTCCCCGGAGAGCAAATGGCTCGTAGCCCTCGATGTCAAATTTCGCCATTGCGAGGGGCCGCCCATCAAGAAACTCGTCGAGCCTCACCGCAGGAACGGATGAAGCGGAAAGCTCGTTTTGTGAGGCGATGTGCGCGGTGGCATCTTCGGTGCCCGAAACAAAATTCAGGTTGTCGCTCCGTTCTCCGGCCGCGCAGGGAACGACCTCCACCTGGCCGATGCCGTTGAGCGCGCACGCCTCGCGGAGCCGCTCCGCCGGGACGCCTCCCGGCTCGAACGCGCACACCTTCCCCTGCGGCCCCACACGCTTCGCGGCGAGCAGAGAATAAAGGCCGATATTTGCGCCGACATCGACAAACCGGTCGCCGGGGCGCAGGTAGTCATGGAGGAATTTCATCTCCCAGAAGTCGGGCCAGCCGCCAAAGTAGATCGCGGCGCTTGCCTGTCGGCTGTCGGGATAGCAGCGAAGATCGAAGCCGTGGTAGCAGATCGTAAGCGGCCGCTTGGTCGCCCTTTTCCAAACCTGCCAAAGCGCTCCTCTGGCCAGCGCGCGCAAGCGCCGGCTCCGGTTCGCCGGGTGCCTCGAGATGCTGCTCAGCAAATCAAATGACATCGGCGAACTGCCTCTCGACCTTGCGGAAATACGCCAGCCCGATGGCAAGAAAAATCGCGGTCACCGCGCACGAGATGGCGAGATCGGAGAGCGGCGGGGCCACCCCGCCGCAGAGCACCCAGCGGAAGCCGTCGATGACCCCGACGAGCGGGTTGATCGCGTAGAGATGGGCGGCGGCCGCCCCGAGCTTATCCCGCACGAGCGAGCTGCTGTAGGCGACGGGCGAGATGTAGAGGCCCATCTGGAGCAGGAACGGGACGAGGAACCGGAAGTCGCGGTATTTGACGTTGAGGGCGGTGATGAGGAGGGCGGGGCCAAGCGCGGCGGCGCTGGCGAGGAACAGCAGCGCTGGCAGCGCCAGCCACCGCGGCCCGATGGGCGCCCCTTCCCACAGGAGCACAGGAACAAAGAGGAGCGCCATCACGGCAAAGTCCACCAGCGCGACCGACAGCGCGGCCAGCGGCACGATCACCCGCGGAAAATACACCTTCGAGATCAGGTTCGCGTTGCTCACCATGCTCTGCCCGCACGAGGATAGGATGTTTGAGAACAGCTGCCAGGGAAGCATCCCGGCCACGACCATCGCGGCGTAGGAGGTTCCGGCATCCGGCTTCAGCCCGGCGAGCTTCCCAAAGACAAACGTCATCAGGAACACGGCCGTCAGCGGCTGCAGGACCGCCCAGGCGACACCGAGAACGGTCTGCTTGTAGCGGACGGAAAGATCCCTCGCCGCCAAGGTCGAAAGCAGGTCGCGGAAATCCCACACGTCCATCCAATACCGTGACTTCGAGCCGGCGCGGATCCGGATCTCCATAGGAAAAACTCGGCAAGCTGCCGCCTTTGGTAATTCCGAAGAACCAGAACAACCATGCGGCGATGATTTGTCTGAAGGCAGACCGATGCCCATCTTCATACCCTTTGCGCGATTCCTGGACAACTCAGAAAGAACACCCCCGATCCGGGCGTTAGGAGCCCGAAGGCATGGGAAGGACAGAGAAGCCGTCAGTCGGGTTGAGAAAATGCGAGCTCGTCGCCGGATTCATGCCTCCCTGTCTGCCACATGTCCTCTTTGGCAATTTAAACGACTGGCATGCTATCCTGGTCGTCTAAAACCTTCTGGACATGCGAGGCGCCGGCAGGCCACATTCCTGTCGGAGATGAACGAAGCTGCCAATGTCCTGAATATCGCCAGCGCACGAAGCCTTGTAATTCTCTGTGGGCTCACGATCGCGTGGAGCGTCGCAATCGGCGCGCGCCGGATGCTTGCGAGGCTCAGCTGACGATGCCGTAGCCGGAATGTCCCAACCCTATCGCGCATGAAAAGCCGTTTGCCGATCGCTTTTGTCATCCTCGTCAGCTACGTGGCGTTCGGGCTTTACATGCTGGACGAGGCGCGAGAAATCCGGGAGGAGCATGTCCGTTGGTTCCTTGAGATCCCGCATGCCATGATGCTGGCCTTCCTGCTCTTCATCCTCCCGATCTCGTTTATTAACATTAGCAAATCCATTGGTAAAAACGAGGAGTCCCGCGCGCTCTGGAAACGTTTCAGCCTGGTGTTCGCCCTGCCCTACATTGTGGTCGTGACTTACGTCGCCGCCGAATGGAGCGAAATCGATGAGGCCTGGATCCCCTGGCTGATCAAGCCGTCGCACTTTTTAATCGTCCTGATCAACGGGTTTGTCATACCGGTCATCTTATGGGTGATCGTCAGGAAGTTCATCCAGATCTGGATTGAGCGCGAGTGCTACCTGAAGCGGATTGAAGAATTGGAAGGCGAGCTGCGATCGTTCGTGAATCCGGAATTGTATAAGAGGATCTACGAGAAGACGTCCCTGGAAGAAAAGGGCGCGTTCAAGATTGTCATGGCCGACATCCAGGGGTTCACCACCTTCTGCGAGGGGCACCGCGCGAATGCCATCGCGGATCTCGCCAGCGAGTTCTGCGATAGGATGGACCGAGAAATCCAAAGCATCGGCGGGATCACGCTGTCCTATGCAGGCGATCTCGTGTTTGCCTTATTCAGCGACTCGACGTCCACGGAGGCGATCGTTGACACGAGCAGGAAGATGAGAAAATCCTTTCAGGTTTATGCGCGAAACCATTTCCCGGACTGGGATACAGATCTGAACATCGGGATGCATTACAGCGACGATATCGTGCTCGGCACCATCGGGGGAGGGAGCGCACAAAAGCATTTTACGGCGAACGGGTTCGGGATCTGCGAGGTTTCACGGATTTGCGCGGAGGCGAAGGACGGCCAATTACTCATGTCCGAAGATCTTCTCAAAACGATCGAACCCTCCCCGGCGGAGATCCGTGAAAAATATTGGACGAACCCGCCAAAGAATATCGGGAGGCCCATTCGGATATTTGAAATCCCGCAGACAGACATCTGACTTCCATTCAAGTCCATCGCTGGCTTGGAAGCCGGCCAGATCGCCTGCGAATGCAGCCGGGCAAGCATCACCCGGCGCGCTGCCTCCTCCCTGCGCGCCGGGTCCACTATCTTTCGTCCATATTCTCATCCTGATTTGCTGACGATTGAAGTCGGCGACCGCCCTCGCTTATGGCACAGTTGCTTCATGGATGATCTCACTGCCGTGCATGAGCCTGCTCGTTCGATTTCCGTCGCATGGCGCGGCGACCTTTGCATCGTGGGCGGTTCGTGTACCGGCGTCTTCGCTGCCGTGCGAGCCGCCCGTCTCGGCCTCCAAGTCGCGATCATCGAGCAAAACGCAATCCTTGGTGGAACCGCCACCGCCGGGCAGGTGAACGAGTGGCACTCGATTCGCGATGCCCGCCAGCAAAAGCAGATCATCGGCGGCCTCACGATGGAAATCGTCGAACGTCTGCGCCGTCGGGATGCCATTTTTGAAATCTCTCCCGTCCATCGCGTTCAGTTCCGGTTCAACAGCGCGGAGCTCGCCCAGGAACTTGACACTCTGGTTCGCGAGCACCGGATTCGGGTCTTTCTTTGCGCCCGGCTCGCCTCGGCAACACGCGAGGGAGATCGCGTGGCTGCAGCAATTATCGAGGACAAGTCCGGACGTCGAGCCCTCGCGGCTTCCGTCTTCATCGACGCCTCCGGCGATGGCGACTTGTTGCGCCGGGCCGGCTTCGATGCCTGGAAGCCGCCCGTGATGCAACCCGTGAACACCCAGGCCTTGGTCTCCGGCTTCCCGGTATGGAGAGAGCGCTACCAGGAGGCAAAGTTCTGGGATGAGCTCTCCTCTCTCGCCCCGGCGTATGGCTTTCCGGCATCCAACGCGATGCCCTGGCTCAGCGACTACCCGGGAGATGAGGGGCTGACCAACATCTTCGGCCCGCGACTCAACGGCGTTGACGCCTCCGACGCCGACCAGCTCACCGCCGCCCTGATCGAAGGCCGCCGCTTGCAGCAGGCCTACATCGAAATGGCGCAAAAGGTTTTCCCGGAGGCCCCGCTGCACCTCGTCGCCCTTCCGCAGGCTCTCGGCGTGCGCGAGACGTGGCATGCACACTGCCTGCATCGGCTCACCGGGGCCGACCTGCTGGGGGGAGCGATCTTCCAGGACACGATCGGGTACGGCACCTACCCGGTGGACATCCACAGCGCGGAGGGCACGGTCCTGCGCTACCTCGATGGACGTGAAGAAGTCGTGAAACCAGGCGGCGGCAAGGTAAGGCAACGCTGGCGTGCGGAGGATGCGGATTTCCCTGCGTATTACCAGATCCCCTATCGATGCCTCGTTCCGCGCTCGGCCGCCAACCTGCTGGTCGCAGGCCGCCTGCTCGACGCAGACCGGGAGGCCTTCGGCGGGGTGCGCGTGATGGTCAACTGCAACCAGATGGGGGAAGCTGCTGGAGTCGCCGCAGCGCTTGCCTGCAATCAATCCTGCCCGGTGGGCACGCTCCCGTCCGCTTTGCTTCGCACCGCGCTCGTGGATGGCGGATCGATAAGCCTCAATGAACCAGTCGAATGCCATTGAGATAGCCAACCTGAAGCAGGATGCCGGGATGCAGGCGGGGTGCTTTTCATCCTGATTTGCTGACGATTGAAGTCGGCACCCGCCCTCCCTCATGGCACAGTTGCTTCATGGATTACCCTGATGAACTCTCTCACTGAACCCTCCCGCTCTGTCCCGATCATCCACGAAGCTGATATCTGCGTCCTCGGCGGCAGCTGCACCGGCCTCTTTGCTGCCATCCGCGCCGCCCGCTTGGGCGCCCGCGTGGCGATCGTGGAAAAGGACAACTGCTTCGGAGGCATCGCCACGACCGCCTTGGTCAACATCTGGCATTCCCTCTGGGATACCGAGGGGCGCCGGCAAATCATCGGCGGCCTCACCGAGGAGGTGATCGACCGTCTCGACCGCCGCGGCGCTGTCAAGCGCTGGGAAAAAACCAATCCCAGCAACGGGTTCAGCTTCAACTCGGAGGAATTGAAGATCGATCTGGACGAGCTTGCCTGCGAGGCGAAGCTCAAGACCTATTTTCACACGCTCTTTGTCGCGCCGCACCTGGATGCCGACGGACGCCTCGACGCCGTGATCGTGGAAAACAAATCGGGGCGGGGAGCCATCCGGGCGAAGCATTTCATCGACGCGACGGGAGACGGCGATCTCGCGGCCCGCCTCGGCTGCCCGACCTATTTTGCAAACCACCTCCAGCCCGCGACAGCCTGCGCACGGTTTTCGAATTGGAGCACGCTGGGCGGCGCCGACTACGTGAAGCTCCTTCGCGACCACGGCGCGGCTTTCAACCTGCCCCAGGGCTTCGCCTGGTGCGTGCAGGTGCCTGGCAGCGAGGTCTACATGATGGCCGCCACGCGCATCTATGGCATCAATCCCGCCGAGGCCGACGATCTCACCTCCGGCGAGATCGAGGGCCGACGCCAAGTGCGGGCGATTCAGGACATCATCCGCCAACATTTGCCCGGCAGCAAACTGTGCCTGGAGGCGCTGCCTTCGCACCTAGGCTTGCGCGAATCCCGCCATGTGCGCGCCGCCTACCAGCTCTCCGGCGATGAGATTCTCAGCGGCCGCCGCTTCGACGATGCCATCGCCCAAGGCAGCTACCGGGTGGATATTCATCACCAGGAGAAGCCGGGCATCACCCTGCGCTACCTCGATGGGACCGAGACCTACGATGTCCCCGGCGAGCCGCGCATCTCCGGTCGCTGGCGTGAACCCACACCCGACAGCCCTACGTTTTATCAGATTCCCTACCGCGCACTGCTCCCGCAGGGCGGCTTTGAAAACCTGATCGTGGCCGGCCGCATGCTCGACATGGATCCTGTCGCCCACGCTGCCGTGCGAGTCATGGTCAACCTGAACCAAGTCGGGGAGGCTGCCGGCGTCGCGTGCGTCCTTGCCCTGGAAACGGATAGTGGGCTGCCCTCCGTCGATCCCTTGACGTTGAGAGGGCGCTTGGAAACCGGCGGCTCCGCCTCGTTCATTCCTCGTGAATCGCGGAGATCACCTGAAATTCCTCTTCAGTCTTAGATGAGTTCGAAGGCACGGACAATCAGATGCTGGAACTTGCTATGAAAGCTGAAGGGGGACAAAAGCACATCATCGTCGTTGGCGCGGGGCCTGGGGGCCTGACCGCTGCCATGCTGCTGGCGGCGCGCGGCTTCCAGGTCACCGTCTTCGAAATCGTCTCCAAGAACACGCGGGCCTGAACCTGCCGGCCAAAATGAGAATTGCTGTTGAAATTTCTTGCCCACAGAACAATCGGTCGAATGATGCGGCAGATGTCACCGGCTTCCAGGGATATACGCCGTCGCAATAAAGCGGAACGCATGAGCCGCGTCGGCAGGCTTGCCAACAAAAAGTTTGTTTCCGAAAAATCCGTGCCCGAGGTTCTCAGGCGGATCATCGAGCCCGGCGACATTCTCTGCCTCGAGGGCGACAACCAGAAGCAGGCTGATTTTCTGGCCAACCAGCTCGCGACGCTCACGAAGAAAGACCTTCGCGACATCCATCTCGTGATGTCCTGCCTCACGCTGCCGGCGCACATCGAGCTATTTAAGAAAGGCCTGATCCGCCAAGTGGACTTCTGCTACGCCGGACCGCAGGGCCAGGCGGTAGCGGAGCTGCTGGCAGAGGGGAAATTTCCGCTGGGGGCGATCCATACCTACAACGAGATCTACGCCCGCTATTACGTCGACCTGACGCCGCGCGTGGCGCTCATCGCCGCCGTGCAGGCTGACCGCCAGGGAAATCTATTTCTTGCGGCGAACACCGAGGAAACACCCGCGATTGTCGAGCCGACAGCATTCTCGGACGGCATCGTTTTCGCGCAGGTCAACGAGATCGTCGATACGCTGCCCCGCATCGACATCCCGGCCGACCAGGTCGATTTGATTGTCGAGGCACCGTATCCGATGCACCTCACCGCGCTCTTCACTCGGGACCCGGCTGCGATCACCGACGTGCAGATCCTCATGGCGATGATCGCGCTCCGTGGCATCTACCAGAAATACGAAGTCCAGTCGCTCAACCATGGCGTAGGCTTCAATACCGCCGCGATCGAGCTGCTGCTGCCAACCTACGGCGAGCAGCTCGGGCTGAAGGGAAAGATCTGCAAATACTGGATGGTGAACCCGCTCCCGACGATGATCCCGGCGATCGAGTCGGGGTGGGTCGAGGGCGTGTTCTCTGTCGGCGGCGAAGTCGGGATGGAACGCTACACCGCCGCCCGCTCGGATATTTTCTTCACCGGCCGCGACGGGAGCTTCCACTCGAACCGCGCGATGGGCCAGCTCGCCGGGCATTACGGCGTGGACATGTTCATCGGGGCCACGCTGCAGATCGACGTCAACGGCAACTCGTCAACCGTTTCAAAAAAACGGATCACCGGTTTCGGCGGGGCGCCGAACATGGGCTGCCAGCCGATGGGGCGCCGGCATCCGACGGCGGCGTGGCTCAAGGCGGGCGCCGAGTCGAATCCCGGCCCCGGCTCGATCCCCGGACGAAAGCTCGTTGTCCAGCTCGCGGAAACCTTTCAATCTGGACGCGTGCCGACATTTGTCGAAGAGCTCGACGCGCAGGATCCAGCGATCAAAAAAGCCCTGCACGGGGTCGCGCCGGTCATGATCTACGGCGACGATGTCACCCACGTCGTCACCGAGGAAGGGATCGCCAATCTCGCCGCCTGCCGGACGATCGAGGAACGCCGGGCCGCGATCCGCGGAGTCGCCGGCTACACGCCTGTCGGATTGAAACGCAACAAGCGCGAAACCCAGGCCCTCCGCGCACGCGGGATCATCAGCCTGCCCGAGGACCTCGGCGTTTCGCCCTCGGACGTCAGCCGCAGCCTCCTCGCCGCACAGGACATCAAGGGACTCGTCCGCTGGTCGGGCGGGCTCTACGACCCGCCCGCAGAATTTGTGGACTGGTAAACGACCCACATGGAAAAATTTGACAAAGCCTTCCCATCGAAACCCATTGCTTGGCCGCGCGGCAAACAATGGGCGATCGCAGGCGTGGTCGGCTCGGGGAACTTGGAAGTCCTTTTCGAGCGCAACGCCAATGCCCCCGAAAAAATGGACTGCCATGTGGAATCCTCGATCCCTGGCTACAAAGACTCATGGCTTGCCGCCCTCGGCGATTTTGCCGCGAACTATCCGGTCGGCGGCACGAAAGTGACGATCCACGACCAGGGGGCCGACCCGATTGTTGTGACCTTCCGCCTGCGGCAGGCCTACGACCACTTGAAAAAAACGCCATGAGCAGCGCACCGCTTTTCCACGAACAAACCGCGCGCCAGCGCCTGATGTCGCTTGTCGATCCCGGCTCGTTCACCGAGTTCCTGCCTCCCCCGGAACGCGTGATGAGCCCGTATCTTCCCCAGCTCGACATCCCGGTCTCGTTCGACGACGGCCTCGTGATCGGCCGCGCCAAGCTCGGCGGCAAGCCGGTCTATCTCGCGGCCCAGGTCGGACAATTTGTCGGCGGCTCTGTTGGCGAGGTCCACGGGGCCAAGCTCACCGGCCTCCTCAAAGCTGCCGCGCGCGACGGCATCCCCTGCGTCTTCATCGTCGAGAGCGGAGGCGTCCGCCTGCACGAAGGTTCGTCCGGGGAGATCGCCATCTCCGAAGCGATGCGCGCCGTCTTCGAATGCCGTTCCAAACGCGTGCCGACGATCGCGGTCATCGGCTCGGATATCGGGGCCTACGGCGGCATGGGCATCCTCACCACCTGCTGCGATTTCCGCATCATGACCGAACACGGACGCCTCGGGATCTCGGGGCCGATCGTCATCGAAAAATGGATGGGCAAGCAAGCCTACGATTCCTCGAACCGCGCGCTCGTCTGGAAGACCAGCGGCGGAAAAACCAAATTCCTTCTCGGCGATGCCGACGTTCTCGCGAACGATGACGCGGCCTCGGTCGCGGGAGCGATCAAGAAGCTGCTCGCAAAATCTATCCCGCTCACCCTCAAGGGCCTCAAAGCCCGCCAGCAGGAACTCGAAAACCGCCTCAAGACGTTCGGAAAAACCAGCGACCCGAATGCGATCTGGAAGGCGCTCGGCATCGCGGATGTCGCGCTGGCCACGCTCGCTTCGGCCACGGAATTTGCCGCACTCGCGAAAAAGAAATGAAAAACCTTCTGGAGAGATTTTTTGGAAAATCGGCGAATGGGATTACCGTCAAAGACAAGCTGATGACCGGATACGCGGAGGTTGACGGCCGGGAGGCCTGCGTGTTCGGCACATGCGACGGCACCTACATCGACAATGCCGCCGCCCTCCGGCTGGCGGCGCACGTGCTCGGCTGCATCGAAAACCATCCAAAGGCACCGATCGTCATGCTCGTCGACAGCGCCGGACAGGAGCCGAACCGGACCGCCGAGATGCTCGGCCTGGCCAGCTATTTCGGACATCTCCTGGGCTGCCTCCAACTCGCGCGGCAAAACGGGCACAAGCTTATCACGGTCGCCACCGGCAAGGCGATCGGCGGCGCGTTCATCTGCTACGGCATGTTCGGCGACCGCATCGACGCGCTCGAGTCCGCCAGCGTCGGGCTCATGCCGATCGAGGCGATGTCGGCCGTCACCAAGATCCCGGCCGCCACGCTCGAAAAGCTTTCCAAGACGATGCCCTCGCTCGAATTCGGCGCGAGGCCGTTCGCGCTGCTCGGCGGCGTCGAGGAGGTCTGGTTGGAGAAGGACGACTTCGCTGAAAAACTCGCCGCCGCCATCGCCTCGGCCGGCACGGACGACAGGCGCGCCGCCCTCGGGAAAGAGCGCGGCGGCCGCAAACTCGCCCTCGACGTCAGAGACCGCGTTCTCGCCGAGTCGGCCAAGTGACCCCGCTCCGCCGGCACGCGCTGGTTTGGCTGTCAGAACCTCCGCAGGCGGACATCGCCGGGAATTCTTCTGTTGTTGATCAGTGGCATGCGGGCGGGAACCCGTTTGTCGTTTGTCGTCAGCGGGGAGAAAGCGATCATCTTTCGCTCGGATTTTGTCTGCCATCTCCCGGGCGGCGTCCGCGCCGCATCGCCGCGCAGGCGAGGCGTGATCAGATCGTTCGGGCGACCCTTCCGCCGTCGCTGGAAGAAGTTGCCGCAATCGAACCCGATACCTTCTCCCGCCTTGCGGATCAGGCAGTGAAATCCGGACTCGATGTCCGCGTTTTCGGGAGCTGGATGTGGCAGACGCTCACCGGCGGATTACATGTGAACGCATCGTCCGATCTTGATGTCCTCATCGATGTGGCGGATGCAGCCGGAGCCGACCAAGCCGTGGACTTTCTGCGGCGTGAAGCGGCGGAATGCCCGTTCAAACTCGACGGGGAGATTTCGTTTTTCGGCCTCGGAGAAATCCACTGGCGGGAGTACTTAAATGGCGAGCCGATGGTTCTTGTGAAATCCATTGCGACCGCCCGGATGGTCCGAAGAGAGGAGTTGTGGAAATAGGCGCGGCGGATCATTCCCTGGCCGGATCTGCGGTGGAGGCCCTGCTGCTGGAGCTGGAAGCCTATCCCAAGCCCGGCCTCGTGAGCCCGAGGGATTCGGGTGCGCATGCCGACATGGACTACGCTCTCATGTGCCGGTCCGCAAACGCGCTGCTGGGCCCGTTCGCGTCCATCGCTGCAACCGGTCGGGAGGGCGGCCCGCTTGCCCTCTCCCTCATCCCGCTCGGCCTTGCGGCGGAGCGGGAAATGCTGCAGGCCACCGGGGGCATCAACACCCACCGCGGCGCCATTTTTACCATGGGACTGCTCGTCGCCGCGATGGCAAGAGCCGGATCTTCCGCACGGCCAACAACCCCGGATGGCATCCGGGCCGTGCTCCTCGAAACCTGGGGGGGTGACCTGAAAGCCCACGACTCATCAGTCATGTCTGTCGCGAGCCACGGCGCGCTCGTGCGAAGAACCACCGGAACCGGCGGAGCCAGGGCGGAAGCGGCGCGGGGATTTCCGGGCATCTTCGAGACCGGCGTCCCTGCATTTCTCGGAGCGCTGACATCCGGCCTCGATCCCAATGCCGCCCGCATCCAAACCCTCTTCGCGCTGATGGAGGCAACGGAGGACAGCAATGTGATCTTCCGGGGCGGAACCGATGCGGCGGACTTTGTGCGACGGGCTGCGGCTGAATTCCTCGGGGCGGGCGGGTGCCACTCCGACGGATGGTTCGCCCGGGCGGAAGAGCTCCACCGGACACTCATCCGGCGCAACCTCTCGCCAGGCGGCTGCGCCGACCTGCTTTCAGGGACGCTTCTCATCGCGGGAGTTGATTTTTTCCGCTAGCCGCGCGGGCTACGACAAGTGCATGGCGGCCGAGAAGCGGCGCTTCCGGAGATCCGCGTGTCAGCGGATCAAAACATCATGCCGACGGCAGCCGGGTCGTACCACTCGCCGGGAAATCCGTAATCAAAGGGAGCCTCGCCCATGTAGTAGGGATCCATGAAATAGGGGTGGTTATCCCATTTGCTCCCCCCTGTCTGGGCCCGTTTTGTGGCTTCGTAATAGCCGACGGACTTGCCCAGGTAATTGACCAGGGTGGGGCCGGCTCCGGCATCGCTCAGCTTCTCCATCTGCGCGGTGGTAAACCGGTAGGGTGCGTGGGTGCTCTTCAGGTAGGAAACAATGGCGGCGTCCGAGATCTTGTCGTGGACCAGGCCGAGGATGTTCTGGTATCCGAGCACCCGTCCGGCCTGGATCTTTGCATAGGTGCGCGAGTCCACACCAGAGGCGGCCAAACGCTGCAGCGCAACGGGAGTCGGTGCCGGGCCTTTCGCGCAGGACGCTAGGAGCAGGAGCGAGGAGAGCAGAGGAAAAAATCTCATGACGCGAGGGTATGCGGGATGCCGGGCGGTTTGCGATCAAAAATTCTTTTTCTCAGCTGTTTGCCGGCCGCATGTTCGCGAGCTGAAGCGCCGCAGCGCATCCCTCCAGCGCGGGTGGAGGTTGGCTTCAGCCGAGAGCCAGATGTCGCGGTGCAAGGACTCGACCGATGCCTGATCCCAGAGGAGTGCGTTGAGTTCGCGGCGGGAGAGGTCCCCTTCCTCGAGCAGCCGTCGTCTGAGCCCGGCGAGATCTTTATATCTGGCGTGAACGCGCGATCTCCGGAGCAGCGACGAGTGCAGCGCATTGACTTCGGGCGAGATGGCGACTTCCAGGACGCCGGGCAACGCGTGGGCATGGGCTTCCTGGTCCAGGTTCTCGAGGATCTGAGGAACCGAGGATTCCTCAGGGATCAGCAAAAGCCCGAGATCCCTGAGGCCGATCCCAATGCGTTCCGAGCTCGTCGCCAGGGCAAGGGGGATCGAGAGGATGAGCCCTGCGAGGACGGGGGAGAGCCAGAGAACGAGCGATGGAGCCCACTGAAAAGCCGCCGCCCCGGCAAGGGTCCCCACAAGGGTCGGCCCCCAATACGTCTTGACCGCCTCGCCAAGGGGAATCGCCGAAGCATCCCGGTTCTGGGTCTTCCAGGTCACCCGCAACCCCATCAGCGTGAGGAGGACAAACCGCGTGTAAAAATAGAGAAGGACCGGTGCCAGCAGGACCGAGAGGAACGTCTCGAGGACCGTGCTGAGGAACGTCCTGAGGATCCCGCCGCAGCTGCCTGCTCGCGGAATGAGGTAGAGGAACCCAAGAATTTTTGGCAGGAAAAGCAGGGCGAGGGTGAGGCACAGGAGGCCGATGGCTGCCCAGCCGGGATCATCCACCCGGGCGGAAAATACCGCGAGCTGCTGTTTCCAGCGATTGTCCCACGAGCTCAGCCCGATGAACAGGACGAGCAGCGGCGCAGTCAGGTAGGCCATCAGTCCGAAGAAAATGTGGATGCGGTTCGTGAACCGGGTCCCGGGTGCGAAGAGGAACCAGAAATGCTGAAGGTTCCCCTGGCACCAGCGCCGGTCACGCTTCAGGCTCTCGGTCAAATTTGGCGGGCCCTCTTCATAGGATCCTGCCTCGAGGTAGGCGAACCACACCTGGTATCCCGCCTGGTGCATGAGAGAGGCCTCGACAGTATCGTGGCTGAGGATGTGCCTGGCTACGGCGCTGCGCCCAGGGATCTCTGGCAGCACGCACTGCTCGATAAACGGCTTGAGGCGGATGATCGCATTGTGCCCCCAGTAATTTCCACCTCCAAGGTGCCAGAAATTCGATCCGGCGGCGAAGAGCGGTCCGACGAGGCGAGTGGCAAACTGCACGAACCGCTGGAGCAGGGATCGGCCCCGCACGATTTGCGGCGCGGTCTGGACGATTCCGGCGGCGGGGTTGGCATCCATCACGCGAGCGAGGCGCAGGATCGTCTCTCCGCTCATGACGCTGTCGGCATCCAGAATCAGGAGGTATTGATACCGCTTCCCCCAGCGGCGGCAAAAGTCCGCGATGTTCCCGCTTTTCCCGTGCAGCGAGACCCGGCGCTTGCGATAAAAAATTCGTCCGAACCCCTGGCATCGCGAACACAGGCGAAACCACGCGGCCTCCTCCTCGATCCAGCGATCCGGGTCGTTCGAGTCGCTGAGGACGAAGAAGTCGAACGACCCGCCTGCCCCGGTCGCCTCAACCGAACGGAACATGTTCTCCAGGCCGCGAAACGTCCGCTCGGGATCCTCGTTGAAGATCGGGAGGGCGATCGCGGTGGCGCCAGCTTGGCCGCCTGCAACCGGATCCGGAAGCGTCCGCATGATCTGGTAGCGATCCCCTCCGGAGACCAAAATCAAAAACCCCCAGAGCGCGATCGTGAACCCGAAGGCGATTTGCCCGAAGAGCACCGTGAACAGGGCGAGCAGGACCCATTCCAGCGGGGCAAATCCATCCGCGCGCAAAATCGATATCATGAGCACGATCCCGCAGCCCGCAATCCCCGCGCCTGTGGCCAGGAAAATCGCGTGCCGGAGCGAGACCACATCGGACGTCATGCTGGCGATGCCGGGAAATGGTTTCATCGGAAAAACCGGAGGTAGGATGCCCAGGCGGCCAGAAATATGGCGAGCCAGAGGACGAATGCCTGCAGGACATGCCTCCAGGAAAATTGCTCCCACGTTTCGCGGGCGATGTCCTCCATCGCGCCATAGTCAACCTCCTTCCGAAGGATGCTTTGAAATTCGAGGGCCGGGCCCGCCTCCCTGCCGGCGCTCCGGATCGCGGAAACGAAATCCTCAGGCGGGGAGGGCGCGAGGAAGAGGTCGCTCCGGCCGCTCGAAAAATAGGCGCTCCGCGCACGCGAGGTTTTTGAGGGATCGCCAGCCAGCATCGCGAACCACTCGTCGGATTTTTTGACGGCAAGCGCCATCGTGCATTCGAGCGGCGAGGAATCGCGTTGGTGAAGGGCTTTTGCCTCCTGCAAGATTTGAAGCGTGAGGGCGAGGAGGCGCTCGCGGGGGACGACCGCGTGCGCCCGCAAATAATCCTCCAGGCGGATGCAGGCCTCGTCCCAGGCTAGGTCTCTGGCTAGTTCTTCCATGTCGTCGTCCATGTCTCGGTGAGGGGTTGTCCGCCAAGGCGGAGCGCGCAGCGGATCTCGACAGGCTTCGAAGGCTCGTCGGAGCTCGCAATAAAGGAAACCCGCCACGCATCGCCGTAATTGTTTTTTTGAACAACCAGGTCTTTGATCGCTCCGCCGCCGATCCAGGTGTCGGCGGTCACCTGCGCATCCTGCGGCAGTTTCGAAAGTTCAGCCCCCGCAAAGTCGAGCACGAACATCCGGTAGTAGGGTGCGTCCTGGTAATCGACGCGCGTGAACAGGCAGCGCCCGAGCGGAGGGATCGACGGGCTTTCGCCAAACCAGGTCAGCGAGTAGGAAAACTCGTAGCGCGCGCCCTTTTGGAGCCCCCCATCCGGCTGCCAATACGCGACGACGTTGTCCATGTATTCGTTGTCCGTTGGAAGCTGGATGAGGCGGACCGAACCCTTGCCCCAATCTCCCTGCGGCTGGATCCAGGCCCCTGGACGCTCATGGTAGCGGGCCTCCATGTCCTGATAGTGCTGGAAGTCCCGGTCGCGCTGGACCAGGCCGAAACCTCGCGGATGCTCGTCCTCGAAGACGGCGACCTGCAGCTGCTTCGACCAGGTGAGCGGCCGCCAGAGCCACTCGCCATTCCCCCGCTCGATCTGAAGCCCATCGGAATCGTGGACCTCGGGACGGAAGTTGCCAAACGTGTTGCTCGTGTTCTCGCCGAACCAAAACATGCTGCTGAGCGGTGCCACGCCAGGATCCTGGACGTCCCTCCGCGGGAATAGGATGGCGTGGATAGCCATCCGGGTCTCGGGCCCTGGAAAAATCTGAAACTCGTAGGCCCCCGAGATGCTCGGGCCGTCGAGCAGCGCATAGAGCTTCATGTCCGAGGCTCCGGGGGCCGGCTCGATCAACCAAAACGTCGTGAAGTCCGGAAATTCCTCCTTTTTCAAGGTTCCGATCGCCAGCCCGCGCGCCGAGAGCCCATACGCCTGGTCCTTTGCTACGGCGCGAAAATAGCTCGCTCCCAGGAAAACAAACGCCTCGTCCAAGTAATCCCTGCGGTTCAGCGGGTAGTGCACACGAAACCCCGCATAGCCGCTCCGGGCCGCCTCTGCTGGCGGAATGTTGTTTTTTCCATAGTCAAAGAAACCTGGAGAAAACCGGACTGGGCCGGCCCCATCGCGGTTCACCTGGTAAATCGTCACCGGCTTCGAATGGATGTTCCCGGCAAAAAAGAATTTTGCCTGGAACGGGAGCCCGAGATTGCGCCAGAGCGTGTTTTCGTCGCGCCAGCGGATGTCTCGATACTGGTCGTAATCCAGCCCGCGCAGCAGCTTCGAAGGAACCTCTTTCCTCGCCACATACGGCGCGCGCGCAAGCCCCTCCGCCTGCGCCACCACGGCCTCGAACGTCAGCGTCTTCTTCCGGCTCTGCGCAATGACAAAGGCCAATAGGATGGCCGCCATCGTGGCAAAGACGAGATGAGTCTTCAAAGTGGTCCCCTTTTTGACATGGCCGGTCTGGCTAAAGAAAAACAGCGACCCGCAGGAATACCTTTGGGGCTCCGGCATTGATCGGGAGAGTGGACTTGACGCGAAGCGTTTCCGTTCCATCTCCGTTTGCTGTCGGGGCGGACACCTGATTGGCAACCGGATCAACGGCTGTCCAGGTGACAAGATCCACGCTCTGTTGGACTGAGTAGGTTGGATTGGACGCGCTGATGCGCCGGCGGAACGTAATGGTGAGATAATCGGCCCCGCTTTGCTGCAGTGTCCCCTGAATCGGCATCTTCGCGCTTTGGTTGGCAGATCCGGCGGAAATTCCAAACGCATATCGGAAGATGTTCAGGATTCCGTTCCCCTCGACGTCAACGAGCGGCCCGTTGCTGGCTGGCGCAATGCCTGTCGAGGACATCCACTGGTAGTAGGGAGACAGATCGGTCGTGAGCGTGATGGTGTAGGCGCCCAGGCTGCCGTAGGACGTGTATCCCGTGGGGGTGGCGGCCATCGGCGTTCCTGTCCCAACACCTGAGATCCTCAGGTAGTAGGTGCCGGGAGCCAGCGCAACCGTTCTATTCAGCGTTGTTGTGTCCGACGGGCTGATGGTGGAGAGGGCGGTGCCTGCGGCGTTCACCACCTCGGCGCAAACGTCCAGGTTTCCCGCAAGAGTTCCGGCCAGACGCAGGGGGGTGATGGCAACCGCCGCCTGAGTATAGGTGGAGAACGAGTAGACGTCCTGATCAGCTGGCGATCCGATCAGCCCGCTCAGGATTGCGCCCATGGCGACAGCTCCGGCTATCGTCCCTACCGCATCGTCAGTAAAATACGAAAGTTTACCGGACAGGATGGAAAGGTCATCCTGAGGGTTGTTCGATGCGTAGTATTCCCCCTTGGACCATTGCGTAACATTTTTCCCGTATCCTGAGCCCATGATGGGAGCCCATGAGGTCTCTCCTGATCCATGGCCGGAATAGTATTCGGCAGAAGTGGTCCCATCGTGGCTGAGGCCCACGTAGTGCCCAAGCTCGTGAGACGCCACCTCGGCAACATTCTGTGCGGTTGACCCCACGTTGTCGTAGTAGACGAATGAGGGGCTGTATGTCGCATAATCTGACCTGCCGAACACTCCGACATAGGAAATGCCGCCTGAAGTGCTGTAAGGGTTTTCCAATCCTGACGCGTCCAAATGTTTCGTGATCAGAGCGCGCCCGACCTTGGGGCCAAAAACGGTTGAAACATCTGTGGTGACATCCACGTTAAACGGCTTGTAGTCCTCCGCAACAGCTTCCCAAATCCTGATGATGGCTGCCTGCTCGGCATCGCTGAATGTTGTCATGTCGCCGTCGGTATCAAAAGGCACGCAGGTTCGTGTTACGGCCCAAGAGGTTCCTGTTAGCGTGTGGCCGTTAAAATCCAGGAAGAGGACGTTCGGAGCACCGGCCCTGCTGTGGCGGACTGGCTGCGTGGAGATGGGAATGGGCGCAGCCATCGCCTGGAGCTCCTCTCCGCCACCTGCCGCACCGTCGATCCCCACTGGCACGCTGGAAGGAGATGCCCCGTTTTCAGACGGTAGTGACAGCCCTTCGCAGGCGTAAAGAAGGTTGCCGGCAGCGTCCACATGCAGGGATGCCACATTGTTTTTAGGGATCCCAAGCTCTGCCAGCTTCCTCAATACGATATCTTGTGTATTTTTCGGCAGTCTCAGCAGCTCTTCCCGAAAAGCGCTCGGACCGATGTCATTCATGCTCACGGGGCTGCTCCCTCCGAAAATAAGGGTGGACTTGTCCGCCACGTTCTGCGGGGCTTGAACTGGTGGGACGCTTGCTGACCGGGCGGGAATTGTCGGGACTGCGTGCTTCTGCCCAGCCGAGGTCGAGCTTGGCGCTGATGGAATTGCCGCCGCTGCCGGTTGCGGATTCTGCGAACCTCCGCTTTGAACGCTTGCCGACGGCCTTCGCTCTCCTTCCTGAGACTTCGTCTCAACGGGTCGGAGCCACAGCGCCAAGATGATAAGCGTGAACGATGCCAGGCCGACGACAAACGTTGTGAGCTTTTTCATGGCGCTCGCCGAAAGTTAATATTTTGCATGAAAGGAAGCAAAGCAATTCCGACACGATCTCGAGCCTGCGAGAGGCTCTCATCGCCCTCAAAGCCCGCATCGTCGCCGAGTGGACCTGGCCTTTCAGCCGGGAGCTTTCCTCCGTAAAGAACCCCGGGGCGAGCCCCGAGGCATTTGGAGGGACCGGCTCTGTCCGGTCCGTTGCTATCCACGGACGACACGGAGGTCGTCCCTCCAACAACAAAGCCGAAGCAAGCTTCGGAGTATCAGACCCAATGGGAATAAAAACGCCCTGCTTCGAGGTCGGCCACCCCAATCGTCGCCCAAGGTAAATCCTAAAACCTTTTCCTGTTTCGACCTACCTTCCGCGAGGGGTTGGGCTGGGTTTTATCCAGTTGGACCAGTCTCCAACATGCTGTGCCGTGTAGGTATCATACTTTGCTGTCGAGCCAACTATTGGCTCAGATTTTAGGTGATACACGTTATTGCCAACGATTTGGCTGGTCCATGTGTCATAGACCATCACGCTTGGTCCAGGTGAATGGGTTCCCGCCTTTGCTACATTAAATGCGATGTAGTGTGGTTGCGGTTTTATCTTAGCCGCGGCAGGCTCTTGATTTGCAGGTTGGGCTCTGTTGGCCGCTGGCGTGCTGGCTGTGGGCTGCTGTGGGGCAAGCGGCCGTGTTCCCTGCACGGGCTCGAAGTCTGATAGATCCTGTTTCTGTGCGGCGGGGCTCGCAGCTGCGCTATTCGCAGCCGGTTCGCTTGGAGGGCTGCCACCGAGAATACACCGAAAGCCGTAGAAGCTATCACGAATGTCGGGATTGCCGCGGTTGCGATACGAGGACAACAGACTCTCGGGAACGTTGTTGTACCACGACCCGCCCCGAACCACGCGGCATGTTTTTCCTCCCCCATCGTCTTTTAATAAAGGGAACTTCTCCAGAACCTCTCTCTCGTTCATGCTCGCTCGATACCAGTCCTCGCACCACTGCCACACGTTCCCTCCCATGTCATATAAGCCTAGGCGATTCGGCCTGTAGGTTCCCACCGGGGACGTGTGGGCATACCCGTCATTTCCTGGAACCTGCGACCACCCCTTCCCGGGAAATGTCGACACCAGTGCAGTGTCGCAGTAGTTGCCTGCCATTGTTGACGGTGGCCACTGGTTTCCCCACGGATATCTCGCTCCTCCCACCGCCTCGCTCCACTCCTCATCCGTCGGCAGCCGGTATTCCTGCCCTTTTCCGATCTTCCCCTCTCCCCGTTCCTTCGCCGTCAGCCACCCGCAAAATGCCTTCGCCTCCTCCCAGCTCACTCCCACCACTGGGTGGGCTGCCGTCTGCGGGAATCCTGGTTTCTCCCAACTCGCTCCGGCTTCTAATTCAAATGTGGTTGTGTGGCCTTTGCCATCCTTCGTTTTTATCACTTTGAAGACATAAATCCCACCCTGCTGCCGATACCCGCTCGCCTGGGCATACGCCCGGAAATCCTTCACCCTCGTATCCCACACGCTCATGAGCGCATCCCTTCCAGGAAGCGGCACAAACC
>JBAXXX010000059.1:0-23708 GCA_037127695.1 Verrucomicrobiia bacterium | reverse complement strand
GTGCATGAGAGATTTATGCCACGGAAACTGTAGGTTGTAAATGACCATATATCCACCTGATGAATCGCGGGGATCATTTCGAATCTATTTTGCTTGGCTCCTATGATCCAAAGGACTGACGCCTTTGCTTGACATGAGTAAACTTATTTGATTGCGGCAACCCGCGCGCCGAAGGTTTGGATGTTAACAACCTGCCCGGCCTCGGCGTTGTCGCGAATCACGATGTCGCCGATCCTTTCCTCGGTCGTCGGGGGGCGCCGGCTATTCTCCGCGAAAAACCGGAGGGCGCTTTTCATGGAAGGCGAGGATCCCCTCCTCGTAGTCCTTGCTGTCGTAAACTTCGCGGCGGATCGACTGGATCTGCTCAAAGGTCTCGGCCGAGAGCGGGAGCCCGCTTGAAAGCAGGCGGAACTGGCGCTTGAACGAGCGGATCGCCAAGGGCGAATTCTTGCGGATTTTTCCCGCCATCGCTGAGGTGAACCCCACGATTTCCGCGGCAGGAACCAGATGGTTCAGGATTCCGAGAGCCAGGCTGTCCTGCGCGTTGATCGGCTCGGCAGTGAAGAACATTTCCTTTGCCTTGTTGAGGCCAAGGATGTTGATGAAGTGGATCAGGCCCGACGGGTTGTAGGGGACCCCGATTTTTGCCGGGGTCATCGCAAAGCTGGAGGTTTCGTCCCCGATCAGGATGTCGCAGGAAAAGGCCAGATCGCACGCGCCGCCCCAGACGCTCCCCTGGACGAGGGCGATCACTGCGCCCGGAAATTCCTGGATCCGCCGCAGCAGGGACTCCAGCGGTCCCGCATAGGGGAGAGGATCGCGTCCGGGCTTGGGCAGCTCGTTGACGGCGTGCCCGGAGGACCAAACCTTCGACCCGGCCTGCGAGCGGAGAATGACGACAATCGCCCGCTTTTTCTCAAACTCGTCCAGAGCGATCAGAATTTCTGATACGGCATCCGAATTCAGGCAATTGCGTTTCGCCGGATTTTCAAACGTGATCGTTCCGACGCCATCAGAGAATTCCTTGTTGATTAATGGCATGCAGAGATCCCATCAGAATCTTCGCTGCGCTACAATGCCGGATGTGCCGGCCGGCTGGCACCTTTTCCTTTTTTCCGGCCCCCTTTCCGAGAAACAGTGGGATGGCGCCTGCGGGATGAGCGAACTGAAAAGCGTTGACTCCTGAGCATTTTCGAGCATTTTTGACGCATGGCTTCTTCCACACTCTTTCGTGCACGTGTTCCATCGGATCGCTTGAAGCGGGCCGAAAAGATATTTTCCCGGCTCGGGATGAAGACGGGCGATGCCTTCAATATTTTTCTGGCTCAGGTCGAACTGCGAAACGACATGCCCTTTCCTATCACGACTTTTCCTGAACGACTGCTGACAACCGGCCAGCAGGGGAAACTGTGGGAGGATGCATTCGGTGAGTATTGATGCCTGTTCCGGCGAGGTTTGGATGGTGGATTTCAGCCTCGTCGCGAAACAGCGCCCGGTGTTGGTTCTGGCTTTTCCGCAACCTCAGGATGCCCGTGCGCTGGTCGGAGTGGTTCCTCTCACGTCCCAGCAACGGGGACTCCGTGGGGAAGTGGACATTGGCAAGCCTCGCTGGCTTCCCAAACATTCCGCAGTGAACGTCCAAGGATTCGCCAGCATCGATCAAAACGCCCTTCTACGCAAACTCGGAAGGCTGCCCGAAGCTCAGTTTCAGATGGTGAAAACGGCCATTCGAGATTTGTTGGATTTGTAGGCTCCAATTCACGAAGCGATGCCTGAGGCACGTCCGGCACTCTTCCAAATCGGCCGGCAGGAACCCGCCATCTCACGGGCGGCCAAGTTCCGTTTCCTCGGCCCCTTTGTTGCGATCCCCGCGAGGTAAGAAACCGGAGAAGGACGTGACGATACCGGCCCGGGCGACTGTGAAAAAATCGGATTCGACGGGGAGGCCGGAAGCGGGCAAGGTGTGGCTATTGGAACCGCAAGTCACCATTGAGTCGCTTCACGGGGATCTGCTCTCGCTCAGGGCGGCTATTTCCGGGGGGGGAACCCTGCGCCCGCCAGCCCTGCGGGAGATCTGGCGCACGAGGCTCCGCCCGTTCTGGCGGCTCCATCCCGAGCTCTATGAGGGGCTGGCGAAGCGCTTTGCGGCCCAGGGCGAAAACTTTCTCGTGATCGAGGTTGCGGCCGAGAGCCGGCGGTTTTTTGGCGAGCAGGCCGGCATGCTTTTTCTTGAGGCCCTGGCGGCGGCGAGATCCGGCTCATCCGGGCGCTGCCGCGAAATCCTTCTGAGCCGCCCGGAAATCCTCGCGCAGGAAGCCGATGCTCCAGCCCTGCTTGCCCGCACGTTCAAGGACGCCTGGAAGGCGACCGGGGATCCGCAATTTCTCGAGCGCAGCTTCGAGTATTACCACCAGGCCTACCTCAGCGCGCCCTCGAACGCGTTCCCTGGCGTCAATGCGGCAGCGATGGCCCTGCTGGCTGGAAAAACAGAGGTCTCACGGGCCCTGGCGTCAGGTGTGAGCCGGGGCCTTGACGCGTTGGAGGCTGGGGATTACTGGACGGTTGTGACGCGGGCGGAATGCGCGCTCATCCTCGGCGATGTCGACCGGGCTAGGGAGGGGTACCGGGCCGCCTGCGCCGGGGGGGATGTCCCGCTGGCGAACCGGGTGACCTCGCGCGCGCAGGCCCGGCTTCTCCTCGCGGAGCTCGGGCATTCCGAAAGGGATTTTGATGCGGTGTTCGCTCTCCCTGCGGTTGCCTTTTTTACCGGCCATCGAGTCGATGCCCCTTCCCGCCTGCACCCGCGCTTTCCTGCAGCGGCTGTTCCCGATGTCCGCGCCCGGCTCCTCTCCCACCTCGCTGCCGGGCGGATCGAGATCGGCTATTCCTCGGCGGCCCAGGGCGGAGACATCTTGTTTGCGGAAGCCCTGCAGGAGAATCCGGCCTCGGAGAGCCACATTTTTTTACCGTCCGATCGGGAGGGCTTCCGGCGGCAGAGCGTGTCCATGCCCGGCGACCCCGCCTGGGACGCAAGATTCGATGCCGTCCTCGCCGCAGCCGACGATGTGGTCGGGCTTGATCCTGCGCGGCCGGGCGAGCTGGATGCCGGGTTCTTCGACTACATCAACCGCGCCGGGCTTGGGTCGGCAATCCGCCGGGCGAGGGAGCTCGACTGTGAAATGCAGGTGATCGCGCTGTGGGACGGGGGCCCAGGGCCGAGGGGCGGCACGTCCGATGTCGTGCGGTTGGCCCGCGCTGCCGGGATTCCGATCAAGATCCTGCCCCCGATCCTCCCCGGCCGCACCCCGGAATTCTCGAGCGCTGCGGCAGACCCTCTGCAAAGGCTTTTCTCAATCGCCTGCGGCCCGCTCGGCTTGGAACAGATCCCTCCATCGCTCTTCGAGGGAACCTCAGCAAGCGGCTTCACGTTGGGCGAGGCCCACTTTTGGGCGTATTTCGATGAGGCCGGCGCCGCGCTCGCCTTCGCCCGCGCATTTCAGGCCATGGAGGAGGCCGCTCTCGCGCTCCACTACGGGCCGGCAACCTGGGCGCACAACCCGCTGACCGGGCTGGCCTCTCCCGGAGGACGCCATGCGTTTCGCGCAAGGGAGATGCTCGAGCTGTGCCCGAATGAAAGGATCTGCGCCTCAGCCGAATTTGCTGCGCAGGCGGCCGTCGAAGGGAACGGGGCCGCCTTCGAATACCTCGGGCGCGCAGCCGTCGCTCCAGGTCGGCCGGAGCGGCAGCTCTTCCGCCTAGCCGCCGCCGCCTCGGGATGATCACGTTTTCTCGTCGCCCCACGGCGCGCCCCACGCGAGGTCGGATTGGCCGGGGGAAATTTCCATAAGGACCGGGACGTCGGAAAATTCTTCGAGCAGCGCGCGGTTTGTCTGCGCGGATGCGTCCGGGGAGGTTTGGATTGTGTTGAGGAGGATTCCTGCGCAATCGAGCCCGCGCGAGCGGATGCATTCGATCGTCAGCAGGGTGTGGTTGACGCAGCCGAGCCGGTTGGCTGCGACGACAAGGACCGGGAGCGCGAGGGCGGCGCAGAGATCGGCCACGCACGCGCCCTCGGCCACCGGTGCGAGCCAGCCGCCTGCCCCCTCGACCAGCACGGACTTCCTGCCGGCGGAAACCTTGCGGAACCAGCTCGCCAGCGCGGGGATCGAGACCTCCCGACATTCCGCCCGCGCGGCCACAAGCGGGGCGGCAGGGGTTGAAAACCACAGCGGGTTGACCTCGTCGAGGGTCAGTTCGCCGCCGCCGGCCGCCCGCAGGATTTCCGCGTCCGCGCGGTCGCCCGAGCAAAGCGGCTTGAGCGCGACCGTATCGAGGCCGGCGCGACGCAGCGCCCGAGTCAGCAGCGCGGTCGCGAAGGTTTTCCCGACCCCGGTATCAGTTCCGGTCAGGAACGCCCTCATTTTTTGGCGGCGGTGGCTTCGAGGAAAACCCCCTCGAGATCCCGCTGCGGGCGGCGCGCCGCGATGAACCGCCCGCCGGACTGCCTGACGAGCTCCTCGATTTTCGCGCCGAGCCCGTCCGGGGCATCTTCGACGAGAAATTCCGTCTGCCGCTCGATCGCGGTGAGGTCGGCAAGGTTGCCCTCCCGGACCATCTCGCCTCGAGCCATGATCCCGATCCGGTCGCAGACCTCCTGGACCTGGCCGAGGAGGTGGGAGGTGAGAAGCACGGTCTTCCCCCGCCTTTTCAGGTCGAGGATCAGGTCCCGGATCTGCCTCGAGCCGGCAGGATCAACCCCGGCCGTCGGCTCGTCCAGGACGACCAGCTTCGGATCCTGCACAAGCGCCTGCGCCAGCCCGATCCGCTGGAGCATGCCCTTGGAAAACCCGCCGACCCGGCGGTGCCTTGCGTCCTGCAGCCCGACGAGCTCGATGAGCTCGCGGATCCGGGCGTCGAGCGGCTTCCCGCGCATGCCGCAGATCTTCCCATAAAACCTGAGCGTCTCCTCGGCCGAAAGGAACTTGTAAAAATACGGATTTTCCGGAAGGAAGCCGACCTCTGCGCGGCTCCGGTATTCCCGGCTGTCCCGCCCGAAGATCGCGGCGGTTCCCGTATTCGGGGTGACGAGCCCGAGGAGGACTTTGAGCGTCGTGCTCTTGCCCGACCCGTTCGGGCCGAGTAGCCCATAGACCTCGCCCTCGCGAACCGTGAGGCTTAAGTTCCTGACGGCAACAACCCGCTGCCTGCGCAGCGGCACAGGGTAAACTTTCGTAAGGCCCTCGATGGAAATTGCATTCATGGGATGATAGAAAACCCTCTGAGCCCGGATGTGCGGGGGACTTCGCAGATCAGCTCCTTTCCGATGTGCCCGGCCATCTCGCCCGTGCGGATCGCCTCCAAAAAGCCGTCGGTCTCTTCCCCCTGGGCGAGGACTTCGACCCGGCCGTCCGGCAGGTTCCTCACGCTTCCTGCCACTTCGAACCCGCAGGCAATTCTTTTCACCGTCCAGCGGAACCCGACCCCCTGAACGTGGCCTTCGTAGTGGACTTGGACGGATTTCATCACCGGGAGAATGCACTCAACCGGCCCGGACTTCAAGCAGAGGACATCCGATTTTTCCCCACTTTTTTGATGCCCTGGTGTCATTTTTGCTTGAGGCAACGCGTCCGGAGAAACCAGTGGCGCGCCGATCAATCCCGGTGATACGGCATCCGCGCCTTGATCGTGGCGGCGCGGTAAATCTGCTCGAGGGCGACCACGAGGGCCAGCTCGTGCTGGAGGGTCAGCAAGCCGAGCGCCCAGACGAGATCGGCCTGGCTCCGCACCCCGTCGCCCCAGCCGTCCGCACCGCCGACCAGAAGCGCGCAGCGCGCGATCGAACGGTTCTCCAGCCTCTGGATCTCTGCCGCAAATTCCCGGCTGGAAAACTGCTTCCCCCGCTCGTCCATGACGATCCGGAAGTGGCCGGCCGATTCCTCGAGCGCCCGCCGGTCCGCGCTCGGGCCGGGCTTCAAAAACCGCGCCTCAATTTTCCCGAACCCCTTGAGCCTGGCGAGGTAGTCGCGGACGCCCTCACGAGCATGGGCGAGCGAGGGTTCTCCGATGGCGAGGATCTTCCAGATCAAGTGCGGGGGTGAAGCTCTCCGGCATGGTAGGAGCTTCGGACGAGCGGGGCGCTGGCAACAAAGGAGAACCCCTTGCTCTTCGCAATTTCTCCGTAGAGCTGGAACGTCTCCGGTTTGATATACTCGACGACCGGGAGATGGGCCGGTGTGGGCTGGAGGTATTGGCCGAGCGTGAGCACGGACACGCCGGACTCCCGGAGGTCGTCCATCGCCTGGAAGAGCTCGCCCTCCGCTTCTCCGAGCCCGAGCATGATCCCGCTTTTGGTCACGATGTCCGGCTCCATTTCCCTGGCCCGGGCGAGCACGGCGAGCGACAGGCGGTATTTTGCGCGCGAGCGCACGAGCGGGGTCAGGCGCTCGATCGTCTCGAGGTTGTGGTTATAAATGTCGGGCCGCGCATCGAGCACCCGGCGGATCGAGCCCTCCCTCCCGTTGAAGTCGGAAACCAGCACCTCGATCGCAACCTTCGGATCCATGGCCCGGATCGCCTCGATCGTCCTTCCGAAATGGTCGGCTCCGCCATCCGCCACGTCATCGCGGGCGACTGCCGTGATGACGACATGCTTGAGCCTGAGCCGCTGGACTCCTTCGGCCACCCGCTGGGGCTCGTCCGGCTCAAGCGGCAGGGGCTTGGCTGTGTCCACCGCGCAAAACCCGCAGGCCCGCGTGCAGCGCTCGCCGGCGATCATGAACGTCGCGGTCCCGCTGCTCCAGCATTCCCAACGGTTCGGGCATTGGGCGCTCTCGCAGACCGTATGCAGCCTCAGATCCGAGACCAGATCCTTCGTGGAAAAAAAAACCGGGTTGTTCGGCAAGCGGACTTTGATCCAGCTTGGCTTCTTGCTCTGGTGGAGCTCGGGATGGATCTGGGCGCTCGGCATCGGCACGCCAGCATCGCGGCCGGCACGCACCATGTCAAATTTTTCGCGGCCGCCAGAATTTTCGCAACTTCCGGGTTCCGGCCGGGTTTACTGGCCGTGCGGATGAACAGAGATTTTCTTTTTCGCGGGCTGGCCTTCCTGCTGGCGGTGGCTCTTGCGGTCCGGCTGCTCTGGCCGGACGGGCTGATTTCCTTGGATTTCAAGGAGGCTCCGCTTGCGAAGGTCATCGCCTCGATCGAGCGGCAGGGCGGGGTTCGGATCGTGACCAACGTGCCGCCGGAGACTCCCGTGACGATGCAGATGCGCGCGCCCTTGATGGAGGTTCTTGAGACGCTCAGCGTCAGGATCGAGAGCGAGCTGAGAGCGGTTTATGTCGGGGCCGCAGAACTGCCCCAGGCGCTGGCGGCGTTCGACGCACTCAAATCTGGCAAGGCACCCGAGGAGTTCGCTGTCTCCTGGTTTCCGGCGATGGGAATGCCTTTTGGAGGCGGCGTGTCCGACCCCCGTTCGCTTGTCGTCCGGTTCGAGCCGGCGGAGCCGAATTCCCTGCAATCCGCATTGCAGCAGCTCGCGCAGAAGTCCGGGGTCATGACGGCCGTCCCGCTCGGCTGGAATCCGAAGTCCGCCCCTGCCGCGAAGCCGGCCGCAGCTGCCTCCGCCGTCCGCCAGGCGATCGCTTCCTCCGGCGGCCATGTCGTCGAAGGGTTCCTTCTTTGGAACCGTGGAGGCTGGCAGGCGGAGGGAAGGGGCCAGGGCGGAGAAGGTAGAAGGCAGGGCGAGGGCGGTCCAGATGGCGGGCAGCGCGGCGGCCGGGAAGCGATGAACCCGGAATGGGCCGCCCAGCGGACCGAGGCCATGATCGCCCAGCTGCCGAAGGACGAGCAGCCTGCGGCCAAGGCGGAGTTCGATGCCACGCGCAAAGTCTGGGAGGAGATCCGGGCGCTTCCCGAGGACCAGCGCCGCGCAAAAATGGAGGAGATTTTCAACCGTCCGGAGGTTCAGGACCGGATGGCCGCCCGGGCGGAGGCGCGCGATGCCCGCAGGACGCCGGCGCAGCGCGAGAAGCGGATGAAGAGCTACGTCGAACGCAAGAAGCAGATGAAAGCCCAGAACCCATGAGCCGCCGCGATGGATTCACCCTGGTCGAGCTCATCGTGGTCATCGCGATCATCGGGCTCCTGTCCTCGCTCCTTCTTCCCCAGGTGGGGAAATTCCAGTCGCGCGCGCAGAGCGTCGTCTGCATGAACAACCTCCGCCAGATCGGCGTCGGCGTGCTGTCCTACGTGGGGGACAACAACTACGAGTATCCTGTGATCGAGCCGAATGCACAGAATCCGGTTTATCCGCCGACAACGGGCGACGATCCCACGGAAGTTGAGGCGAAACCCATGCTGGACGTCCTGGGTCCCTATGGGGTGACCGATTCTGTTTTAAAGTGTCCCACTGATTTGAAGGGGCTGAATTGGTATGCAAAAAGTGATCCGCATACCAGCTACCAATGGCGGGTGATGCTTGACAGTGAGAACGCAAATGCCGCCAAGATTTATGGCGGAAGGCGTGGCTATGGAGTGCGAATTGTCAAGCCCAGCCGCGTGACGATCTGCACCGACTACGAGCGGATCCACTCTGGCAAGATGAACAGCCTCTATGCCGACGGCCACGTCTCGAAGCCGAACTGAGCGGCCGCTGCTACTTCACCGGAACGGTTTGCCCCTTGCTATCGACCGTGGTCCGGCGGATGACGCGCCCGTCCCGGCCATACTCTGTGGTGACCGGCACCTTTTTTCCTGAGGCGTCCAGGCGGTAGGTGAGCACCGTGCGGCTGCCGTCGGCGGCGGTGAGGGTTCCCCCCTCGCCCGGCACCTCCGGCTGCTTGGCGGCCGCCGGCTTATCGGCGGGCGCCTGGGCTGTCCCCTTCGCGGGGCCGCTGCCCCGCGACACGCTCCACGGCATCTCCGTGGTGCCGCTGAATCCTGATCCGGCATGGCTGCCGCTGAAGCTCCAGGTGCCCTGCATGGTGTTGGTGACTGGTGGCGGCGGGGTGTTGTCGAAACCTTTGACCGGCTTGGATGGCTTGGTGGTGACGGTGGCGGTGATGCTGCCCTGGGCCTGCATCTCGAGCGCCCCCGAGGACAAATCCACATTGCCGGAAATGGGGGCGTTGAAATGCCGCGCCACCGTCGCCGGGCCGAGATCCTTATTGTAGCTTTGGCTGAAGCTGCCGGTGACCTTCCCTCCTTCCACGGTGATGGACAACGACCCGATGGTGTCGTCGGCCATCTTCACCGTGCCCGAGTAGCTGCCCTGCATGTCAGGCTGGTCCGCTTGGGCAGAAGGGGGGGCTTTGCCCACCGGAGCCTGCGGAGGTTTTCCGGCAGGTGCCTGCGGAGTTTTTTCAGCGGGCTGATCTTTCGTGGCGATCTGGCCGGCCGGCTTCTCTGGCGAGCTGATTGGAACCTCTCGGGCCTCCTTGGCCTTGGCCGCATCCTTGCCGGCACCCTGGGTGTCTGCCGGCTTATCTTTGGCCTGCCCACTCGCGGCCAGTGCCGCATTGACCTTCGCGAGCGCGTCCTGGGACGTGGCGGTCATCTGGTCAATGATCCCGTTTAAATCCTCCTGCAGCCTGCCGCCGTGCGCGGAGATCTCCCCATCCACGCAGCCCTCTTTGATCTGCCCGGCCAGGCCTTCCTTCAGCCCGGCATTTTGATCCGACAGCTCCTTTGTCAAATCTTTCAGGCGTGCCAGGCGCTCCTGCTTTTCTTTGGGCGCGAGCCCTTCCTTGTCGATATTTTCGATGTCGGACTTCAGCTTGTCCGTCCATTTTTTGCTCTCGACGATCGTCTGTGTCCAAGCCTTATTTTCCCACTTGGGAACCTGGTCGGGCTGGTAGGAGTTGAAATCCAATGGGTTCCGTGTTTCTTTATAGATCTGCTGGGATTCGTGGTAGTGGACATACTCATGCAGCACGGTCAAGGCGCCGCTGACTCCGAGCCCCTTATCGATGGCCTTTCCGGTTTTTGGAGAGACTGTGTGCGTCATGCCCAATTTGGCTTCGTTGAGAACAATCCCGCTGTGCCGGGTTTCGGCGATGGTCGAGGAGTCGCTGGGGAATGTCTGCAGCTTGACCGTCCCTGCCACGTAGCCCTTCTGGAGCTCCTGGGCGATGTCGCCCCTCCCCATATCCTTCAGCGTCTGGCAAAGGATCTGGATCTTCTTGTCGCGAACTGAGGCTTCGGACTCGGCGGGCGGAGCCGGCAGGTTTTTTATGTCCTCGTTGCCATTTAAAGCAAATGCTGCAGAGCCCCCGGCACAAAGCGCCATCGCGGCCAGGGCCGGAAAGAGAGAGAATGTCTTCATCGTAGGATTTTTTCTATTGTTGGCAGGCCGGTTGGCGCCGCTTCGCGGCAAGCAACTCCGCCCGCAAATTGGCACGCCGGCCGGCCGATGGCAAGGAGACACGCGGCATCCCTGATCCGCGGGCAAGCGCAATGAATGGAGGGCGGTCGCCCCCGGCCGCCTTGCTGAGCAGCCCGAGGGCGGGCTGCCTCCCTTCATCTATCGTTTGTCGCGCCGCACTCCCTGCGTTCTTGCCCGCAGATTTTGGCGGCAGAAGACACCCACGATTTTTTGGCTCAAACAGCTGGCGGCCTGATTTGGCGGAGGGCTTCGTAGAGGACGATGCCAGCGGCCGTTGCCAGGTTCAGGCTGCGCGCGCCCGCGGCCATCGGGATCGTCCGGCACCAGGCCGCATTTTCCGCAAGGAGGGGTTCCGGAAGGCCGCGGGTTTCGCGCCCGAAGACGAGGAGGTCACCGTCGGCGAACTGCGCGTCCCAGTAGGCCTCGCCGGATTTTGTGGTGAAGAAAAAGAATCTTCCTGTGCACCCGGACGCGCGGAGCTCGGCGAGCGACTTCCACTGCTTCACATCGCACTGGTCCCAGTAGTCCATGCCGGCGCGCCGGAGGGATTTTTCATCCAGCGAAAACCCGAGCGGCCCGACGAGGTGGAGGCGCGCTCCGGCTGCGAGGCAGAGGCGTGCGATGTTTCCGGTATTCGGGGGGATCTCCGGCTCGATCAGGACGACATGCAGCATCAAGCCGATCTTCCGCAGCAGGACTTGAACTTCTTGCCGCTCCCGCACGGGCAGGGGTCGTTGCGGCCGACCTTCGGGAGCTCGCGCTTGATCGGGAGCTCGAACTTCGGCGCGGCCGGCAGCATGTCGGCTTGCGTGGCATCGGCCTCGGCCGGGAGCGACGTGCGGACGCGCGCGGCGGGATCCGTGCGGAGGAGGCTTTGCGGGAGGCTCGAGAGCAGCTGCTCGAACGCCTGGAGGTTTGTCGTGCTCCGGAAGAGGTTGCTCAGCACCTCGGCCTTGATGTTGTCCATCAGCTCGACGAACATCGCGTAGGCGTCGTTCTTGTATTCGACAAGCGGATCCTTTTGTCCGAACGCGCGGAGGTAGACCGCCTCGCGGAGGCCATCCATCGCGTAGAGGTGCTCCTGCCAGAGCCGGTCCACCGCGTTGAGGAGGATGTAGCGCTCGAGCCCGCGGAGGGCGTCGGGGTTTTCCAGGGCGGCCTTGCGCTCGTAGGCGTCGCGGATCGTCTCGGTGAGGAACTTTCCGTTCTCCTCGACCGACCGGGTATCGAGCGCCGCCTTCTCCCGGCCGAGCCCGAGCGGGAACGTCGAGTTGATCCACTGGAGCAGGCCGTCCGGGTCGGGCTCTTCGCCCTCGAGGGCATCCAGAAATTCCGCAACTTTTTTCGGGACGACCTCGGTGATGACCTCATGGATGAGCGTGCGGGTATTCTCGGAATCCATGACTTCGTTCCGGTAGCCATAGACGACTTCGCGCTGCTGGTTCATCACGTCGTCGAACTCCAGCGTGCGCCGGCGCATGAGGTAGTTCCGCTGCTCGACCCGCTTCTGGGCGGTTTCGACGCTCCGGTTCAGCCACGGGTGCTCGAGCTCCTCGCCTTCCTTGAGCCCGAACGTCTCCATGATTTTTGTCATCCGGTCGCTGGCGCCGAAATTCCGCATGAGGTCGTCCTCGAAGCTGACGTAGAACCGGGATCTCCCGGGGTCGCCCTGGCGGGCGCAGCGCCCTCGGAGCTGGCGGTCGATGCGCCGCGACTCGTGGCGCTCGGTGCCGATGACGTAGAGTCCGCCCAGCGCCGAGACTCCCTCGCCGAGCTTGATGTCGGTTCCTCGGCCGGCCATGTTTGTGGAGATCGTCACCGCCCCGCAGAGCCCGGCGCGCGCGACGATCTCGGCCTCCTGCATGTGGTATTTCGCATTCAGGACCGTGTGCGGGATCTTCTGGAGCTTGAGCATCCGGCTGAGCAGCTCGCTCGACTCCACGCTGGCCGTGCCGACGAGAACCGGCTGCCCGCGGCCGTGAGCCTCGCGGATCGCCTCGATCACCGCATGGTATTTCTCCCGGCGGGTTTTGTAGATCCGGTCGTTCTCGTCCAGGCGGGCGACCTTCCGGTTCGTCGGGATCACGTTCATGTCGAGCCGGTAAATGTCGTGGAACTCGTGGACCTCGGTCTCGGCGGTGCCGGTCATGCCGGCCAGCTTCTCGTAAAGACGAAAATAATTTTGGATGGTGATCGTTGCGAGCGTCTGGGTTTCGCGGTCGATCTGGACCCCCTCCTTGGCCTCGACCGCCTGGTGGAGGCCATCGCTCCAGCGCCGGCCGGGCATTTTGCGTCCGGTGAACGTGTCCACGATGAGGACCTTATTCTCCTCGACGACGTATTCCACGTCCTTGTCGTAGAGGCAGTAGGCTTTGAGGAGCTGCGTGATGTTGTGGATCCGCTCGGCCTGAGCATCGCAGTGCTGCTGGCGCTCCCCCTTTTTGTGGGCCTTCCCGGCGGCGTCGAGCGCGGGGTCGTTTTCGATGTCTGCGAACTCGGTGAGGAGGTCGGGCAGGACGAAGGCGTTCGGGTCGTCGGGGTTGAGGTAATCCCGGCCCTGCTCGGTGAGATCCGCGTCGTGCTGGCGCTCCTCGATCGTGAAGAAGAGCTCCTCCTTGAGATCGACGAGCGCGGCTTTGCCGTCGGTGTCCTTGTAAAACTCGAGCTCCGCCTTGTCCATGACCTTGCGCGTCTCGGGATCCTCCATCATGCGCAGGAGCGCCTTGTTGCGCGGCTGGCCGAGCTTCAGCTTGAAGAGCATGCGGCCTGCCTCCTCGCGGCGGCCAGCTTCGAGAATCACTTTCGCATCGGTGGCGAGACGGTTGCAAAGCATCGTCTGCTTGCGCACGAGCTGCTCGATGAGCGGCTTAAACCGGTCGTATTGGTGGGTTGAGACCGTTGCGGGGCCGCTGATGATGAGCGGGGTGCGGGCCTCGTCGATGAGGATCGAGTCCACCTCGTCCACGATCGCGAAGTAGTGCCCGCGCTGGACCTGCTGCTCGCGGCTTGTCGCCATCCCGTTGTCGCGCAGGTAATCGAAGCCGAACTCGCTGTTCGTGCCGTAGGTGATGTCGCACTGGTATTGCGCGCGGCGGAGCTCCGGCGGCTGGTCGTTTTGGATCACCCCGACCGTGAGTCCGAGAAACGTGTAGAGCTGGCCCATCCACTCGGCGTCGCGCTTCGCCAGGTAATCGTTGACCGTGATGACATGCACCCCGCGTCCGGAGAGCGCGTTCAGATAGACGGCCAGCGTCGCGACGAGGGTTTTTCCCTCGCCGGTTGCCATCTCCGAGATCCGGCCCCTGTGCAGGATGATCCCGCCGATCAGCTGCACGTCGAAATGGATCATGTTCCATGCCAGCGGCTGGTCGCAGACCGTGATCTCGCGCCCCTGCAGCCTCCGCGCCGCAGCCTTCACCACCGCGAAGGCCTCGGGAAGGATCGCTTCCAGCTCGAGCGCCAGCTCCTCGCTGCCGCGGATTGTTGAGAGCCGGTCCTTCCACTCCAGAGTCTTCGCGCGGAGGCCATCGTCCGGCACCCGCTCGAGGCCCGCCTCGAGCTCGTTGATTTTGCGGACGACTGGCTGCAGGCGGCGGATTTCCCGCTGGTTCTTAGAGCCGATGATTTTCTTGATGATCCAATTGAGCATGGTGAGCAGACGAATTGTCCATCAAAGGCGGATTCCGGAAAAAGTAAAACGGGAAAATCGCGGCGGGCGGGAAAGTTCAGCCCCAAGGCTTGGCGCTTGTCAAACAATTCGCCTGGCTGTATCAGGTTCAGGTCCGGGGCGAGCCCGGCAGCATCGGGCGGGGGGAGTGATTTTCTCGCCGAACCGGAGCGGTCAAGCATCATTAAAAAATCATGAGCGGAGAGCCAATTGTCATTTTGCTGGTGGAGGATGATCCTGCGCATGCAGAGATCATTGGGCGGAACTTTGAAGATTTTCACATCGAGACCCGCCTGCTGCGCGTCGCCGATGGCGAGGCGGCCTTGGACTATCTTTATCGGAGGAACGGGTTTTGCGATCCGGCTATTTCGCCGCGGCCGGGCCTGATTCTGCTCGACTTGCACCTGCCGAAGGTGGACGGGCTGCAGGTGCTCGAGATCATCAAGGCGGACCCCGGCCTCCGGGCCATCCCCGCTATCGTGCTGACCACGTCCAATGGCGACCGGGATGTTGCCGAGGCCTATGCTCGGCACGCCAACAGCTACCTGGTCAAGCCGGTGAACTTTACCAAGTTCACCCAGCTGATGGAGGCCTTCTGCCAATATTGGCTGACGTGGAACCAATCCCCCCTGGACCTGCCCGAGGGGGAGCCGGCGGAAACCTCGCCATGAAATCCCTTCGAGGCACCTGGGCGATCGGTGTGAACACGTTCACCGAGCTCGTCCGGATGAAGGTCTTTTACTTCCTGCTGATCTTCGCCCTCCTGATCATCGGGGGCTCGGCATTCGTCGCGAAGCTTTCTTTCCAGGAGCAGTTCCAGATGCTGAAGGATATCTCGCTCGGCGCGATGTCCGTCTTCACGTCGCTCCTCGCCATCCTGGCGACAGCAAATTTTCTGCCGAAGGACATGGAGGACCGGACGATCTACACGATCCTTGCGAAGCCGGTCCCGAGGTTTTCGTATCTGCTGGGCAAGCTCATCGGGATCTTTCTGCTGCTGGCGCTGTCGATCCTGCTGATGGCCGGGCTTTTTTTAGCGGTGCTGTGGATCCAGGAGCGCGGGGTGCTCGCCGAGACCCGCGCCCAGCTTCAGGGCGGCCCGGCTGAGGATCTGGCGCTCGCATTGAAAGAGGTCGCGGCTTCGACATTCAACGCAAACCTCTTCCCCGGGATTGCGATCATCCTCGTGAAGTCCGCGCTGCTCGCCGCCCTCACGCTTTTCCTCTCAACCTTTGCCTCCTCCGGGCTCTTCGCGATCCTGATGGCCGTCGCGATCTATTTTATCGGCCACCTCCAGGCGACCGCACGCGAATACTGGCTGGCCGGGGGAGACATCTCGTGGTGGGCGCGCGGGCTCGCGGCGGCCGTCGCGCTGGTTTTTCCGGACCTCCAGGCATTCAATTTTGTGGATGATGTGATTGCGGGCGTCGCGGTGCCGGCCGGGCTGTTCCTGCAGATCGTGGCGCTCGGAGGCCTTTATGTGGCGGTGTATTTTTCTCTGGCCGCGATGGTGTTTGCGGGGCGCGAGCTATGATTTGGCGGCGGATCGTGGCGGCGGCGCTGCTGGCGGCATTCGGGGCGGCAGTTCTCCCGTTTCAGGAGCGGATCTCCGCCGAGGCGAAGGCGGCGCACTTCCGCTCGACCGCGCTCGACCTCGACCTCCGCGAGCAGATCGGGCAGATGGGATTTCTGGCGGCGCTGAGCGGGTTTCGGTCTCCGCTTGCCGCGTTTCTTTGGATCGAGGCGCATACGGCCTGGGAGAACACCGAGTGGGGGCGGATGGCCGGGCTCTTTAGCACGGTGACGACGCTCCAGCCGCGATCGCTCCTCTACTGGGACATGGCGGCCTGGCACATGGCGTGGAACGCCAGCGTCGCGGCGATGCAGGATCCCAAGCAGCCGAGCGAGGCGCTCCGGATCCGCGCCCAGCGGCAGTATTTCAACCTGGGAAAAGATTTTCTGGAGCGCGGGATTCGGAACAACCCGGACCGCTACCAGCTTTACCTTCAGCTCGGGGTTCTTCTGCGCGACAAGCTCGAGGATCACTCTGGTGCGGCAGCGGCATTTTTGCGCGCGTCCGAGCTGCCGGACGCCCCGGCATATTGCCGGAGGTTTGCCGGCTACGAGATGGCGAACTGCCCGGGGCGCGAGCGCGAGGCGTACGACTTTTTGAAGGCCCTCTACCTGCAGGGCGAGAAGCAGCGCCTGCCCACGCTCATCAATCTCCTCCACGAAATGGAAAAGAAACTGGATCTTCCCGCCTCAGAGCGGTTAGCCTTGCCCTGATCTCGCAACCAGCGGGATAAGACACACACTCCATGCGAATTGCTATTTTCGGCGACATTCATGCCAATCTTCACGCGCTTCAGGCAGTTCTGGCGGATGCCCAGGAGCAGAAATGCACGCACTACGTCTGCATGGGCGACGTCGTCGGCTACAACGCGTTTCCCCGGGAATGCCTCGATATCGTGCGCAGCCTCGACTGCCCGGTGGTGAAGGGGAACCACGATGAGCAGGCTTCGATGATCGGCATCCAAGAGGGGTTCAATGCCCTCGCGGAAGAGGCGATGAACTGGACGCGCGACCAGCTCCCTGACGCGGATAAGGAGTGGCTGCGGGCGCTCCGGCTGCAGCGCCAGGTGCGCGATTTCACGATCGTCCACGCGACGCTCGATACCCCGCACAAATGGGGGTATGTCTTCAACCAGCTCGACGCCGCAGCAAGCTTCAGCTACCAGCATACATCGGTCTGCTTCATCGGGCATACCCATGCCCCGAAAGCCTACGTCCGCGACGGCAGCGTCCGCACCATCCCGCTGGACCAGAACCTCCAGATCCAGCCGGGGAAAAAGTTTTTGATCAACGCGGGGAGCGTCGGCCAGCCTCGCGACGGGGACTGGCGGGCGTCGTATTGCATCTATGACACGGCGGCGAACGAGGTCGCCCTGAGCCGGATCGAATACGACATCGAGGCCGCGCAGAAGGCGATTGTGGATGTCGGCCTCCCTCTGAAGCTTGCCGAGCGGCTCGCCGTCGGCCGGTGATTGGGATGGCGGGAAGCGTCGCCGCGTTTGCGGGGGCCCTGCTGGGGGCAGCCCTTATCTGCTGGCTGACCACCCGGATCACCTGCGGGGTGCATGACGCGAAAGTTACCGAGGTAGGGCGGGACGTCCCCGGCCCGCCGCAGGAGGTCAGCCCGGAGGTCTGATCCTACCTTTCAGCCCATGGTGGTAACTTTCCCGTCATGCACCCGCACCTGCTGTCGTGAACGAGAAGTCAGTTGGCAGCCTGGCCGGGATTTGCTAGGCTCTTGGCCCTCCATGAACGAGCTCATCAAATCCACCCGGCAGGCTGCCCAAGACGGCAAGATTCTCGCCTCTTCCGCTGAAAACATCCTCGCCCTCCTCTCGGGCAGCACGTCGCCAGTTTATGAATCGTCGATCGCCGAGCTCGTGGCGGCAGAAAATTGGAAGGAGCTCGACAATAGGTTTTTCCGCACCCTCGCGTTTGGCACAGGCGGGCTCAGGGGCAAGACGATCGGGGCCGCAGTCACGGAATCCGAGCAGGGGTTGCCACAGCCGCTCGGGCGTCCGGAGTTTCCCTGTGTCGGAACGAACGCGATGAACACCTACAGCATCAGCCGCGCAACCCAGGGGCTGGTCGGCTATGTCCGCGAACATTTTCACAAAAGCGGGAGGTCCGGACATCCGGCGATCTGCATCTGCCATGACACGCGATTTTTCTCCCGCGAGTTTGCCGAGCTCGCCGCCAAGGTCATCACCGACCACGGCTGCGACGCCTACCTGTTCGAGGGGCCGCGCTCGACGCCGGAGCTCTCGTTCGCCGTCCGCCACGTCAAGGCCCAGGCAGGGATCAACCTGACCGCCAGCCACAACCCCCCGCAATACAACGGCTACAAAGTCTATTTTGAGGACGGGTGCCAGGTTGTCGAGCCGCATGCGAGCGCGATCATCAGCCGGGTCAACGCGATCCAATCCGAGGCATACCCCCCGTCTGCCAGCCCGGGGCGAGTCATCCCGATGGGCGCCGAAATTGACGAGGCCTACATGTCCCGGCTTGCGAGCCTGCCTTTGGATCTGGATGTCATCCGCCGGGAGAGCTCGCTCAAGATCGTCTACACCCCGCTGCACGGGGTCGGCGGAGTGATCATCAAGCCGATGCTCAAGCGCCTGGGCTTCCAATGCGAGGGCGTCGCCGAACAGGAGATCCCAGACGGGAGGTTCCCGACCGTCAAATCTCCCAACCCGGAAAATGCCGAGGCCCTCAGCATGGCCATCGCGCAGGCGGATGCAACCGGCGCCGACCTGGTCATCGCGACCGATCCGGATGACGACCGCATGGGGATCGCAGCCCGCTCTGCTTCGGGGGAGATGCAGCTCCTCACCGGCAACCAGATCGGATCGATCCTCGCATGGTACCGGATCAGCCGCCATTTCGAGTTCGGCATCCTCAACGGCGAGAACAAGAAGAATGCAGCGATCATCAAGACGTTTGTCACGACCGACCTCCAGAAGGCGATCGCCGACAAGTTCGGCATCCGCTGCGTCGAGACCCTTACCGGGTTCAAGTATATCGGAGAAAAGCTTGGAAAATACGAGGCGGCGATCCCGGCTGGCCTGCGGAAAAACTATGCCGAGCTTCCCGAGTCGAAGACCCGCGACCTCCGGCTTGAGTTCTCGACGCTCTACCTCTTTGGCGGAGAGGAAAGCTACGGGTATAGCGCCTCGGATTTCGTCCGCGACAAGGATGGCAACAGCGCCGCCGTGCTCATCGCGGAGGTCGCCGCCTACGCAAAATTTCAAGGGCTCACGCTGCCCGGGCTCCTCGACAGGATTTTTTCCGAATACGGAGTCTATCTCGAACGCGGGGAATCGCTCACGATGGACGGGGCCGCCGGGGCAGCCCAAATCGAGAAGCTCGTGGAATCCTATACCTCCCGCCCGCTGGGCGAGGTGAACGGCACGAAGGTCGTCTCGATCCTGAACTTTGCAAAGGATGTCATCTGCGACGTCGAAGGCGACAGGATCCCCGCCGAGGCGATGCTCATGATCACGCTCGAGGATGGCTGCCGGATCGCCGTCCGGCCGTCGGGGACCGAGCCGAAAATCAAATACTACATGTTCGTCGCCAGGAAGCCACCGGGGGGGAAACCGTTTTCTCCCAGCGAGCTCGCCTCCGCAAAATCCGCTGCCGCATCGGCCCTCGCATCCCTTTGGAAATGGCTGGAATCCGATGCGAAATCCCGCCTCGGCGGGTAGGGTGCCTGATGGCCTGCGGTGCGATGTGGAGTGATTTGCGGTGCCCGCCAAGCCCGGCCCTTTGGCTTTGTTGTCAGGACGCCTCCATCAGCCATTTTCCACACGGGCACCGTACGCACGGGATAGGAGGCGCCTTCCCAGGCTTCTTCGTTTTGCCCCTCTTCTTTTTCGGTGAGCTGGGCTGTTTACCAGAGCGAGACCCTCTTCCTTGGATAATCAATCTCCACGCGCCCGTTCTGGAAGACTGGGCTTCCGAGGATTCCGTTGCCGCCGAGGTAGGGGACCTCGAAGATCGCGAACGGCATCTCCCGATAGAGGATTCCGCCAATGGCCACCCTATCAACGATGCCGAGCGGGGAGGGGCGTTCTCCAGGCTGCCCGCCATCGCTGATCGTCGTGTCGCCTGCGAGCCTGCAGAAGTGTTGCCCGAGCTCATCGAGCCTGGGGAGCAGGTTCACCTGAGCCCCTGAGTCGAGCACCATCGGCCAGGTCCTCTCCCCGATCCTGACAGGAATGACCGGCGCATGAAGGAAGTAGGAAAATGGAACGGTGGCGCGCGGTGCGGGATGCCCGGCGCCGATCCCGGAGGCGGAGACCTCAACGGTCCGGCCTTTCCAGTCGAACGCGATGACCGAATTGCGGAGCTGCTCGAAGCCGATCGCCCCGAGCAGCGGAACAATCCCCGGCGCTTCCATCTGAGAAAACTCGTGGAGCTGCCCGCGGATGTCCCGGGCGACAAGGTTCCCCCACTGGAGGCTCTTGACCATCGCCCGCCTCGGCTGTTTCTGCAGCCCATGCACGGTCGCAACCAGCCCCGGCATCCCCTGGGCCGCCTCCGGAGAAAAATATTTGGTATTGAGGAGGAGGTCCGAGCTGCCGGTATCGAGCAGAAGGTATCCGCTCCGGCCGTTGACCTTTCCCCTGACAAACGCGAGGCCGCTGCTGACGACAAACGGCGAGACGAAGGGATCTTTCACCACGACCCTGCGCGATTTCCAAAGCGGGGCGTCGTCGATCGAGCGGATCCGCCAGCGGCTGTCGAATGCGATGCGAAGCATCAAAACCCTCCGCTCCATGTAGAGGGCGACCCGGGCTTCAAGCGCCTCGGGGAGGCCGGAAACCTTCAGGATCTGGAGGTCGCCAATGCGGGACGGCGGCCACTGCATCCCCGCCCGCAGGCCTGCACGAGAAAGCTCGTCGGTCATCCCATCCACTCGGATCTCGTCGGAAAGAAGCGGCTCCAGCCGCTCGAACGATCGGCCGTTCAGCGCCTGCCGGTAGGCGTCCAGCGTCGCCCGGATTTCATGCCTGCCCGCCGAGCCGGGCGTCTGGCAGCCGGCCAAGAATGCCAGCGCCGCAGCCGCCAGCAGCGCCCGCCATAGCCCGATGAATTCCGATCTCTTTACTCGTCCCCCAAGCGAATCAGACAGCGCCGCCCTCACGTCAATTCCTCAAAGCAGCCGCCGTCAAAGACCCCGATCGCCGATTGTTCCGAAGCTCATCGAACCAATTTTTCTGATCGTTGACAGAGAAGAGAAACGTGCCGCGATGATCGGCTTTTTCTCCGGCAAAGACCGCCTGCGCGGGAGAGCCCCCCAGCGTCTGCTCATACTCCACCGGCAGCTTGACCATGTAGGGGGTCACCACCTCGTCGATCTGCCCGTAGTAGTAGCGGGCTGGAGTTTTCGCGCGCCAATTGTAGGAGCAGTTCGTCTGGAGCTGCCTGAAAAAGCGGTCGGACGCCAGCGAGCCCCTGCTGATGAAATCTTCCTGAAACAGATCCTTCGTCAATGCCGGCAGGACTTTTCCCGCCTCTTCCCATGTGATCTTGTTGTCATAGAAATCGCGGGCGGTCCGCCAATATTGCGGTTTAATCGCCGCCATGCTGAGGCCCGGCAAATCGTAGTAGTTCTCGTAGGCATTGACGAGGATCGCCGCCGTCCCCACGAGCCAGTGGACATCGAGATTGGAGGGGACGTGGATCCATCTGTTAACGCAAAGGTAGATGTCGTTCGGCGCGCTGGCCATGGCGGCCGCCTTGACCGGGATTCCAATTGTCTCAAGGCGCTTCAAAAATGCCGATGTGCTGAACGAGCCCTGCGACCAGCCGCTGAGGAACAGGTCGCCGGGGGTGAGATGCATGTCCGCACAGACAGCCTGCGCCGCGAGCCACATATCCAGGCAGGCTTGAGCTGTGGCCCCTTGGACCAGCCATGCGTCGGGTTCCTTTGAAATTCCTTTCCCGATGTAGTCGGCCGCCACGACGATGTATCCCTGGCCGGCAAAGCGGGCCACCATCAGCCTTGTCTCCATCGATTCCTCCGGAGCCGAGGGAGCTTCGGTTCGCGAAAACACGGTCCCGTGCTGGTAGGAAACCACCGGCAGCGTTGCGGCTTTCACTGCGGGGACGGCGATCAGGCCGGAAACCTGGACCGGGCGGTTGTTGTCCTCGGGAATCACCGTGCTGTAAACGACTTTGTAGAGCTTGACCGGATTTTCTGCAGGCGGATAGGTTATCGGGAAAGTGCTGAATTTTCGCACTTCAGCGGTCAAAATCGCGTTGAGCCGCTCGACGCTATATTCGCCGATCTCCTGGTATTTCACATCGCTGCTGACGGCTTGGAATTCGTTCGGGCTTGAGTGGGCCGTCCGCCCGCAAAGCGTCAGGAGGATCAGACAAACGGCCATTATTGATTTGTTCATGTCGGGTCAGTCATGGAGGTTGGGCATCAGCCTGCAGCGAATGGCGATCCTCTGCCACATATTTTGTCGGCCACGAGCGATCGCCCGATCAGCCAAGCCACTTCAATTTGCCTTGTCCATTTCCTCGGTCGAAACCGGCGTTTGTTTTACGATCACCCACTTCCCTCGCTGATCCCAATGAACCACAAAGCGCAGGCTGCCCGCGACATCGGCGAAGTCATCCTCTTTGGTCGCAACGGCCCTGATCGTGTAGGCATCGACCTCAACCGTGTTCACGTCAATCCAGCGCTTCGTCGAGTAGCTATCCCAGATGCGGCGCTGATAGGCATCCGCCTTGATTCCCTGAGCCTTGAGATCCTTTGCTTTTTCGGCTTGCAACCTCGCTCCCAGCATCTCCTCGAAGGAAGGCGCTTTCAAAAAGGTTTTGCCATCCCAGCGATAGATGTCCGTGGTATTGTAGCGGCCACCGGCACGGTAGTTCAGCGCAAACTGCCGCGAATCGGGTGCCCACAGGCAGCGGACGGTGCTCACAAACGACGAGTTGGCTTCATCCGTCGCCTTGAAAACCATCTTTCCCGACTTCCTGGAAAAGACGCCAAACGGCACGTCTGGCTGGCCGTCCTCAAACTGAAAGACAAACCTTTTATCCGGGGACAGCGCGGTGGCTTCTTCGTCCTGAGCGCCGGCAGACGCCAAGAAAAAAAGCACCCCTGCGGCAGAAATAATCAATTTATTTAGAATCATGGGGCTGGGGAGACTCTGGCGTCCGGTTCCCTCGCATCAGGCGGGCTCGTCAGAACAGCAGGGTGAACCGCAGGGTCATCGCCCAGGCCCCGCTCATTGAGGACGCGGCGCCCGGGGTCGGGATGTAGCTCAGCGTCGGCTGGAGGAACGCCCCGCCGTAGAGGTGCGCTTGGTAGTAGCTCTGGAACATCAGCTCGCTCGAGCGGTCGAAGAGGTTCGGGTTGAGCCATGACCACGCCATGCCGAAGCCCATCGAGTCTGCGGGCCGGTTGGGCACGAGCCCGAAGCCGGTGATCCCGCCGCCGAAATACTGGTTCACAGGAAGCGTGTCCGAGTTGTTGACGCCGAACTGGTAGAAGATCGACACCGAGGAATTCTGTCCCGCTGTCGATGCGGGGATCACCACCTTCGATTTGCCGTCCTTGTCGCGCAGGGCCGCCGGCTCCGTCCGGGCCGACCTGCCCCAGACTCGCTGCCCGCCGAACAGGTAGAATCCGCCCGTGCCGTTCTGCCGGATGGTCCCCGGCCCGCTCAGAACTCCGGTCTGATACCAGAGGCCGGCTCCGAATTGCCCGGGGTATTTGTCGGCGATCACCCAGCTCAGACCGGTTTCCAATATGTGAAAATAATACCCGTTGAACTGCGGGGCGACCAGGCCGGTCTGGACGCCATTTGCGAGGTTGCCGTCATAGAACCCATAGTTGACGTAGGAGTTCCTTGTCGGGGTCACCGTGACGGTGAGGCCGTTCGCGGAGTTATAATACCCTGGCAGCGCGCCGAGCATCGTGGGGTTCACGAAGATCGGGGTGTAGAGGAGCCCGCTCACGGCAGGGATCTCGAGGTCGTCTTCCTTCGTGGTCACCGGGCGTAGCACGTTGTTGAAGTCATACGTCGGCACGCTGCGGCCGATGCGGATGATGAGGTGGTCGTC
>JBAXXX010000058.1:0-23840 GCA_037127695.1 Verrucomicrobiia bacterium | reverse complement strand
CATTCCATAGCTTATTTTAAGCTCCTGCTGGTTCGAAAACGGGGTCCACCCCATGCACCACAGTTTTTCGAGAGAACCATTTTCAAAAGACAAGTTTGAATATGCACTTGAGCGTGTGCTGCTTGAATCCGGGGTTCCTGCTCAAATGGCACCACGGGGAACAAGAGGGTTTGATATTGAAATCGCTGGCGAGAAATTTTCGCTAAAAACCGAAGCAGCGAAAGCCATTCGTGAAGGCACGATTCATATTTCGAAATTCATGGAACTTGGCGGCGGAACATGGGGGAGTGATCCGAAGGATTTGGTTGGGTTGCGACAACAATTTCTCTCAAATCTGGATGGCTTGAATCGGGTATTGATTTTACGCGCACTGAAGAAGGGGGCTCCGATTTTCAAATACGAACTTGTGGAGATTCCCAAAAAGCTCCTTTCAAAGGCGGCCAGAGGTCGCCTTGAAATGAGGACAGAAAGCCAACAAAATCCGAAGCCGGGCTACTGCTATGTTGAAGAGAAGGGCGAAGGCCTTTTCAATTTGTATTTTGACGGCGGCGGCGAACGAAAATTACAAATCAAGGGATTGCAAAAAGCTCTCTGCGTGGTTCATGCAACCTGGCAGTTCGAGAGCCTTATTCCGTGAAGAGTAGCGAGGGGGACGCGTTGATGCGGCTTTTCGCAATCTCCACATATTCAGGCTTTGCTTCCACCCCCACGCATCTCCGGCCGGTCTCAATTGCCACAATGCCCACGGTGCCACTGCCGAAGAACGGATCTAGCACAACCCCGTTGGGAGGCGAACCCGCAAGAATGCATGGACGCACAAGAGCTCGCGGAAAGACGGCGAAGTGGGCTTCTTTACAAGGCTCGGTATTTATCGCCCAAACGGTTCTCTTGTTTTTTCTTCCCAGGCCGTCCGCAGTTGTCTCTTTGATCGCCTCCTGATCGAAATAGTAATTCTCATTTTTCGAGAACATGAACAGGTATTCATGCGAAACGGTCACGCGATCTTTAACCGATTCCGGCTGGCAATTCGGCTTGTGCCAGATGATGTCTGAACGGAGATACCATCCATCCAGTTGGAGTGCCATCGCAACCATCCAAGCAACACCGATCAAATCTTTCGGTTTCAAACCATCCGGGGTACCGGGACGATAGGACATGGCCCGCCCCTTGTTTTTTATGTCTTTGTCTCTCCACGCCCTTCCCCCTGATGTATATGTATTTCCGATATTCAGCCAGAACGTCCCGTCGGAGCGAAGAACACGACGAACCTCCCGAAAGCAGGCAACCAGACTCTCGATATATTCTTGGAGGTTCTCTTCGGCTCCAATCTGGCCGAGGTGTCCGTAGTCTCTCATCCCCCAATACGGAGGCGATGTGATGCAAGCATGGAAAGTCTGATCAGGGATTTCCAACAACTTCGCGCGAACATCGCCGGAGATGATCTGGACAGGCTCGTCCTTCGTGCATCGAAGCGGCCACGCTTGAGAACCATTGACAAATGGTGGTTTCATTTCACCTTGCAGGCTGATGTTTTTCCACGATAGATGCCGGGCTCCTCTTGAATACACGCGGAAAGCGTGTCGATAATCAGCGAGTGCAGAGTTTTATCTTCTTTGATTGCCATGACTTTCAACGTCTTGTGAAGCTCGTTCTCAATCTCCAAGGGAAATGTCTTGGTGGATCTTTTTGACTTTGCTGCTTGCATGAGTTTCATAGATAACCAAACTTACCTCAGTAAGTCAACTGAAGAAATTAGAGCGTCTTTCGGTGGAAAGACACGGCCCGCCGATCAGGCACGGGTTGCGGGCTGGCCTGATCGCGCCTGAATTGACAACCTTTGTTAATCTTTGCAGCATGGTGCCGTGAACATTTCGCTCACTCCAGAGTTGGGAAGCGCCGTCAAGGCAAAGGTCGCTTCCTGGCACTTCAACAACGCCAGTGAAATCATCCGCGAGGCGCTGAGGGAATCGCTCCGGCGCGCGGGGGAAATCGAATGGCTCCAACGCGAGGCGGCGCTCGGATTTTCCCAGCTTGAGGCGGGCCAGGTGGTGCGCGTAAAATCCAAAAAAGAATTTCTGGCCGCAGCGCGCATGGCCCCGTGAAAATCGAGTTCACCCACGCCGCCATGGACGATCTGCGTTCGATCCGGGACTACACTTGAAAAAGATCCTGCACGTCATTGACAGCCTGCACCTCGGCGGGGCGCAGGAGGTCGTGATGAACCTCGCCACATGCGGGGACAAGGAACATTTCCGCCACGAGGTTGCGGCGATGCACGGGCGTGGGGTCTATTGGGACCGGATGTCTGCGCTGGGCATCCCCCTCCACTCGCTGTCTCCGCACAAGCTCTTCCCCTGGTATGCGGCGAGCCTCCCCGCCCTCCTGCTGCGCGGGAGGTTCGACATCCTCCACTGCCATCTCGTCGCCTCGAACATCTTTGCAAAGCCGGTCGGGGCGCTCTGCAAGGTCCCGGTCATCCTCAACCACGACCATACGAACGACGACTACCGCGCAAACCAGAAAGTCCGCCTCGCGCTCGACTCGCTCGCCAACCGCCTCGCCACCCACCTCATCGCAGTCTCCGGATCGTGCCGGAAATTCCTCGTCGAGCGCGAGCGCGTGCCAGCAGAAAAGATTTCCCTCGTCCTGAACGCGATCGATCCCGCGCGGTATTCGAGATCGTGCGGCACCCGCGAGGGCGCGCGGCAGGCGCTCGGGCTGCCGCCGGACGGCCCGGTCGTCGCCGGGGTCGGACGCCTGAATCCGCAAAAGAATTTCGTGCTTTTCGTGCAGGTTGCCGAGGAGGTTTCCCGCCGCCATCCGGATGCCGTTTTTCTTCTGGCGGGGGATGGGCCGGAGGAGGGCCTCCTGCGGCGGTGCGGTGCGGGCCTCGGCAGCCGGCTGGTTTTTTCCGGCTACGTGCCGGATACCCGGCTCGTCTACCTTGCCGCCGATGTCCTTCTGATGCCCTCGCTCTTCGAAGGCCTGCCGATGACCCTCCTCGAGGCGATGGCGATGCAGGTGCCGGTCGTCGCCTCCGCGCTCGATGGCATCGCGGAAGTCATCGAGGACGGGCTGGATGGATTCCTAGTGCCCTCCGGCGACTGCAGCCTTTTTGCGAGCCGTGTCTGCCGGCTGCTCGAGGACCCGGCGCTCGCCGCGCGGGCCGGCCGCGCCGCATCCGAAAAAGTGGCCTCCAGGTTTTCCGCCAGGCGCATGTGCGCCGAGGTCGAGGGGATTTACCGGAGGTTTTCGGAATGAGGGTTCTCACCCTCTGCTACGAATACCCGCCGGTCGGTGGCGGGGGCGGCCGGATGGCCCACAACATCGCGGCCGCGCTGGTGCGGCGAGGGCACCAGGTCCGGGTTCAGACGGCCAGGATCAGCGGGCTGCCGAAATATGAGATCCGGGATGGCGTGGAGATTTTCCGGACATTTTCTTTTCGCCGGCGCGCCGATCTCTGCACGGTCCCCGAGATGGCCGGGTACCTCGCGACCTCGTTTCTCCCGTCCCTCCGGCATATCGGCAACTGGAGGCCGGATATTATCCATGCGCATTTTGCCGTGCCGACCGGCGCGCTCGCACTTGCCTGCCGGGCGATCACGGGCAAGCCCTACGTCCTCACCGCCCACCTCGGCGATCTGCCTGGCGGGAACCCGGACCAGACGGACGCGCTGTTCCGCGTCCTGAACCCGCTGATCCGTCCGGTCTGGACAAATGCCTCCGGGATTTCTGCAAGCAGCAGCTTCGCCGCAGGCCTCGCGCGCGCCGCCTATTGGGTCGCCCCGGAAATGATTCTCAATGGGATTCCGATGCCCGGCCGCCCCGACGCCGCCCGCCCGCCAAGCCAGCCACTCGAACTCGCTGCCATCGGACGATTCAACCCGCAAAAAAACTTCCCGTGGATGCTCCGCGCGCTGGCCGGGTGCGATTTTCCGTGGCGCCTCGCGCTTGTCGGCGACGGCGCGCAGCGTGGGGAGATCGAGGCGGCCGTGCGCGAAGCTGGGCTCGGCGGGCGTGTCCGCCTCCTGGGCTGGGTGGCGGAGGATGCCTTGCGAGATGTTCTCGCCCGCGCGGACATCCTGCTCATGCCCTCGACCTCGGAGGGGAACCCCATCGCGGCGATCGAGGCGCTCAAGCGGGGCGTAGCGATCCTTGGCAGCGACATCGGAGGGCTCTCCGACCTCATCGAGGACGGACGGAACGGGTTCGCCGTCTCCCTCGCCGCCCCTGCAGCATTCCAGGAAAAGCTCTCCCTCCTCGCCGCCGACCCCACACTCCTCCACGGGATGAAATCCTGCAGCCTCGAAATCTCGAAGAGGTTCGATCTCGAATCGATAGCAGAGAAGTTCGAGGCACTCCTCCAGGAAGCTATCTCCAGCCCGATTCCCGCAAGATCAAACCACAGTGGGGATCGCTAGGTCGATGGGTGGGCCGAAGGCGCTGAGGGCTTCTTTTCTTTCGAGGAAGTTTGGGTGCCGGGATTGAGGATGCTTTGGATGAGGCTTTTTGTTTGGGAGCTCTCCATGAGCCGACTCACAGAGGGCAAGCTGATCAGCGCGGCCCCGTCTTTGCTCCGAATGGCCTTCATCACGGTAGGGTCAGCCAAGACAGCTTTCCAGTCGTGGTCCTCCGAGATTTGCGCAGCGGCGGCCATCCCGTCGCCAGTGGAAAGAAAGTTCTTAACCTTGGATGACAGGGCGAGCTGCAAGGCGGAGGCTACCGATTGCTCTGCGGACGCGTCTGCAGGGTTCTCGGAGGCCGGCAAAACCGCATCGGTTTCTGGATAGTCAACATTGTGGTAGGTGGCCTTCCGGATAGAAAGAACGTTGCCGGTGGGGATTTTCATCTCTCCCAAAGCCGGGGCATTGATGAGGTAGAACCCCCCGGTCACCTCGGTAATTTCCGCGTTGATGACCCCGCTGTCCTTCAACGTGATTGCCTGCATGGTCCCGCTCTCTTCAGCCCCAACACAGAGCGGGAAAATCAGTGCAGCCAGAGCGAGGGGGAGGAGCTTCATCTCGTGAATACACTAGCAAGCGAGAGGAAAACGGCCAGCAAAAAAAACCTTTTTTTGATGCGGGGGTGCACCTCTGACAAGCGCAAGTTTCCGGATTTTTCTCGGGCGGAATTGGGCGGCACGCCACTCCGGCACGAAGCGCCGCACGGAGATGCGCGCGAGCGTCACACGATTTCGCGATAAGCGTCGGGATGCGGGCGGGGAATCACCACGGCGTTGACCAGCATGCCGCTCTCAGCGATAACCTGCTGTCCGGCCTCCACGGCAGCCTGCACGGCCGCAATATCTCCGGTCATGGTGCAGAAGGCCTTGCCTCCGAGCGCCATCGCCAATCGAATCTCCATCAGCTGCACCTGGCCGGCTTTGACGGCGGCGTCGGCCCCCTCGAGCAGGGCGCTGACGGTGAAGGATTCCAAGATCCCAAGCGCGCCGCCCGGCTCCGGCACCTGCGAGCGTCCGATGGCGGCGATGACGTCCGGGTGGGGGTTGGGAAGAACAAACTGGCCGATGAGGCAGCCGTTTGCAGAGCTGGCACCCGCAGCAACCGCGCTTTCCACCGCATCCACCGCACCGCAGATGACAACCATGTATTTTCCCGAGCAGATGCTCCGCGAAAGCATGATCTGAACGCTGGCGGCCTTGAGCATCGCGTCCGCCACGGCAAAGCCGGCGGCGACGCTGGAGAGTTCGATGATACCAATGGATTTTTCGTTCATAATTATCTGATCAAAATGATGCGGTCATTGGTGACGTCTGCCACCGAGCCGGCAATGGGAGAGTGGAGGACCGCCCCGAGCGCGTCCTTCGGGATTTCTCCAACCGGCTGGCCTGCCCGGACGGAGTCCCCTTTCTTCACCAAGGGAAGGTTCGGGACGCCGGCGGACTGCTTGAGCAGGAGGCTGAGCTGCCGCGGCTGAATTTCGGAGCGGCTCAGCGGCGCCGGGAGGTCGTATTGCCCGACGTCCAGCCGCCGCACCAAAAGCTTGATCGGGACCTTGCGCCCGTCGTGCATCGCATGCGCCTTGGCCGGCGATGGGCCGGCCCACTTGGAGCCTGCCTCGCGCATCTCGGCCTTCGACGCATCGCAGGTCTCTTTGGGATACAGCTCTTCGGGGCAGGAGTAGAGGGTGCAGAGCCCGCAGGCGCAGCAGTTGGCAGCCATCTGGTTCCAGTATTTCTTGTCGGTCGCGGTAAAGGCGAGGCTGCGCATGACCTGGTGGGGCTCCACCGCGTAGCCGAGCAGGTAGCGTGGGCAAAGCTCCGTGCAAAACCGGCACTGGTCGCAGGCGGACTTGCCGATCCGTGCCTGAATCTTTGCGGGTTTGAGCTTGCGCTCGGCCAGGTGGTGGCCGCGCGGCAGGATCACGGCTCCGGTGCTCGTCTTGACGATCGGAGTGTCGAGGTCGTCTGTCACTTGCCCCATCATCAGGCCTCCAAGGAAGATGACGGGGTCATCGGTGGCGAGGCCTCCGGCCGCTTCGATGACCTCGCGGAGAGCGGTTCCGACCGGAACGGTCATCGTCATGGGAGAATTTACCGCGCCCGCCAGCGTGATCGTCTTATGGGTCACCGGCACCCCTTTAGCAGCTGCGGAGATGTTGGCCAGGGTCTCGACATTGCAGACGACGGCGCCGACCTGGAGCGGAATTCCTTGCGCCGGGATGAGGCGGCCGGTCACCGCGTGAACCAGCTCGTATTCGTCGCCGGCCGGGTAGTAGTCGCCAAGCAGGTGGACGCGCACCGGCGTGCCTTTGCAGGCGGCTTGGATGGCCGCCACGGCCTCCTTCTTTTTCGCCTTGATCCCCACAATCCCGTCCTTCGCGCCGACGGCCTGCATGACGAGCTGAACTCCCTCCACGACCTCCGCAGCAAGGTGCTGCATGACGGCGGAGTCCTTGTGTAGAAGCGGCTCGCATTCTGCGCCGTTGGCGATGACGGTGTCGGCCTTGCCTGCGAGCTTCACGTGGGCAGGGAACCCGCCGCCCCCAGCTCCCACTACCCCGGCACGTTTGACTTTTTCAGCTAAGCTCATTTGAGCTTAAGCGATATCAGAAAATCGCGGCGGTTCAAGAGAGCAGATCTCTTTTCGTTTTTTCACCATGTGGGCTAGGCGCTCGCGGAGGCGGGCCGAGGAGCTCGCGGCGCAGGAGATCCAGGGCCGCCTGGGTCGCGAGCTGCTTGAATGTCTCGCGGTCCCTCGAAAATAGAAACCTGCGGCAGGCTGCCGGCTTGCCTTTTTGTGCCAGCGCGATGAAGAGCGTGCCGGCCGGCTTCTCAGGAGATCCGCCTCCAGGCCCCGCGATGCCGGTCAGGGCAAGCGCAAAGTCGCTCGCCGACCTCGTGAGGCACCCGTCCGCCATCGCCAATGCCACGGGCTCGCTCACCGCCCCGCACGCCGCAATCAACGCGGCAGGGACGCCCAAATCGGAAGTTTTTGCGCTGTTGGAATACGTCACATACCCGCAGGGGAAAACCTCCGAGGCGCCGGGAACATTCGTGAGCCGGTGGGCGAGGAGGCCGCCCGTGCACGACTCAGCCACTGAGATCGTGCGGCCGGATTCGCGGAGGCGTCGGACGACCCATTCCTCGAGCCGCTCGCCAGCCTGCGAGACGAGGTGGTCGCCGATGGCCTGAAGGATCTCCGGCTCGACTTCCTCGAGGGCAGGCCTCGGCCCGATCACCCTGAGATCCACCTCGTTCGGACGCGCGCAGTATCCGACCTCGATGTCCGGGCGCTTCGAGAGCCCGAGCCCGACGAGCTCCTCAACGGAGCTTTCCCCAAGGCCGACGACCCGGTAAACCCGGCATTCCCGCTCGGGCATCCCTCCGCAAAGCGCCCGGAGAACCGGCAGTGCAGAGGCGGCAAACATCGGGTGGAGCTCATGCGGCGGCCCGGGAAAAAGGAAAATGTGAGGCGAGCTCCCGGACTGCGGGATGTAGAGCCCAGGGGCCGTGCCATGTTCGTTGGGGAGAACGGTGGCCCCCTCGGGAACCATCGCCTGGCGGAGCATCCGCTCGCGCAGGCAGAACCCGCGCGCGGAGACCATGGACTCGATTTTTCTGCGGACGCCATCGTTCTCGAGCAGCCTGAGCCCGAGAAGCCCGGAGACCGCCTCGCGCGTGATGTCATCCGTCGTCGGGCCGAGCCCGCCGGTCACGAGCACGATGTCGGCCCGGCCGATGGATTCCGAGAGCGCCTGCCGGATCTCCTCCCCGTCGGGCACGGTCGTCTGGCGGGAAATCCTCAGGCCGAGCGGGAAAAGCTGCTTCCCAAGCCAGGCCGCGTGCGTGTTGACCACCTCGCCGAGGAGCAGCTCCGTGCCAGTATTCAGAACCTCAACGATCATTCCGCTCCGCCCTTGAGGGCCTGCATCCAGTGCCTGACGAGCTCCAGCTTTTCGGCGTTCCCGTGCAGGTCATAGACATAGATCAGGTTGGTGAGGATGCGAAGCAGCATCTGGCGGGGAGTGGCCGGCTGCAGGTGGCAGCCCTTCAATGCCAGGCCCTGCCGAAGCAGGATCCCCTCGACATCCCGGCGGACCAATATCTTCCCGCGATGGAACGGATCAAAATAGACTTCCCCGTGGCGGGCGATGAAGTGGCCGGGCAGGTTGATGCCCTCGATTTTCATCCCGGCCCGCGCGCCGACCATCATGTAGAGCAATGTCAATGTGATCGGAATCCCCGCGCGGGTCTCGATCACGCGGGGGAGCAGGGAATTTCTCTCGCAGTAGTAGTCGTCAGCGTTTCCCCGGAACCCGAGCTCCCCGGCAAGAAACTCCGAAAGCACGAGCACGCGCTCGCGGTTGCTCACGGCCCCGGAGATCTTCACAAGGAACTGGCGCCCCCAGTTGCTGAGCTTGTGCTCGTAGGGCAGGATGCAGACCCCTGGCTCGAGCGCGCGCGCCAGCACCCAGCACGCCAGCTCGATGTCCAGCCCGTCTCCAAAAAAATGGCAGAGGAGCGAAAATTCCTCCTCCGCGCTTCGCCCGCTGATTGCCGTGAGCACCTCGCGGGCATGCCGGGATACGCATGCGTCGTCCTCCCGCATCAGCTCCTCGAGCTCGGGAATTTTTTCCTCGCCGCCCGCTGCGAGCTGCTCCTTCACGAGGCGGACGGTTTCCGGGTCGTTGTCCTGGAGCAGCCGGATCAGTGCCTCTTTTTGAGCGAACATTCTTATTCCAATAAAGCCGGAAATCCGACGGATGCAAGGGGTGATCCTAAATCCGGAGGCAGGAAGCCACGATGAGCATGAAGGGGCGGCATATTCTGGCGGGCGGGATGTCCGTACCCACACGCTATTCCGAAAAAAAATCCCCGCGGGAGCCGTTTGGCGGCTCCGCGCGGGGATGTGTTTTCTGCAGGGATCCTTACAGGCGCGAGATGAGGAGCTCGCGCTGGAAGATGAGCTCCTTAGGCAGGTGGCTGTAGAGCTTGATGAAGAGCTCGTCCTGCATGACGAGCTCGCGGTGCCACTCGGCGGTGTCGATCTTTTGAGCCTGCTCGAATTTCGCAAGAGGCATCTCTTTCTCGAGCCCGCGCATGTCGAGGTCCTGGTATTCCGGCATCCATCCGATCGCAGTTTCGGTCGCGTGCTTGCCGGCCTGGCAGCGCTCGACGATCCACTTGAGGACGCGCATGTTGTCTCCGAACCCGGGCCAGAGGAACTTCCCTTCCGGGCTCTTGCGGAACCAGTTGACGTGGAAGATCGCCGGCAGGTGCTTGACGTGGTGGCGCATTTCGAGCCAGTGGGCGAAGTAGTCGCCCATGTTGTATCCGCAGAACGGGAGCATCGCCATCGGATCCCGGCGGACCTGGCCGACCGTTCCGGCTGCGGCTGCGGTCATCTCCGAGCCGACCGTGGCGCCGAGATAGACTCCGTGGACCCAGTTGAACGACTGGAAGACGAGCGGCATCGTCGTCGCCCGGCGCCCGCCGAAGACCATCGCGCTGATCGGGACGCCCGCAGGGTTTTCCCAGTCGGGATCGATGATCGGGCAGTTGCGCGCCGGGGCGGCGAACCGGCTGTTCGGGTGGCTCGAGAGCACCGGCTTGCCTTCGGAGTCCTTCGCTTCCGGCGTCCAGTCTTTGCCCTTCCAGTCAATCAGGTGCTTCGGAGCCTCCTTCGACATCCCCTCCCACCAGACATCTCCGTCGTCGGTGAGCGCGACGTTCGTGAAGATCGTGTCGCACTTGATGGAATCCATGGCCATCGGGTTGCTGTCGTAGGCCGTTCCCGGAGCAACTCCAAAGAAGCCGGCTTCCGGGTTGATCGCCCGGAGGCTCCCGTCTGGCCCCGGCTTGATCCAGGCGATGTCGTCGCCGATGCAGCTGATCTCCCAGCCCTCGTCCTTGAGAACTTTTGGCGGGATGATCATCGCAAAGTTCGTCTTGCCGCAGGCGCTCGGGAATGCTGCCGAAACGTAGGTCTTCTTGCCCTCAGGATCCTTGACCCCGAGGATGAGCATGTGCTCGGCCATCCAGCCCTCGTCGCGCGCCATCGCCGAAGCGATCCGAAGAGCAAAGCATTTTTTCCCGAGGAGCGCGTTTCCTCCGTAGCCGGAGCCGATGCTCATGATCAGCCGGTCTTCCGGGAAGTGGGTGATGTAGGTGTCTGCCGGGTTGCACGGCCAAGGGACGTCTTTTTCCCCGGCGGCCAGCGGCATGCCAACCGAGTGGAGGCACTTCACGAAGACCCCGTTTTTGGCGATCTGGTCATAGACGGCCGCCCCCATGCGGGTCATGATGCGCATGCTGGCGACGACATACGGGCTGTCGCTGATCTCGATCCCGTATTGGGCGATCGGGGAGCCGATCGGGCCCATGCTGAACGGGATCACATAGAGCGTGCGCCCGGCCATGCAGCCTTTGAAGAGGCCATTCATCTTCGTCTTCATGACGTCGGGAGCCTCCCAGTTGTTGGTCGGGCCGGCGTCCTTCTTCGACTTCGAGCAGATGAACGTGCGCTCCTCGACGCGGGCGACATCCCGGGGGTCGCTGCGCACGAGCAGGGAGTTCGGGCGCTTCTTCGGGTCGAGCCAGAGTGCAGCCCCGGAAGCCACGAGCAGGTCGCGCATCTGCTTGTCTTCGGCTTCGGATCCGTCGCACCAGAAAATGGCAGCGGGCTTCGTGAGTTCGGCGACCTCCTCAACCCAGGCGAGGATGGATTTGATGGTTGGTTTACAGGTTCCTAGTGTTGTGGTTTTGCTCATGAATTTAGTTTGGCAGGTCAAACAATCACAGAATCCGTATTATGTGGCAAGGGAAACGAGTTCGATCTTGTGGGAATTTCTTGCGAGGTTAGGATGTGAGGGAATGACTGCGGACAGAAATTTCGGAAACACGTCCCCTCTCGCCTGGGCCGGGTCGATTCCTGTCTATGCCAGCACCCTGCTCGCAGGGGCTCATGCGCTGGCGATGGTTGCGACCGCTCTCGCGATGTTTGCAGGCGCGAAGCTCCTCCTCGGAGCGCTGGAGTTTTCCAGCGCGGCGGTGTGCGGGCACTTCGCGATCTGGCAGCTCGGCACCTATGCGTTTGTCCATCCCCCGGGGCTGCTTTTCCTGCTCGAGCTCTACATGCTGGTGGCGTTCGGCCAGGAGATCGAAAAACTTCTCGGCCGGCGGGCGTTCCTGGTGATTTATCTGACCCTCCTGCTGGCCCCCCCGCTGGCGCTGGCGCTGGCTGGATTCGCTGGGTTCCCCTCGAGCTACTGGGGGTCCGGGGCGCTCCACTTCGGCATCTTTGTCGCCTTCGCCGCACTCTATCCATCTGCGGAAGTTTTTTTTGGAATCCAGGCGCGGTGGGTCGCGGCCTGCCTCGTGGCGGTGAGCGCGCTCCAGTCGCTGGCCGCTTCCGACACCACCGGGCTGGCGGTGCTTGCGCTCGACTGCAGCGCGGCGGTCCTTCTCGTGCGCCGGCTGCGCGGCGGAGAGCTTTTCCCGGATCTCCGCTCGTTTTTTCCAGCCCGCCCAACGCCGCACCTCCGCGTGCTCGAACGCCCGGACGAGCCGGCCGCATCGATCGATGACATCCTGGAAAAAATTTCCAGGCGTGGGATGAGGAGCCTGACGGCAGGGGAGCGAGCCCGCTTGGATCGGGCGCGCGAGGAGCTGCTGGAAAAAGACAGGAAACGATAACATGCCCGAAAAGACCCGCCGCCCCGCCCCGTCTTCGCTGCCATCCGCCAGCCTCGACGACTCGTGCTACGTCACGACGATGGTGCATTTTTATCGCGGCGAGCTCGGCCGGATCATGGTCTGGCGGCAGCGGCTCGACGTCACCACGACATGGGCGATCACGAGCACGACAACGATCATCGGAGCCGCCTTCTCGTTCAAAGATATCCCGCACATCATCTTCTTTTTTAACCTCGCGCTCGTCTGGATCATGCTCTGGATCGAGGCCCGCCGGTACCGGTTCTACGATGCGTTCCGCGGGCGGGTCCGGATGCTCGAATCCCATTTTCTGGTCCCGATGGTGATGAGGAACCAGAAGCTCCTGGATGGCGAGTGGCGGAAGCTGGTCTGCGAGGATCTGATCATGCCGTCGTTCAAGATCAGCAAGCTCGAGGCGATCGGCAGGCGCCTGAAGCGGAATTACGTGTTCATCTTCGCGATCATCATGATCGCCTGGACGATGAAGATCCTGATCCATACAAAAACTCCGATCCGCTCGGTCGGGGCGTTCTACCAGGCGCTTGCCGTGCATGAGCTCCCGGCCTGGTTTGCATGCCTCGTGTATGTGGGAACCATCCTCTCGATCTCCGTGCTGACATGGTATGCCGCCCGGACATCGAGCGAGGAGGTCAGCGAGTTCGGGGCGGGAAACAGCTCGCTCTGGAGGATCTGAGATGCCTGAGATCCTCCGGCTCCGGGAAATTGTTGCAAGGCTCCGCGCGCCGGACGGCTGCCCGTGGGACCGCGAGCAGACGCACGAGAGCCTGCGGGGCGCCCTGATCGAGGAATGCTACGAGGTCATCGAGGCGATCGAGCGCGCGGATGATGCGAACCTCAAGGAGGAGCTCGGGGACCTGCTCCTGCATGTGGTCATCCATACCCAGATGGCCGGCGAGCGGGACGCGTTCACCTTCGAGGATGTGGCCGCGGAGATCTGCGAGAAAATGATCCGCCGCCACCCGCACGTCTTCGGGGACAAGCTGGCGGGCGATTCGGCGGCAGTCCTCCGCCAATGGGAGCAGATCAAGCAGGAGGAAAAGCCATCACGGTCGGGAGTTCTCGATGGCCTCCCGACCTCGATGCCCGCGCTCGTGCGCGCCCAGAACGCGCAGCGGAAGGCGGCGCGGGTCGGGTTCGACTGGCCGGATGCCGAGCCGGTTTTCGAGAAGATGCAGGAGGAGATTTCCGAGGTGCGCGGCGCCCTTGCTGCGGGGGATGCGAAGGCGGTCGAGGACGAGGTCGGGGACATCCTTTTTACTGCGGTCAACCTCGCCCGCAAGCTTCACGTGGATGCGGAGGTCTCGCTCGCCGCGGCCACAAACCGCTTCATCAGCCGCTTCCAGGCGGTCGAGCGCGAGGTCGGCGAACGCAGGATGCAGGAGATCCCGCTCAAGGAGCTGGATGAAATCTGGAACAGGATCAAACACGCATGACGTTCTCTGTGCTCAACCCTGGCGGCCGCGACCCGGAACGCCAATTCCCGGAGGGCCCCGGAGCGCCTGGAGATCCTGGACACCCTCCGGTCAACTACCATGCCTACGCCGCCTGCGGGCGCGGCGGGTTTTATCGCGAGGAAAAATCTGTCCCTGCCGGGGCGGCCGTCGTCCTCCTGCGAAAGCGGAACCTGAGCGGTGCGCTGTCTGCGGTCGCCCGGCTCCGCTCGCGCGGGTGCCTGGCGTTTGTTTCCTGCAAGGAATCCGGGAGCCACCAGGTTGCCGACCTTCTTGGCGACCTGTCCCGATGGGAGCTCTTCCGCGAGATTTGCTCGGCGTCGGACGGCGCGATCTCGAGCACTCCCGAGCTCGTCCCGCTTTACCTCGCGGCAGGCGCCCCGCATGCGGAATTCCTCCCGACCCCGTATCCGATCGATTTTCCTGCATGGGATTTCAGCCAGCCGCTCGACCAGCGCCGGGGCATCTTCGTCGGCACCAGGGAGTTTGGCACCCCCTCGCGCAACCACCTCGCAGCAGTCGTCCTGGCGGATCAAATCTCCCGCGACCTCTCGTGCCCGCTCGCCGTCGTGAATTCTGAAGGCCGCCACGGCTCGCGCATCTTGAAGGGGCTCAGAAAAAGAAATCCGCTTCTTCACATCATCGAGTCCCCGCTGCCCTACCCGGACTACCTCAAGGTGATGGCCCGGCACCGGATCGTCTGGCAGCTTGATTCCAGCGCGGTCCCCGGGCAGGTGGCCGGAGATGCCCTGCTTTGCCGGATGCCCTGCCTCGGCGGAAACGGGGCGGTCGAACGCATCGCTTACGAGGAGTTCTTCTCCGCCGGACGCGACGGGCTCGCCGCCCGCGCCCGCGATCTGCTCCTGATTGACGATGCCTGGCACGCTTCCGTCCACCGCTCCGGTGACCTCGCGAAGGAATCGCTTTCCTTCCGGGCCGGAGCGGAGGCGCTCGCCGCCCAAATCGCAAGAAATCCCCGGCAGGCCCCCTGACCCGCAAGATTTTCTCCGGGCTGTGGTCTTCCGAATGGTGACGCCCTCTACGGGGAACGGCGAGGCAGCTCTCACCTTCACCAAGGCCACCAGGATTTCTTTGCCGGGGTGCCGGGTTTGAAGGCGATGAGGTTGTCGGTAGCTCTGTCGGTGGCGTAGCGGCTTTCGGTCGCTTTGGTGACGACGTCCTCTATGCCGGGGTTGTCAAGGCGGGTTTCGATGTCGAGGTTGCTGATCCCTTGGGCGTCGAATTCTCTTGGCCAGACGGCGCTGATCTTGTCGGTGTCTTTCATCGCGGCCTGCAACTTCTTGAAGTCTTCGCTGCTGATTCCACTGAATTCGAGGCGCTTGATGGCGCCGAGGTCGGTTTCTGTCACCCACCGTGCCAGGATCTTGTTGAAGATGTTGCTGGTCTTTCCGGTGCCGGACAGAACCTTCTGAATGACGTCGCGGGCTGCCATCTCTTTAGATTCGAGATCGCTCTCAACCTTCTCTGTTCCGGGCAGTGCAGCGGTTGCCACGATTTCTCCGGTTTCTGGTCGGATCGCCCGGAGTTCGCCTCCGACGGAGAATACATGCTGAGGAAGGGAACCATAGCTCGACTGCTGGCCGACGTAGCGGGCGACGACCTTCCCCTCGATGAGGAAATCGGACTTCTGGGAAATGTCCGCTTTCCTGAGCTTGGCGGTCTTGTCATTCCCGAGGATCTCGTCTCTGGCAGCCATCCGGGTTTCTTGCGTGCGAGCGGTCCCGATGTCCACAAGGTTGAGCTGCAACTCGCGCCCGGTCTGCTCCATGATTCCCTGAGCGTAGGAAGTCGGTCCAGCGACTCCGTCAATCAGGTCTTCGATCTTGATCGAGACTCGCGGAGCACCTTTGAGAAGGACGATTTGTCGTAGGGCGAGCGTGTCTTTTGCTCCCGGCGTGCCGGGCTGGACATCGGCCTTCACCTTCACCCTGTAAATGCCATCCCTCCCGAGCCCTGACGAGACGATGCTGTACGTGTTCACATGTCCGAATGCCGCGCTCAGGATTCGGTCGTAATCAAGGGCGAAGTCGGTGACCTTGCTGGAACTCGCCACGTCCACGCCGACCCCGACGCGCACGGCTTCGCGGAGAGCATCCGCAAGCGCCTGCTCGCGGGCGGTATTCTGGTCACCGGCGGCGCGGCCTTCGGATTCGACTTCTTTGGCGGAAAGCATAATTGAACCGCAGAGAACGCAAAGAACACAGAGGATCAGCCACAAAAAGGCACGAGAAGGGACAAAAATGGAGCGGTTTTTATGGTGGTGGTGTTTCATGAGATGGTTATTTAGACAGTTTTCAGTCGGAACAGAACAGGAAAGGTGTCGCGCAAAGGGCGCAGAGGACGCAAAGGGGGGAGGAAGGAAAGTTAAAAGCGGCGTGCCCACGAATTTTGCGAATGCTCGCGCATGGGGATCGGGCGTCTGGAAATTCATATCGTTTGGTTCAGTCCTTTGCGTTCTTTGCGCGAGGTTCCTCATGCTCCCGCCTCCCAGCGGCCACCTTTGGCAGGGCCGATGCGGCGGAGCCGGCTGTTGGCCTTGAGTTGGCGAATTTGCTTTTCCACGGCGCGGGTGCTGATGCCAAGGATCTTGGCAATCTCCGGAATGGAAATGCCGGGGGATTCCCGAACAATGGCGATGATCTTGTCCTCGGTTTTCCCCGAACTTTTCCCCGAACTTTTCCCCGAACTTTTCCCCGCATCCGATCCGGTTGATGCCCCGGCCAGATAGGCAGGGGAAAAAGGAAATTTGACCCAGAGGTCGCCGGGCGTGTATTCGATGGCGGGTTCGGGCGATCCGGCTTCCCGGCAGGTGGACATGATCCGCTCGATCCCTCGTCCCCAGGATTCAATGTCGCCCGCTCGGAAAAATGCATTCGCAATATCCGGGTTGAATGGCTGGGAGGAATGCTTTTCTGTCAGCCGTTCGACGGTCCAGTCGAGGGGGAGATGGCCGGAATTCCAAATGAGGAGCTTGTCAGCATACACGCTGAGCTGGATGGGTGAACCGCTGGCATAATCTTTGTGGGCCACTGCATTGAGTATCGCTTCCCGCAGAGCTTCCTCGGGGACCGGATATGTCTCCACCCGTTGAACTCCGTCGTAAGAAATCAACGCCTTGAGGTATTTTGCTCGAAGCGTATCGAGGGTTTTGTCCACCTGGCTGAAGAGATCGCCGTGAATCTCATCGTGGAAAACGAGATCGGCATTCGTGCGGAAGTAGCCGATTTTGATGTAGGCACCGGTCACAAATCGCTCGGGGTCGGGATGGAAGAGGAGGACTGCAGCGCGTTTCAGATAATGGCCATCCATGAGATGCAGCTTCTCCAAAAGCTCGGCATCCGGTTCCCGCAGGATTTCCGGCGTGAGCCGCTTGCTGCGGTGAGCGCGTTTTCGGAACGCGGCCAGCGAACTCAAGTCGAGATCAGCCGCGCCGACATTCGGCACCGGCACGCCATCCCAATGCCGTCCCTGCTTGCGCAGAAGAAACCGGTCCAGCGCGGCCCCCTTCAATTCCTGCTTCGTGCTCCCGCTCCGGTAATGGTATTCCCCCTTGTAGCTGATCGGATACGGATACGGTTCGACGACAATCTCGATAAGTGGGGTGGCCCCATCCTCGTTGCGAAGATTCACGTCCACCAAAATCCCGAGGACATCTCGGACTTTGTTCGGGATATCTTCCAGCAGCTTCGATGCCCCATTCACCCCGACGGGAATCCCCTTGTTGTTCTTCCCGATGACAAGGACGCCGCCGATGGCGTTCGCGAATCCGCAGACCCACTTTAGGTATTCGTCCCGCCAGGTTTCTTTCCACTCGATGGATTGGTGTTCAGGCATGATTGGAAAATGGAGGTCTCGTAAAGCGGATGATATTTCAGCAGTTCACCCCAAGTGTTCATAAATCTTGCGAAGCTTCTGATGCCCACACGGGGAGTGCGTATCCGTCATCATAAGCCTCTCCAACTTTCCAGCCTCTGCTCATTAATGCGTATGCAACTCGTGCGCGCCTGACTTTGTCCAACGCTAGGTTTTATGACATAATTATTACACTCAGGGCATTTTCACATTGTAAACTCCGGGAACAAATACCCCAACAAAGATCAACGGTTTGCTTTGCGGGACATCAAGAGGGGGTCTGTCTTCTGGTTGAAATGAGCGATTGGGACCAAGCCCAACATCGGAGTTTATGATCCAGAATTGACGGGCAAAAGGGTTCTTGTAATCTTCTGCAGCCACAATCAGCGGAGATCCCCCACCGTCCGTTCCACAGATTCTAAATTTGCCAGCAAGGCCCATTCCTCGGAAATTCTTGGGCAGTTTGTCGGTCGGCTTCAAAATAGTTATTTGTGGGGTCGGCTGCACTTTAGCGACTGGTTCTTCGACGATGGCTTTCGCTTTTGGCACCGGCGAGATTTTCTTTTTCTTTGGGGCCGGGGTCGAGGTGGGTGCTGTCGCTGGCGCAGGCGACTTTTCGATGCTGGTATTCTTCTTCGCTGAGCCCTGGCCTTCGATCTGATTCAAAATCGCCGAGATGTCATCAGCTGCGGGCAGCGTATTCAATGAGATCGCGATTGCGACCACGAGTGTTATTCTGGATGTCTTCATGGTTTGGTGGTTGTTCAGGTTGGGGATGTCTTGCTTTGGGTGTATTAAGCGCCTTGCGACACAGTGGAGAAGCGCTGCCTTCTGGCGAGTCCATTTTACCCTCATCTTACGGTTTGCTCACAGCGAGGAAACTGAGAAAACATTCTCTCCGTTGTGACCGAGGCGAATGCGATGGGGTTGGCGATAAGGCCAAGAAAGTAACTCCTGGCTGGCCAGCCATTGCCCGATACGTCTGTGTCTGATCTCGGGACAGTGCGCCCTGAAACCAGGCGTGATTGAAATCTCGACAGGTTCTTCTCCTTGCGCAAATATCAAGCAGATACTCTGCCAGTGTTCTGGGATGCGCCTTCTCCCTACAAGCCCAAAGCTCAGCCCATATCCGGTGCCATCCTCTCGATGAGATCCATTGTTCCACGCCGACACTATCAGATCGTCCATAATATTTCTAGTTGTCTAATCGATTTACTGAGCAGTTGGTGCTTTGTTTATAGCTAGCACGCTCGGGACTTCGCGGTTGACTCCTCTCGTGATCGGTCTCTGGCTTCCTCCGCTGAGGGCAGACACACGTTCAGCGACCGTCGTTGAGATTTCCTCGAAGGTGACATTGCCGTCCCCGTTCATGTCACTTTTGGGATCCTTGAGGGCATTGAGGAATGTGTAGGTAAAAAGTCCGTTTTTCCAGGCATCGCTTTCCATAGAGAATTCGCTACCGCTGGACGATGTCAGGATATTTGCCCCCTTGGCTCGGCGCGAATCAGGAAACAAACTCTCCAACTGGACGAAATCCGAGTGGCGAAGTTTGGGGGCGGTTTCGCTAATCTTCATCCCACGCGTTGCCACACTGGTCGATTTCTTGACGGCAGCGACTTCTGCCGGAGCAGGCGAGGACGGCCCATTGACCATGGCGAGCAGTTCGGGCTTCGCCTCCTCTTCGACTTCGCCTGAGTGGCAGGTGTCCAGAAGCACAGTGCGCTTGAGTGGTTTGATCCCCTCGACAAGGGATTCGAGTTTTTCAAACGGGATGCCCTGGTTTTCTGTTGCTGTGAAATCCGTCGTGTATGTGGCGAACTGGTAGCCGAGATCCTTATCGAGCAACCCGTGACCAGCAAAAAAGAGCGTCACTTCGTCATCAGTTGTGGCAGTCGCAAGAAAAGCGCGGATCTTATCGACAATCGCCGCTGTCACATCCTGATTCCGGAGCAAAAGCACTTTCGGCTCTAATCCACGACCTCTAGCGGCCTTCTCAAGTGCCGCCGACATGTCCGAAGCATCTTTGGCCGCATATTTCAGGTTAAAGTTTTTGTTTTGATACTCGGAAAGACCGACACAGACGATGAATGAGTTTTTAGATTGAGGTGGTGCGGTGCATTTCACTCGGGCGGGTGTGAACGCGGACGGAACTCCCTCCTCGCTGACTGCACACAGTTGGATCAGATTGTCGCCGGTAGCGAGCGCAATCGTGGCTTGCCCGGAAGAGTCAGGTGAAGGTTTACCATCAGCCCCTGGAAGTGGCTTTTTCTCGACCAAAGAACCATTGTTGTAAATCAAGATTTCCTTGAGTGGGCCGGTATTGTTGCTGCACTTGAACTCCACTTTGATTTCCCTCTTCTCTGTTGTCGGAGCGGGCTGGCGGGTTAACTCAACGACAGGAATATCAATCAAGTCAACCGTTCCCAACGCTTTATAGTCGCTTCGATTTACAAGGCGTTGACGTAGCCGCACTGCCTCCTTGACCATCTCTGGAGGTGCTCCAAGCCGCTCTAAAACAATATCAGGGCGGTTCATTTGCACCTCAAATTGAGACAAATTAACCCCGCTAAGACCGGAGGTTAGAGAAATTCCGTCGGCACGCCCATTCCCGGAAAGATAAAAGTTATCTGGTGTCATGATTGTCCCGACTGGCGTGTTGCTATCTTGAAAGCAGACAACTCCAATAATCGAGAGCTTTTCGACACTAATAAGAAAGATTTTATTTCCATCGAAACTCGATAATGCAAATGCTTTATTATTTTCTGAAATTGCTCCAATGCGAGAGACTGACGGATCATTCGTGAATCTAGAGTGAAGTCCATCAAACGTCACCTCGCCACGACCAACATTCAACCCTTCGTTTTGCTTAAAGATGCCAACGCCGTCATATTTGAACTTTCTTGAGCTTTCGACTACAATGGAAAGTTTGTTTCTTATAGGATATTCAGTTGTAAAGATCCCATTCCCGCAGCTAACCTCAATTGGTTTAGCTTTTGATGTATTTACTTTTAATAATGCGGTTTGATTCTGCTTTATGGGTCTTCTAGTTGCATTATATATATTGACAACGTTCCAACAAGCGCTAGTTTTCAACGCAATTTCACTATTTGACAACCAATGCAAAGAATCTATTAAGTCGACTTTAGTGGCGCCCGACAATGCGCACTCTTTAGGGGAAGCCCAGTCGGGCATTGTGTCTGGCGGTGTTGATTTGCGAGGTGGAATCCACAGACGGTAGCGTCCATGGTTGTCGATGTCGCTGAATGCGGGTTCGCTTGCTCCATGGGCATATGCACCGTCAAGAAGTTGAGAAATGACAGGATCGTTTAAGTTGAACATCTTCGTTCCTGTCTTGTATTCTAGAACTAGATTATCGCCAGACGTGCCGATTCGTTGGATATCAGATTCAATTGCATAGGGAAGACTAACTAAACTTTCAGATCTGCCAGGAAATGCTACATATAGACGCACATCAGTGCCAGCATTAATAAGCCAAGCAATCCACCGGAAATTCTGATCGCTGCTCATCGCCAAGGATGTACTGCTTATAGCGCCTTTATTCTTTGTTATAAGGCTCCATGGGGCTTGAAAAACCACACTTTGACTAACTGAATCAAATAGTGAAAACACACCGCAAATGCCACGATCATCTGTTTTAATTGTAAGGAACGCTCGCTTTTTAATGGTTGCATTACTTGGAGTGACATCGAAGGATTGATGATTATTCGTTGTCTGGCAAACCGCCCACGATGGTTTGCTTGCTGTGTTTGGCAGCAATTCAACGGTCTGTTCAGAAGTTTTAACCGCCTTAGTAAATAAGTCAGATTCGCTGATCAAAAGCTTTTTAATGTCGTTATCTTCAAGCGTTTTATCTGTACTCTGCAAAAGTGATTTAGCCGCCTTGCAATCATTCCATGTAACGATAGGCATTCTCGATTGCAGACAACTAAGTTGATAAAACATCAAAGGACTGTCATCCTGTCCAATCAATGGAATCACGGATTCGCAACTCTGTAAGGGGCGAAATGATCTATATTCCATTCCAACGCCTCTTCCCGCTATGGTTTCTTTATTAGAAAGAATAATGAAAGGCCGCAGCTTTACATTAATAGATTGCGACGCATCGAGCGTCACTGAGACGAATGCACTTTCATTCGGCTTTACTACACTATTGACGGGAAATGATATTTTATATCCTTCGCGTTTCGATGGAAGGCTAAATCTAGCTGGAATCTTCACATGCAACTCTTGGCCGCTCGCGCCACCATCAAGACTGTGATACGCGCTATATGACGAGCCAGACTCTAAATTTAAGGTTGCTTTAAAATCAAGAAATGGCAACCTACCCTTAACTGAATCAATAAATCTCGGCCATGGATGCTTTATGTCACTGGACGTTGACGTTTCTATGGAGAACTCTTGCGCCTTAGCTAAGCGATCTTCCTTAAGAGCGTTAATTGGGGCATATAAGATAAAATGCGACCTTATGGGCGCATCACCGCTCCATCCGTAATTATGCAAATAGAACCCATTTACATCACCGACCCATGATGGAAGAAAGTCGTTTATTTCTTTCACGCTCTCAACGCGCAGTGTTAATGCTTCAACGCACTTGCTGGTTTTTCCATTATTTTTTATACGAAACTGCAATGCAACCGGATACTCAATGATGCTTTTTCCTCTCATCGCGCCTTCCGTTGTGTCTACCGATAAGGCGACGTTGCATCCCTCCTCATCCTCTGAAGTTACTCGATATTGATTGAAAACATAGCGCTGCCAATCATCTCTATTGGGCATATTATAGTCGCTATAATTAGTTCGGAAATCTACAGATATATCGCTTTGATTGCTGCTTTGAATTAGAGAATGCCATTTTGATGACTCTCCTTTAAGTGCGTCTGGTTCAAAAACTCCCGTTTCGGAATTAAGCGATGTGTTTCGTTGCTCCTCCTGCGCGGGGGGCTGGTTTCCTGCACCGATTTGCTCCTTATTATTGGTGAAAACTCTTGCAGAAGTCGCAAGCGGATACGACTCGTTTACAGCTTTTTGCAGATATTTATCTCCGATAGCAGGGTTTTTATCCATGCCATTCCCTGCTTTGGCACACATGGCGTAGTTGAACTGCGCGGGAGCATACCCCATATCTGCCGCGACTTTGTAGAGTCTTGCCGCTTCTTGTTTGTTCTCCTGAGCAACCTTTCCCTGGAACAGCATCACGCCGAGTGACGTGATTGCATAGGGATTCCCCCCCATTTTGCTGAGCCCTTCGATGGAGTTTGCCTGGAGCTTCAATCCCTGCTCCTCATTCTTTGCAGCGCCATCGCCTGCACGGGCAGCTGCTCCAACTCGATAAATTCCCAGCGGATGCCCGGCCTTCGCGCTGCTGACGGCATACTTCAAAGCCAATTCCACGTTCTTTTCGGTCTTCCATCCGAGTGAGTAGTAAATGGATACCACCGCCTGTGCGTAGGCATCCCCGGCGTCTGCCGCGCTTTTTGCATCTTCGAAGGAGAGAACTGAGTTGTCCCAACCCGGCTGGCCGGGCTGGAGTGCGGTCGCTTTCGATGGCACAAAGGCAACCAGGAGTGCGACCAGGAGGACTGAAGACAGGGATTTCATGATTTTAATTACAAATGAATGGCATTTCTAAGTCCATTGTTTCACAACAGGAATTAGGAGTGCCCCAAAACTGCCATTTACGATCCATTCAATATCGTATTTTCCACGAAGAATAAAGTCATTACAGTAATCTGGGCAAGAGTCCCAATCTGCTTTAAAAACTCCCGTTTTATTTTTTTCATTTGATAGACTGAATGTTGGATTTCTATATTTTGACCAGTATGTCTTATCATTTGTGATAAATATGAAGTAGCCGTTCGTTATTTCGTTGCAATCGATAAACCGCTCTAATCTACTTATGTCAAACAGGCATTGTGCGCGGCCATTGCTCTGCGCGCCATGATGCTCGTAGATTACCTCCGCCTTGCCTTTATTTGTTGTTTTGTACTTTAATTCAATTCCTGTTTTATATTGTCCTTCTTCGATAAACAAATCCAGGTAATCTCGCTTTGCGTTTAATGTCTCGGAAATACCTCGTCCGCCCCTCATTAATCTCTCAAACTGCGGTTCAATATTGATTTTTTTAAATATTTCCAATCCTAGTTTAAATTGAATCTGTCTTTCACAGAAATAACGATTGCCATTCTTTTGATTCAAAAGATGCTTGTTAATTATGTCCTGCAGTATATCTGTGTAATTCATATTTAAATGGGGTGGACCCCGTTTTCGAACCAGCAGGAGCTTAAAATAAGCTATGGAAT